>SMLU01000003.1:0-300000 GCA_007859745.1 Phycisphaerae bacterium RAS1 | reverse complement strand
CGCGGGCGCGGTCGCTCTCATACAGCGGCGGGTACTGCGAGTCCTTGTAATACGGAAAATGACCGCTCGTGCGATAGAGCTCGAGCCTGCCGATGTGCGGCGTATACACCGGCTGATAGCCGCGGCGGATCAGCTCCTCGCGGATGAACGACTCGAGGCAGTATCGCACGACTGCGCCGCGCGGCTTCCAGAGGATCAGCCCGGTGCCCACCAGGCTGTCCACCGCGAACAGACCCAGCTCCGGCCCGATCCTGCGATGATCGCGCTTGCGGGCCTCTTCAAGCTGCGTCAGGTGCGCGTCGAGGTCTTTTTTCGTCGCCCAGGCCGTGCCGTAGACACGCTGCAGCATCTTCTTGCTGGCGTCGCCGTGGTGATAGGCCCCGGCCACCTGCATGAGCTTGAAGGCGCCGATGCGCCCGCTGCTGGGCACGTGCGGCCCGCGGCAGAGATCCTCCCAGCAGCCCGAGTCGCGCGTGCCGGTGACGTAAAAGCTGAGCACATCGCCTTCGGCCCGCTCGGCGTTGTCGATCTTGTATTCGTTCCCCTCGCGCTGCAGCTTCGTCATGCCTTCGGCGCGCGACATCTCGTAACGCGTGAAGGGGCGGTCCTGGGCCACGATCTCCGCCATCTTCCTTTCGATGGCGACGAAATCCTCGGGCGTCAGGTTGTGATCCAGGTCGATGTCGTAGTAAAAGCCGTTCTCGACCGGCGGACCGTAGACCAGCTTGGTCTGCGGCCAGAGCGAGCAGATGGCCTCAGCCATGACGTGTGCCGCGCTGTGCCGCATCACGGGAAGCGCGTCGGCGTTTCCCGGCAGCAGGGCCGAGAGCGACACGTCCGGCTTCGTCAGGCGCGCGGCGAGATCAACGGTCGCGCCGTCGACGACGGCGGCCAGCGCGTCACGGGCCAATCTTGGTCCGATGGCGCGCAGCACGTCCGCCACGGTGACGCCATCGGGATGTTCAACGACTTTTCCGTCCGGGAGCTTCACTCGAATCATGGGGACAGGCGCCTCATGACAGGAGCGAGCCGGACGGGCGGGCGTGTAAGTTCATCGGCAAAAACGATCCCTGATGCCTGGTCGGCGCGGTTCTTGCGCCCTCTGGGCCGACGGACTCGCCGTCAGCGCCTGGGCGGCAAGCGCCGATACTCTCAATCTATCGGCTGCAGGAAGGAAGTCAACTGGAATTCGGCGATGTGCTGGGGAATGGTGGGGTAATGGTCGGATCGTGGGGAGCGTGAGGTCTGAGCGTGTGACCTTATTCGGATGGAGCGGGCGTCTCGCCAGTCCCTGAGTCCGCGGGGACGGGCAGACCCCCGTCCCACCCGAATGTTCACGAACTCTCGGGCCCACGTCACGCCGGGCCGGACGCCCCCGCTCCCCGACCGGCTCGGTCCCTACCCGGTAGACCGCAGGCGCGAATCGACCATCGGCATCGCCATTCGCCCGAAGCGCTGCACGCAGTTGACGAGCCGCTCCAGCACCAGCCTGCCATCCACCGACATTTCCAGCCCGACAAACTGAATCGCGACCGCGGTCTGGCCTTGCCCGTCCGCGCGCACACCGCGGAAGTAGCAGTCCACCGCGACCGGTCCCTTGCTGTCGGGCAGATGAAGCTCGACCCCCAACACCTGTTCCTCGGTCCAGCTCGGCGCCTGCAGCGCGTTCAGCCGCACCATCGCGCCGCCGCAGGAGATATCCGCGAGCTGCCCGTGCGTCGCGTCCGCCGGCAGCGCGCCGCCGCCGCCGCGGGCCGCCAGCCCACCTGCCCAGAGCGTGGCGGGGACGGCCTGTGGCGCTGGTATGGGGGTGCGGTAATACGCGCGGCGCTGCATTTCCGTGACCGACTCCGGCCAGCGGTAGCGGACGGCGGCGACGCTGGTCTTGGCATCGAGCACGTAGTGCCCCTTGGCCTCGACGCAGGTCGAAAAGAGGATTTTCCGGCTGCGGCTGCGGAAGGTGACGCCCACGAACTGACCGGTGAGCAACTCGGGCAGCGGTTGTCCTGTGACCGACTGGTAGTCGAGCACAAAGAACTGGCGCTTCGGGTCGCGTTCGAGGAAGCGCGACTTGAACGTGTGCCAGGTGGCGCCGTCATGCGCGGTGACGACGGCCAGGGCGTGTTCGCGAATGGCCTCGTCAAACAGCTCGATTTCGTGGTCGCAGGAAGATATCCGTCGCGGTCTCATGCCCCGCCCTCCAGGTCTACGAAGTTTTCCAGATCGTCGTTGAGTATCGTGCGCAGCCGGAGCAGCAGGTCGGCCTGCTGCCCGTCGCCCGGATCGGGCGCGAATTCAATGCCGAGCGCCTGCTGATCGCTGCCGCGCTGGTTCGCCTTGGTGCACAGCGTCGCGGGCAGCTCGAACGTCTCGCCGGACCAGGCGAACTCGAACGCGACGCGCACGCGGTCGCCCACGAAGAGCGCTTCGTCCAGGTCCGCCGCGGCTCCGCAACAGGCGACGCCCTCGCTGCCGAGATTCTGCACCTGGCAGATCAGCGGCAGCTCCGACTCCGCCGGCCAGACGCGCACTTCGAGCGGCTGGCGCGGCGCCCGCCGCGAGAATCGGCGGCGATTGGCGACGACGACGCCGGCGGGCAGCTCCAGGGCGATGCGGTGGGGGACGGTGGCGTCGGACGCCTCGACGACATGCGTGGAAAAGATGTACATGTCTCCGTCGAGCAGCATGCGGACGTCGCAGGCGCTGCCGACCAGCGAAGCCAGCGGCCACTCGCGGACCGGCTCGCGCAGCGCGGCCCGCAGCAGCCGGCCGTCGCGCTGCTCCAGGATGGCCCAGACCGACTCGCTGCCGGTCCAGACGCGCGGCTCGATCTGCAATGTGCTGCGCAGCCGCACCGCCTGCTCGAGCACGCGCGTGGTCTGGCGGGGGCTCAGGTCCAGTACTGCTTGCATGCGGTGACCCTCATCCAAGGTCTGATGTCGGTCGGCTCCCGCGCCGCTGGCGCACCGACGACAGCTCGCGACGCCGTCAATGAAAATAGTCCAAACCGCTTCGGTCTTTTGCAAAACAAGGGGCAAGCGCCGACCGTCCGATCATGCATGCAACTGCAGGCGCCGCCGCGCGCGGACCGCGCGCCTCGTGCAAATACGCAGAGTTACTTCGTCGCGGTCGCGGAGCGACTTCACTGTGCCGTGAGCAAGGCAGCGGCCGCGCGTCGGAGGGATCGCGCCGCGCGTCCGCGAATAGTTGATGCTGCGTCGGCCCCGCGCCACGGCGGGCGTCCCCATTTTTCCGGGCGGGCGGCTTGTCTTTCCGAACCCGCCGCGCCAAGCGGCGGGTCGAGGTGCGCGCGGCGCTCAGCGTCAATCTATGACGCGCTGCCGCGAACGCGCTCGGACGTCACCCCGCCGCTTGGCGCGTCGGGTTCGGACAGGCCAGAGCGGGTTTGCCCGGATTCCTGGGCACACTCGCCGCGTCGGGGTTTTGGCCGGGCCTACCGCGTCGCCGCGGCCCGGCTACAATCCCTGCCCATGAGAGCTCGATTCTGTCTGACGATGGTCGCGGCGATCACGCTCGGCGGCGTCTGCGGCTGCGTCGAACGGATTATGAAGGTGGAAACCGAGCCGCCGGGGGCGACCGTGTTGATCAACGACGAAGAGGTGGGCCTCAGCCCGGTGAAGTTCTCATTCACCTGGTACGGCGACTACGACATCATCGTCCGCAAGAAAGGCTACGAGACGCTCAAGACGCACTACAAAGTGGACGCGCCATGGTACCAGTGGCCGCCGATTGATTTCTTCGCCGAGCTTCTGACGCCCGGCACGATTCGCGACGAGCGCAGCGTTCCGCGGCTGACGCTGGCACCGGCGTCGCAGCCGGCCGTGGCGGATGTCGTCGATCGCGCGGTTGAGCTGCGGGACGAGGCGATCTACGGCGACAGGCCGTAGGAGGCCGTGGGTGGAACGGCGCTCAGAGCTTGGGAGAGAATTGTGTGGGACGGGCGTCTCGCCCGTCCCGGCCGCACCAGGAACGGGCAAGATGCCCGTTCCACCCGAAAAAGCGCTTAGGCTCGGATGCCCGCAATCCCTGGTCTTGCCCCGCTTTTCTCGGCGTTCTCCGCTTACGCTTCGCTCCACTTCATCAATCTCATCCCCAGCACGAAACACCCCGCCCCCACCGCCAGCAGAATCGCGCAGGGCTGAACCATCATCATCGGCGTGAAATCACGCCAGATGCCGCCTTCGAACGCCAGAATCGCCCAACTGATCGGACTGACGCCCGAGAGCGACTTCATCCACGGCGGCATCACGAAGGTGGGCACCATTCCGCCGCCGATCATGGCGAGCATCGTCAGCACGGCCCAGGCAATGCCGCCCGCGGATTGCTCGGTCGTTCCCAGCGTCGCCAGCAGCATCTGACAGTGGTCGATTTTCCAGCGCCATTGGGGCCGAGCAGGCCGAAAATCTCGCCGCGCTTGATCGAAAGCGAGAGGTCGTCGACCGCCACGGTCTTGCCGAACTGCTTGCGGATATTCTGGAGCGTCAGCATCGTGCGGGTTCTCCAGTGGGGTTTTCGGTGAGTGTGCGAGAAAGGATTCTCGCACCAGCGAGAGCGAGAAAGGATTCTCGCACCAGCGAGAACGGATTCCCGCACCATCCTGACGCCGGCGTCAGCGTCAATGAATTCTCGGCTGGCGCGGCGAGTATTGCCGCGTTACAGAAATCGGCCGGACTTGTACCGCTCCGGCGGCGGCGTACAGTTCCGCGCCGCCGTCGGGAACGCGAAGCGCAAGCGAGCGCGCGTCGCGTGGGCGCTCGCTGGCGCTTCGCGTTCTGAAACGTGTCGCCGACTCGCGCACGCGGATTTCAGTCCACGCGCTCCGCCCGCTGGTCCATCCCGTTCTGATGCAGAATGAGCGCGGCCACCTTGCCCGCGTCGTCGCGCACAAACGTGAGCTGAGCGTCGACGACCTTGTAGTAGAACTTCGTTTCCGATTCCGCGAAAACGGGAAAACGCCGCTGGCCGGTGAGCTGCGCGGTCAGCTTTCCGTCCGACAGCTTGATGTCAAATGTCGCCGGCCCGAGCGCGTATTTCCCGACGTACTCGGCCAGGATTTTCGGGTCGACCGCCACTTCCGTCCGCGGCCTGGGTTCCTCCTCCTTGGCCAGCCGCCGGGCCTCCTGATCGCGGCCGCCCTGGTGCAGCGTGGCCGACTTCACCTTGCCGTCGTCCCCGCGCGCGAACGAAAGCTGCGCGTCGACGACCTTCACGAAGAGTCGGTCTTCCGCCTCGGCCAGCAGCGGAACGGCCTCCTGACCCGTCAGTTGTGCCGTGAGACCGGCGCCGTCGCGGGCGACGTGCAGCAGTACGCCCCGCCGCAGCTCGTAGTATCCGACATATTCGTCCAGCTTGGCTGGTTCGAGCCACAGCACGCGGCGGATCTTGCTCAGCGGCGCGGCGGCGCTCAGGACGTGCTCGCCGATGTCGTCGATATCCTCGTCACAGTTGGTGAGCACCACGACGCCCAGCTTGCGATCGGCGCGGAAGCCGCAATAGCTGTGATAGCCGCCGGTTCCGCCGTTGTGCCACGTGGTTTCCTGTTCGTAGCGCTTGTCGATATGCCAGCCCAGGCCGATGTCCATCTTGTCGCCGCCGGCCGGATAGCGTTTCTCGACGCACCGGGCGACCAGCGCAGCGAGCTTGCCGTCGCTGAGCATGCAGGCCTTCACGAAAGCGGCCATGTCGCGCGCCGTGGAGCGAATGCCGCCGGCGCCTTCGAGGCAATCGAGATCCCAGTTTGAAACCGCCTTGCCGCCCGAATGGCCAAGCGCCAGGTGGTTCTTCATGTCCGCGGAGAGCTTGCAGGCCGTGTGCTTCATGCCCGCCGGCCCGCAGATGGTCTGGGCCAGCAGGTCATCGTAGGTCTTCGCCGATTTCAGGCAGAGGACATGTCCGAGCAGCCCGGCGCCAAGGTTGGAATACGCGTACTTCTCGCCCGGCGCCGATACCAGCTTGCACCCGTTTAGAAACTCGTATAGCTGCTCTTTTCCGTAGTCCGCGTAGGGGTTCGACTCATCCTTCGGCGCGAAATTGTCGGGCATGCGCGGCAGGCCGGAACGGTGCGACGCCAAATGCTCCAGCGTGATCGTCGTGTCGTCCTTCTGCGGCGTCTTGACGGAAGCCGGCAGGAGGCTCGCCGCCGGATCGTCCAGCTTCAGCCGGCCCGCGAGAACCGCGTCCGCCAGCAGCATCGACGTGAAAACCTTGCTGATCGAGCCGATCTCAAAAACAGAGTCCGCGTCAAGTTTCGCCCCGTCCCTGGCCGTGACGCCGTAGCAGAAAAAATCGGTCCCGCCCGGCGTGACGACGCCGAGCACGATTCCCGCAGCGCCGCCGTCGTCGACGCGCCGGCGGATGTGCTCTTTCACGTCGTCTTGGATCGAGTCGGCGTTGCTGAGGGCTATGGCGGACCCGATGAAGACGCCCAGGAACGGCAGCCGCGATCGCGTTCGTTTCGTATTCATGCGGGAAAGGTAGTGGCGCGGCCCCGCGGCCGGAAGTTTTCCCGACACTTCCCGACACCTGGATCGGTCCCTGATCCGTAGACCACGCGGAAAGGGCGGCAGGAAGGCGACGCCGCATACTCAGGCGTCGCCTTCGGTCCCGGGCCGGCACACGTTGCGATCCCCAATGCCGATTCCATCATAGCATGCGGCGCCGGTCCGCCCACAGAATCTCACGGAATCCGACACTCGACCGTCGCGGCCGCTACACTAACGGCATCTGGCGGCGCGTGTCTGGGCACGAGTGGTCCGGAACGGTGGCCCGCCGCCGGACGGCGTGGGCAAGGAGTGACGATGAATCGCTTGACACGAAGACTGGCGGTGCTGGGCCCGGTGCTGCTGGCGGGAACGCTGTATCAGGGCTGCACGGTGCTGGTGCCCGTTCCGGGCTATGCGCAGGTCAACCTGCCGGGGTCATTTCCGCACTTTGACGGTGACGGAGAGGGGAGTTTCTTCGACCGGCTGTTCGGATTTGACGACGACGATCGAGATGACGACGACTGGCGCCGCGATGACGACTAGCGTCTCGCTATTTGTTCAGGGAGTGCGCGCATCCCGCCCGCGCGGACGGGGGCCGGAGAGCCAGTGAATATGTGGGTGGGACGGGCGTCTCGCCCGTCCCTGCGGTCTCAGGAACGGGCAAGATGCCCGTTCCACCCGAACAAACTCACAGGCCAGACATCCGTACTTCCCAACTGCGTTCCCCGCCAGTTAGACCGTCGGCTCGGTCGGTCCCCAGACAAATAGCGCTCCGAACATCGCCGCCAGCACTGCTGCAAAAGCTGCCCAGAACATGCTCGACTCCTTGTGATCGCCGGCAGGGCGCGGGATCGGCATCGCAGCCGCCGCACCCGACGCCCACTGGCTTGTCCTATCGGCATCCCAATAGAACGGCCGAAGCCGGGAGTCTCTCGACTTCCGGCCTCGGCCTGCCTCTAGCGCCACGAAAGACTCGTGTGTCGCACCGGCTCGTGATTCCGGTGCGGCCCGCTGCGTCTCGCTGAGCGGGACTTTCCTCGCGTCACCTAGGGAGATTAGGCGCCGGGGTTGGCATCCGCCTCAAGGGCCTTGACGGCCGCCATGATGCGGGCCTTCGCCAGCTCGACATTGCCCATGGTCTCGCAGCAGCTGCGTTTCTCGCCGACCACGTACTCGACCTTCTTGCCTTCCTTCTCAGCGACCTGCTTGGCCTCGACCGGGCAGCCGACGCACTTGTCGCCGACCATCATCTTCATCGAGACCTTCTCAGCCGCCGCCTTGGCGTGCTTGATGGCCTCTTCGGCCTTGGCCTGCTCGGCGAAGTCGAACTTGGCCACGCGGTATATGACCTTCTTGTTATTCTTGGTGGCCAGCTCCTTGGCCGTCATCGGGCAGGCCACGCACTCGTCGCCGACCGCGAACTTGACCTGCATCATGCTCTCGAGGTGCTTGTTCAGGACGTCAGCGTAGGCCTTGCCGGCTTCGGCTTCGTCGCTGTAGCTCTTCTCGGCGACGATGTACTTGATCAGCTTCTGGTCGCCGTTGGCGAGCTTGTTGGCTTCATCCGGGCAGCAGGTGCTCTTCTCGCCGACGACGTACTTGATGCAGGGCATGTCACTGCAGCCCGCGCTGGCCGAACCGGCCGAGCACTTGGCCTTGTCGCCGGCCGCAGTCTTGTCGCCGGCATGGCAGGACGCGCCGCCTTCGGACGCGCCGGTCTTGGCGACGTTACCCTTGTCGCCCGACGTGCAGCCGGCCTTCTCGCCGGCCGACGCGCAGCACTTCTTGGCCTCGCCAGCCTTGGCCTCGCCGGCTTTCGCCTCACCAGGTTTGGCGCAACATTTGTCACCCGCGAGCGCGCTGGCGCCGGCAAAAAAGGCGCACAGCAGGAGAGCAGAAGCCAGTTTCTTCATTTGTCAGACCTCGATTGGATTGTGGACTCGTGCGCCGCTCGCTCACACCGCGTGGCGTCGGGGCACCCTCGTTACGCTATAACCCATCCTGTGGATTCCGTATTCCGACCCGCATCCCAGCATCGGCCGCCCTCCACATCGCGAGTAATAGTAACGAAATGGGCGCCGAATTCCAGTCGAAACGCGGGAGCGCATCTCTCTGTCGTCGTTATGGGACTGCAAAGACGCGCGAATTGCGAGCGTGGGGGACCGGCCTCTGGCCGGTCTTTGCCGCTTCGCCCGGAACGAGGCCGGCCGGAAGCCGGTCCCCCAAACAGTACTGGTCAAGTTTGCGGGGAGCATCGGCGTCCCGCCGGTGCAATTCTGCACTCGCACTGGCGGGACGCCGATGCTCCCCGCGCCGGGTTCAAACTTGACCAGTACCCCCCAAGCGATCAGGCGTGAAAAGCCGCGCCGCATCGCGTACACTCCGCGAGCAGCTTATGAAAATCCTCGTCATCTGCGAGATGCCGGATTTCGCGCTGGACCAGCTTCGAGCGCTGGGGTGCGAAACCGTCTACAAGCCGAACCTCGCCGCCGACGCCCTGCGGATGGCGCTGGCGGACACGGGCATTCTCGTCGTCGGTTCCGGCCGCGTCTCGGCTGACCTGATTTCCTCCGCACATTCGCTGCAACTGATCGTGCGTCGGGGGGCGGGGCCGGCCAATATCGCGGTCGAAGAAGCCTCGGCGCAGGGCGTTTTCGTGGCCGACTGCAACGAACAGCACGCGACGGCGGTCGCGGAGCTGGGGTTGGGGCTGCTGATCGCGCTCGACCGGCGCATCGTCGAGAACACGCTCGCGCTGCGCGAAGGCCGCTGGAGCCGGGCTGAGCTGGCGGCCGCTCGCGGCCTCTGCGGACGGACGCTCGGCCTGCTGGGCTACGGGGCCGCCGGGCGAATGACGGCGCAGCGGGCGCACGGCTTTGGCATGAACGTGATCGCCTGGGAATCCGGCGGCAACGTCGCCGACGCACACGACAGCGAGATTGAGCACTGCAACTGGCCCCGCGAGCTGGCCGGCGGCAGCGATGCGGTGATGCTGATGCCGGCCGTGGAAGGCCACGACGAAGTCATCGTCGATGCGGAGTTCCTGGCTGCCATGCGACCCGGCGCTGCGTTTGTGCACCTCGGGCCGCCCGGCGTCGTTGATGCAGCGGCCTTGGCGGAGGCTGTCCGCACGCGACATCTCCGCGTTGCGATCGACAGCCACGCCGCCGAACCAACCGCCGACGTGGCGCGCTTCACCAGTTCGCTCCTGGCCCTGCCGGGGGTGATCGGCACGCAGCACATCGGGGCCCTCACGGACCAGGCCCGGGACGCCACCGCCGCCGAGGCCGTTCGCGTGATCCGCAAGTTCCTCGTGTCCGGAGAGTGCGCCAACTGCCTGAACCTGCTGGACCGCACGCCCGCAACCTGGCAACTGGTGCTGCGCGTGCGCGATCAGGTGGGCGTGATGGCCTCGATCCTGGACGCGATTCGCGCAGACGGCATTAACGCGGAGGAGATCACCAGCCGCGTCTTCACCGGCGCGAAGGCGGCTTCCTGCATCATCGCGATTGACGAGCGGCCCAGCCGCGAGGCGCTCGACGCTATTCGCGCCCTGCCCGATGTGCTACACTTGGAATTGCGGGCGCTGGTCTGACGGTAGCGGCCGGCCCCTGTGCCGTGTTTCCGAGCCGCGACCGTGAGGGAGCGGGTTCGTCCGGGCTTTCGCTTGGTAGCGGCCGACCCCCGTGCCGGCCGTAGTCGCCGCGCCGCCACCAGCGCGAAGACGCTCCGGCCGTCGACGGCCGGCGTGGGGTTCGAACGGCGCAGTTGCGGTCTGCTACGCTGCCGATCTGAAACCAGGGCGATCCTCGCCGGTACAAGGTGCATGTTGAGAACAGTTCGCCGCCAGCGCATCGGCCTTCTTTCCCTCGCGGTCCACGGGTTGCTGGCGGGAAGCGCGCTTCTGCATGCGCAGGAAGTCGACCCCTCCCGGGCGGCGCTCACCGACGCCGTTCGCCTCGAAGTCACGCCACTCCGCGGCCTGACCGCGCCCGGCCGGCCGATCTGGCTGCGCTTCGCGCTGATCAACTCCAGCGACCAGGCGATCGAAATCCCGGTCGACGATCTGTCGCCGGCGGCGGATTCAATCGGCCTGCCGATGTCACTGGTCACCGGTGCGCCGGGAAAGCCCTGTCTGCATGTCGGCCTGGAGCAGGACAAGCTCGTCGCCGTCGCGCCGGCGCCTTCGCCTTCGCCGCGCCCCGGGTCGCTCCGCCTTGCGCCGCGCGGCTGTGTCGGGGCGGAGGTGGATCTGGCCGCTATCGGCGACGTGCGGCATCCCGGCGTGTACCGGGTGGAATGGCGGCCGTTGGCGACGCGCAGCGGTCCGGGCGTCGCGACTTTTCGCATCGACACGCGCAAGGATGTCGTGATCATCACCGACCTGGGCAAGGTGACATTCGAGTTGATGTACGAGCAGGCGCCGCGCAACGTGGAGAATTTTCTCGACCTGGCCCGCGGCGGTTTCTACGACGGCAAGACGTTCCACCGCATCGTGCCGAATTTCCTCGTGCAGGGCGGCGACCCCAAGGGCGACGGCAAGGGCCTGCGGCCCGACGGCCAGACCGTCCCGGCGGAATTTCACGACTACAAGGTGGACTTCGGAACGCTCGCCATGGCGCGCAAGCCGTCCGAGCCGGACTCGGCCAGTTGCCAGTTCTTCATCGCCTTGGCGCGGCTGCCGGACCTCGACGGGCAGTACTCGGTCATCGGCCGGGCGAAAGACGACGAGAGCCTGCGCACGCTGCTGCAGATCGGCGGCGTCCCGACCGACCGCCGCGACCGTCCGCTGCGGCCGGTGAACGTTCGCGCGGTGACGCTGATCGAGGCGACGGAGTCGAGCGCGCTGAAGAGCAAGTAGGGGGGCGCGGGGTGATCGCGCTTTTTAGCGCTCCTCGCCGGCGGAACACGGCAGAAGACGAAAACGCGCCCGATAGGATTCGAACCTACGACCTGCGGTTTAGGAAACCGCTGCTCGATTCCGCAAGCGACGCTGCGGACAACACTTACAACACGCCCGGCGGCGCTATCAGCAGTAGTGCCAGCAGTACGCGCCCGGAATCAGCAATTCCCCACGCGCCCCGGAGCGGCTCCGACGCCCCGAACCGGACGCCGACAAACGCCGGCCCGACGCCCGAAGACCGGGAGCTTGCCGACCGGACGCCGACCGACCCGGAGCTTGCCGAAGTGGCGCGGGCGTGGCCGACGCTGCCGGCGGCGATTCGAGCGGCTGCCCTGGCGCTGATCCGGGCGGCGGGGGCCGGCGACGTGACGGGCAAGAGGGACCGATGACCGCACCGTCAACAAACGGCGATGACGGCGGGGGCGCGGTTGGCCCGGTTAGTGGGGGCGGACGCGACGGGCGCGGGCGGTTCGCGACGGGCAATCCGGGCGGACCGGGGAATCCGCTCGGGCCGGCCGTTGCCAAGCTGCGGGCGGCGCTGATTGAAGCCGTCACTGTGCGCGACATTCGGGCGATTGCGAAGGGGCTAGTTGCCAAGGCACGCGAAGGCGACACGCTGGCGGCTCGCGTGCTGCTGGGATACACGTTGGGGCGTCCGGTCGAAGCGGACCTGATTGAACGCCTGGAATCGCTCGAAGCGCGGGCGGCCGCACTGGACGGGAGCATCACGCATGACCGTGCACAATCGACTGACGCGGCTTGACGCCAAGCTGACCGCACGCGAGCGGAGCGGGCGCGCAGACTCACCCGAAGCACGCCGCGAGCTTGCCGCAATGCTGGCCGACATGACGCTGCGGACGGTCGGGGCGGCGTCGCTGGGGGCGGAGCGAGTCGAATCGGCATTCCCGGACAGCCCATCGCCATTTGTGGGACTGCCGCGCGAAGCCGTCATTGCGGCATTCCTCGACGGGGACGATGCGGGGATGCGCCGGCTGGAAACGATGCGGCGCGAGCGCGAAGCGACCGCACCATCGGACGATGCGCTTCCTTCCGGGCGATCAGAATCGTAGAATGACGTTTGTCGTGATTCTTGCGGCGCGCAAAGCATCTCCGTCGCACCGCGAATCGGACGTTGGCACTCCCGTGGAGCGACTGCCGTGGAAATGCTCGGCCTGTTCGGCTGCGCACTCGTTATCATCGGGTTGTTCGTCTACTTCTTGCCGACAATCGTCGCGGTCCACCGAAACCACTACAACACGACGGCGATATTTGCGCTGAATCTGCTGCTTGGATGGTCGTTTGTCGGCTGGGTTGTCGCGCTGGTTTGGAGCCTAACCGCTCCGCCGCCCGCGTATCCTCGCGAAATCGGCGCGCCGCTTTCACCCGCATCGGGCAGAGTTGCGAGCGAGCTTGATGCACTTCGCGAGCGTGCAAGCGCGCCGGCTCCACCCGCTTCACGGACACGGCCTATCCCGCGGGCGGCCGCGCCGCCGACCGCAGGAACGATCGTCGTGTTGTTCTGCCCGGTTTGCGGACAGGCGCAAGTCTTCGCCGCTGGGCCGCGCGAAATACGCTGCACGCGCTGCAGCGAAACGCTCGCAACCGGCAAGGCACGACCAGCGACGTTCGACGAACGTAGGCAGTGGGAATCGGAGCAACCGCCAAGAGCGGCCGACGCCGAACGGGCACAAATGGATCGTGTCGCGCTTGACGCGATTCAGGACAACGACGCGGACGATTTCGTACGCTGGCGACGGGAAGAGGGAGCGCGCGAGGCGCAGCGGGGGAAGCCAGATTCGGCTTGACCGCGGGGCGTACCGCAGTAGCATCGCGGCATCGGGATCGGCGGAGTAATTGCCCGCCGAGCGGCACGACGCGCGCGGCTTTGCACCATTGGCCGCGTCGCGTTGTGCGGCATCCCGATTAGATGGTGCATCATGCCAGATTTCACGTTTGACGACCTGCAAGCATTCATTCGAGAGCAGCTACCACAAGGGACAAACGGGCTGGCGGATACCATTCGCGCGACCCACGCCCGGCAGATAGCTGAAGCTGCGGACATTTGCGACAGAATCGACGCCATGAACGCCGCGAAAGCCAAACGACAACGTGAAGTCGAAGATGCTATCTTGCGCGTGGCCGATGCTGCGACTCCGCTTCCCGCCGCAGCGCCCGGCAAAGCGCCGCGGCTGTGCGTCGAAGCCGACGGCGACGGGGCGATTGCAATTCTGGACGGCAAGCGATTTTCGCTCCGCGGCACGGACGATGGGAAGTTTCTGCAAGCCCTGCTTGAACGCAATGGAAAGCCCATGCTCGCGAATGTACTGGCCGGGAAGATGGAACGGCCCGACCGAATCTATAAGCGCTTGCCGAAGCCGATTCAGGAGCTTGTCAAGCGACCATCGCGCAAGGGCGGGCGCGAAGGGTATCGCATCGAACTGTAGCACGCGCTACACCTGACATTCTCTGCCATACTCTGACATTGTTTGCCATATGACACCGGCGGCGGACCTGTCTACAAAGGGGGCATGAAACGCAACATTCGACTTCCGAACCTTCCGGCTCCCGCCGACATTGAGCGCGAGCTTGATCGGACGCTTGCGCGGGCCGACGAACTGAAAGCGATGCTCCGCGTGGCGCGGCGGCAGGCACGCCGACGCGCGCTTGACGCCGCATCCGCCACGGGAATGGCGGAGAAGGGGGCGGCCGATGCGAACCGATAACGCACGCCTCGCTTCGCTCCCGCCCGAACCCGACGCGACGCCGCGGCTTGCGCTGCGACCGCGCGAGGCGGCCGAAGCGCTCGGAATCGGCGTTCGGAAATTGTGGGAACTCACGAACTGCGGCGCGATCCGGTGCGTTCGGATCGGCCGCGCCGTGCGCTACCGCGTGGACGAGCTGCGCGACTTCCTGGAGCGGCAGGCGGCGCGCGGCCGGTGAAAACGAAACGCCCCGTTGCGAGCGGGGCGCGATCGAGAGAATCAATGCTTTCGAGCTTTCCTAGCATACCGCGTTGCGCCGCGCGCTTCAAGGCGCGCCGCAAGCCGCGCGATTTCCGCTGCGGTGTCTGCGGGCGCTGGCGGCGCTGGCGCGACCTGGCGGCATACGACTTGCCGCTTCGCTTCTGCGAAGCGTGCGTCGCGCTGTTCGCGCGGATCGGGGGCGGCGGATGAAACGGCGCGGCCCTGATTTTCTCTTGGAACTCCGAGCCGAGCCGGCGGGCGTCGATGTTTTCGGTCGCGATCCAGTGTATCGGCTGCGCGTCGCGCTCAAGCGACTACTTCGCAACTTCGGGCTGCGAGCGGTGCGCGTCCGCACGCTTCGCAAGCAAGCCGACAAGCAAGAGGGGGCGGACCGATGAAACGTCGGCGGCGACACGTGATGACGCTCGCGGCCGTCTACAAGCGCCGCCCCTGCGCCGTGGCCGTTTGGTTCGCACTGGCCGACATGGCCGAAGAGCGGAAGTCGGCCGTCGTGACGCCGACGCGCGACGAGCTTTCGCAGCGATCCGGGGCGAACTTCAAGAGCGTATCCGCAGCGCTGACGCTGCTGGAATCGGCGGGCTGGATTGACCGCGTTCACGTGCCGGTCAAGGTCGGAGGGCGGCAGACGGCGACGCTGCTGCGAATCGCGTTGCGCCGTAGAGGGCGTTCAACGCCCCGTACGGGGGCACGCGCCGTAGAGGGCGTTCAACGCCCCAAGGGTAAAGGGCGTTCAACGCCCCAAGACTCTCTTACAGAGAGAGGCGGGACCGCCGCCGCCTCTCGGAAAGAGGCGACGGCACCCGCCGCCGCTCACGCGGGAAAAGCGCCACGTGCGCCACGTGTAGAGGACGAAGAGCCGAAGCCGGGCGAGCCGACGATTTCGATTGCCGAGCTTGTCCGTCAGACACCCGGCGATCGGGCGAAGGGCGGTGCATCGTGACCGCGGCCCGCATCGACCGCGCCAAGCTTGACGCGATTCGGGCCGACCGGGCCGCGCTGGTCAAGGTGTTGACCGACGCCCGGGCGACGGTGAACGGCACGGCGTCGCTCAAATGCCCGTTTCACGCCGACGCGCACGCGAGCGGCGGGATTCACGAACACCGCGGCCGCTGGTACTTCACGTGCCAAGCTTGCACGTGGAACGGCGACAAGCGGACCGGCGACGTGTTCGACGTGATTCGGCGATCTCGCGGGATAGGTTTTCGCGACGCGCTCGCCGAGCTAGGAATCCACGCCCCGCCAGAATCGCCCGGAAGCGCCGCGCCACGCCGCGCAAACGGCCGCGCCCCTACCCGAGATACCCCCGAAACGCGCCAAGCGGCTCTAATCGCGTCGCGGAACACGGCGCATCGTGGCGCGACGCGGCGCGATGACGACGCGGTGCGCGGCAACGGACGGGGCGTCGCGGATGACCCGGCGGCGCTGGCGGCGAGCTGCGCGACCCGATTGCAAGGCGACCCGGCGGCGCTGGACCGGCTTTTCACAACACGCGGCATCGACCGGGCGACGGCGGAGCGCTTCGGCGTCGGCGTGACGGTGGACGCGCGGCACTGGACGTTTGGCGTGACCGACCCGGCCGGGCGTGTCGTGGCCGTCAAGGCGCATCGCGCCGACCCGGACGGCGACGGCCCGAAAAGCTACTGGACGCCCCGCGGCGTGAACTCGCGGCAACTGTTTCCCGTCGCGCTGGGCGCGGCCGGGCCGGTTTGGCTTTGCCCTGGCGAACTCAAAGCGCTGGCCGTCGCGGCGTGCGGGCGCGCCGCGATCGGAATTACCGCCGGCGAATCGGCCGACCTGCCCGACGGGCTGGGCGAGCTTGTCCACGGCCGACCCGTGGCGATCGTGGCCGACGACGACGACGCCGGGCGGCGCTGGGCGGCAAAGTCGCTCGAAACGCTCACGGCCGCGGGCATCGACGCGCGAATCGTCGATTGTGGATTGAGCAAGGCGGCCGGGTTGAAAGACGTGGGCGACCTGATCGTGGAGCGGATCGGCGACGGGAAAGAGCCGGCCGAAATCGCGGCGGAGCTTGACGCGGCATATGAGCGCGGCGACCCGTGGCGGCCGTTCACGCTCGGCGCGATCCTTCACGACCCGGCGACGTGGACGCCGGTCGAACACGTGCGGACCGGATTCAGCGAGCTTGACGACGCGCTCGGCGGCGGGCTGCGCGTCGGCGGCGTGACGCTTTTCGTTGGCAAGACGGGCCGCGCGAAAACACAAACGGCGGTGCAAGTCGCGTTGAACGCGGCGCGCGCGGGCGTGCCGGTCGGCGTCGTGTCGCTCGAAATGTCACGGCGCGAGCTCGCGCACCTGATCGCGGCGAACGTGGCCGACGTTTACCGATCCATTTTCACGCACGGCCGCGCCTACGGCGAACCCGGCGCACGGTTTCAATCCGCGCTGCCCGAACTCGAAAGGCTCCCGCTCACGCTTTGCGACGATGACCGTTGGGGCGAGCCGCTGACGCGCTCGCGCTTGGCCGACGTCGTGGCCGACGGCGTGAAGCGCTTCGGCTGGAAGATTCTCATTCTCGATTACATCGGGCTGCTGGCTGCCGAAGCCGATGACGCTGGCGAGTACACGGCCGATTGTGCGAACTCCGCGGCGTTGCGGCGGATCGCGCGGACGCACAATCTGGCGCTGCTGGCCGTCGCGGACCTGCGGAAAGCCGCAAACTTCAAGAAAGGCGACGATGACAAAGCGCCGGTCTCTCTTGACGACGTTCGCGGCGCGGGGCGGATCGTCTACGACGCACAAAACGTCTTCGCGGTCGATAGCGAGCAAGCCGACAACGGCCGCGGCTGCGAGCCGACGGGCATCGTGAAGCTGCGGGCGCTCAAAACGCGATTCAGCGGAGCGGCGTCGCGGGGCAACGTGGTTCAACTGCGCTGGCATCCTGCGACGGGCCGCATCATCGACCTGGAGCGCGGCGAGCCGGGAGCGGAAAGCGAAAGCGACAATTGACAACTGCGGATTCCGTGTTACTCTATCAGGTATGAAAGCGACGATGACAATGGCGCTTCGACGGGCGATTGAGGCGGACGGCCGGACGTGGGTCGCGATTGCGAACGCGGCCGGCTGCGACAAGGCACAGATTGGCCGCTTCATGCGCGACATGCGAAGCGTGACGGTCGAAACGGCGGACGGTATCTGCGCGGCGCTCGGCGTCGAATGCCGGCTGGTCCGCGTGAAGCCGGGCGGAAACGCGACGCCGGCGGCTCGCAAGGCCGCGGGCACGACCCGACGAAAGGTACGGTGACGTATGGCGCGACGGCAGCGCAGCCGCGGAAGCGGGACACTGTTCAAGCGCACGACCGGCGGACCGTGGCGCGTGAGCTGGTTCGGCGCGGACGGCAAGCGCCGTGAGAAATCCACGCGCACGACCGACCGGGCCGCGGCGGAGCGAATCCTGTCGAAGCACGTGGCCGATACCGCGTTGCGGCGCGACGGCGTGATTGACGCGCGCACCGACCGCTACACCGCTGAGGGACGCCGGCCGCTGGCCGAACACCTGGCCAACTGGCGGGCGTCGCTCGAATCGCGCGGCGTGACGGGCAAGCAAGTCGCCACGCTGACGATGCGCGTCGCCGCGCTGCTGGCGGGCGTGGAGCGATTGCAGGATATCACGGCGTCGGACGTGCAAGCGCGGATCGGCGAGCTACAGGCGAGCGCGCAGACACGGCAACACTACCTGCGGGCCGTCAAGCAATTCAGCCGCTGGGCGTTTCGCGACGGGCGCACGCGGGCCGACGCGCTGGCGCACCTGAGCGGCTACAACGCCGACGCCGACCGGCGCTATGAGCGGCGGGCGCTGGACGCCGACGAACTCGCCCGGCTGATTGCCGCGGCCGAAGCCGGGCCGACGTGGCACGGAATGTCCGGCCCGGATCGGGCGCGGTTGTATTTCGTTGCGGCGTCCACGGGCTTTCGTGCCGGCGAGTTGCGCAGCCTGACGCCCGCGAGCTTTCAGATTGACGACGACCCGCCGGCGATCGTGCTACAGGCGGCGAACTCCAAGCGGCGGCGCGAGGATCGGCAGCCGATCCGCCGGGACTTGGCGGACGCGCTCCGCACGTGGCTTGTCAACCGACCCGACGCCGAGCCTGTTTTTGCGTCGATGCCCGAGCGCACGGCCGAAATGTTCCGCTCGGACCTGCGCCGTGCAAAAGCCGCGTGGATTCGCGAAACGGCGAACCGCGCCGAGCGACGCCGACGGCGCGACGACGAATTTCTGAGTGTGGACGACGCTGCGGGCCGCGTGGCCGACTTCCACGGGCTGCGCACGAGCTACATCACGCTGCTGGTCAAGAGCGGGGCGTCGGTGAAAGTCGCGCAGACGCTCGCCCGGCACTCCGACCCGTCGCTCACGTTGAACACGTACACGCGGCTGGGCGTGCATGACCTGGCGGGCGCTTTGGACGCACTGCCGACCCTGACGCCCGACCGGACGGAATCGGAGCGAGCGGCGGCGCTGCGGACCGGGACGGATGACCGGCCGATCGGCGACGCGCACGACGCCAAAACGGGCGACGCGCGCTATCAGCAATACTGCCAGCAGTTGAGGCGCGAATCGGTGCATTCTGGCGCGACGCGGCGCGACGAAAACGAGCGCGATTGCGAATTGACAACCGGCCGGGAAAGCCTGAAAAACAAGGGGAAAACGCTACAGAATGCGGACGAAACTTCAAACGCGCCCGAGAGGATTCGAACCTCCGACCTGCGGTTTAGGAAACCGCTGCTCTATCCTGCTGAGCTACGGGCGCATCGCGCCGCGCGACGCGGCTTCTCCGGATTATCTCCGAAGCGCGCGAGATTGCACGCGCGACGCGAATCTGACGCGAGCCGGCGGCGCGGTAAGGGAGGTGAACGTGCTTGACACCAATTGGTATGTGCTGGCCATCATCAACCCGGCGGCATACCACGCCTTTTTCCCCGATTGCGACATTCTGAACGGCGACATTGACGGAGACGGGGCGGTGACGGTGCTGGACATTAATCCGTTTGTCGACGTGATCCTGGGGAGCTGACCGACGAGCTCAATCGTATGCGGTGACCAAGTAGGTACGGGCTGGAAGCCCATACCACAGGCACGGATATGGTCGGCCCGCGCGGGACTGCGCAGAGTTACTTCTTCGCCAGCGCCGCCGCCTTCGCCTTCGCCACGACCTCTTCCTGCACGTCGCGCGGGGCCTGGCGGTAGTAGCCGAACTCCATGCTGAACGTGCCGCGGCCCTGCGTCATGCTGCGCAGGTCGGTGGCGTAGCCGAACATTTCCGACAGCGGCACTTCGGCCGTGATGATGGTCGCATCCGCCTTGGCGTCGGTACCCATGATCATGCCGCGGCGGCTGTTGATGTCACCAACGACCGGCCCCTGGAAATCGGCGGGAACTTCCACTTCGAGCTTCATGATCGGCTCGAGGATCGCCGGCTTGGCCTTGAGGTAGGCCTCCTTGAACGCATCCCGCGCGGCGATCTGGAAGGCGATGTCGGACGAGTCGACCGAGTGCGATGAGCCGTCTTCGAGCACGACCTTGGTGCGCACCACTTCATAACCCGCCAACGGGCCTTTCTGCCGGGCCGACTGGAAGCCCTTGTCGCAGGACGGAATGTACTCAGACGGGATGCGCCCGCCGAAGACCTTGTTCTCGAACACGTAATCATGCTCGGCGTCCGGCGGTAGCGGCTCCAGCTTGCCGACGACGTGGCCATACTGACCCGAGCCGCCGGTCTGCTTTTTGTGCTTGTAGTTGAACTCGGAGACGACGGTCGGCGCTTCCTTGTAATTGACCTTCGGCGCGCCGGCGGTCAGCTCACAGCCGTATTCGCGCTTGATGCGCTCCACGTAGATGTCCAGGTGCAGTTCGCCCAGGCCCGAGATGATCGTCTCGCCCGTGTCGTGGTCGGTGCGGACGTGGAAGGTCGGGTCTTCGCGGACGAAACGCTGCAGCGCCTTGCTGAGCTTGTCGCGGTCGGCGCCCTTGTTCGGCGCGACGGCGAGCGAAATCACCGGCTCGGGCGTGTAGATGTTTTCGAGCGAGTAGTTCAATTTGTCGTCACAGAACGTGTCGCCGCTGGCGCAATCGACGCCCACGAACGCGATGATGTCGCCGGCGCCGGCCGAATCCACGTCTTCGCGGTCGTTGGCGTGCATGCGCACCATGCGGCCGACGCGGGCCGAGCGGCGCGAGCGCGTGTTCGTCAGCGTCTCGCCTTTCTTCACCGTGCCCTGGTAAACGCGCGTGTAGGTGAGCTGGCCGAAGTTCTCATCCACCAGCTTGAATGCCATGCACACCACCGGCGCGTCCGGGTCGGCGGTCATGGCCACTTCGGCCCCGTCGTTGTCGTTGTCGCGGGCGTAGTACATGCGATCCAGCGGCGACGGCAGGTAGCGCACGATGCCGTCCAGCAGGAGTTGCACACCCTTGTTCCTGAAGGCGGTGCCCATCATCACCGGGACGATGTCGCGCGAGATGGTCAGCCGGCGGATGATCTGGTGAATCCGCTCGACCTGCGGCTCCTTTCCTTCGAGGAGCTGTTCCATCAGCTCGTCGTCGTAGAGCGAGAGCGTCTCGAGCATCGCGTGCCGGGCGCGATCAGCCGCGTCCTTCATATCTTCCGGGATAGCCTTGCGGACAACATCCTCGCCCTTCGGTCCTTCGAAAAAGACCGCGTCGTTGGCGACCAGGTCGATGATGCCCTTCAAATCCGCCTCGACGCCGATGTTGAGCTGCAGCGGAACAGGAGAGAGACCGAGCTTCTCTTCGATTTCGCGGATGACACGCACCGGGTCGGCGCCGACGCGATCGAGCTTGTTGATGAACGCGATCCGCGGAACGCCGTAGCGCTTCATCTGGCGATCTACGGTGAGCGACTGCGACTGCACGCCGCCGACGCCGCAGAGGACGAGGATCGCGCCGTCCAAAACGCGCAGCGAGCGTTCGACTTCGACGGTGAAGTCGACGTGGCCGGGCGTGTCGATAACGTTGATCTGGTGATCGAGCCAATCGACGGTCGTTGCCGCGGATGTGATCGTGATGCCGCGCTCGCGCTCAAGCTCCATGTGGTCCATGGTGGCGCCATCGCCGCCGCCCTTGACCTCGCCCATCTTGTGAATGCGGCCGGAGTAGAACAGGATTCGCTCGGTGAGAGTAGTTTTTCCCGAGTCGATATGGGCGGAGATTCCGATGTTCCGGAGCTTGGCCAGCGGGTTCATGTCATGCAGCCTTGTAAGAGACTTCCACGTTTAGACTTACGGTCGCTCGATCCGATTCTCTGCGGGCCATTCGAACACCGATAGCGAGGTACCCAAACGGGCACCCGCGCTGCGGCTTTCAATCGACCTTGGGAATCACAGGCCGGCGTTGATTGACGCCACGCCGCCGACGATCCTGCCGGCGAACGTAAGGCCTTCATCGATATCGGCTTAGAGCCAACACCGCGCACGCAGCGCGCAGCGCCCACGCCGAATTCGGGAAAGTCTATACAGTTCGGGCGGCTATTTCAAGTGAAATCTGGAACGCTAACGTCGCTCACGCAACGGCTTAGCGCAGTTATTGCGAACGCACCAAACCGCGGCGGATCAGCGCCGCCGCCGCGCAAACAGCAGGGCGGCGCCCAGCATCCCGATCGAAGCCGGCTCAGGGATGAAGTTGATGTACTGCGCGTCCACCCCCGCCAGAATCTGTGAGAAGCTGTCCGAATCGGGATCGTACTTGTAGACGCCGGTGCTGGTCGAAAAGAGATAGTCGCCGTTGCCGAGCACGTACGCCCCGCGCGGGACCATCTCGCCGAACTGCATCTTCGCCGGCTCGGTGTTGATGTAGCGGCGAAGCGATCCGTCGGCGTTGTAGTGGTAGATTCCTTCAATCCCGGGCGAGGCGATCGAGCTGATCGCGAGGACGCTGCCGTCGCCGAGGATCGCGACCTGCTGCGGGAAAACCACGCCGGTCGCGAACGGGGCCAGCGGCGTGCCGGTGGCGGTGTAGCGATCGACGTTGTTGTTGGTGCTGTTGGTAATCAGCAGGTCGTCACCGATCGGCTCGGCATCGAAGAAACTGGCGCTGACGTTGAAGAATCCGAGCGGCGCGCCGCTCGAGTCGTAGGAGGCCACGCCGCGCAGGCTCGTTGTGCCGTGGAATACGGTCAGGTAGACCTTGTTGTTGGCCACGCCGAAGCCGCGGACATTATCCAGCGTCCCGCCGCCCGGATGCGTGGTGATGCTGCCCAGGAAGTTCCGGTTCGCGTCGAATCGATGGATGGCGTCGGTAACCTGGTCGCTGACCCAGATCTGGCTGCCGACGACGGCGGCTTCCTTGGGCGTCGTAAATGCCCAGCCGACGGCGCCGCTGTCGGTGATCCAGTTCTGGTCGAGCAGCGAGCCGTCGACGTCGCTGAACAGCATGACGCGGTCCCCCGCGCCGCTGTCAGGGATCATCAGGTCCGCGGTGGCGACTGGAACAACTACCACACAAATTGCGAGCGCGGGCAGCCGTCTCATCTCTCTCCTCCTCTCGTCGCGGCAGGCGCACAATAACGTCGCCGCACCGAAGTGATCACAGACCAGCGTAGCGAATCGACGGCCCGGTAATCAACACGATTTTGCGCCGCTTTTCCGAACCCGCCGCGCCAAGACGGCGGGTTGACGACCGTAAGCGATCGGCGCTGCGCAGGCCGAGGACGTCACCCCGCCGCTTGGCGCGGCGGGTTCGGACGAAATAGCCCGCCGCTTGGCGCGGCGGGTTCGGAAAGAGCGCGGACCTCCGCCGATAACCGGTCCGAAATCAAACGGCGCAGACCGGGGCAATACCCGGCCTGCGCCAGCCTTGGAGAGAAGCAGAGAGGCGTGGGACTTGTCAGGCCGCGCCGCGCCGCCGGATAAGGAGTCCGGCCAGCGACAGCAGCATCAGCGATGCGGGTTCGGGCACGTACGTGCCTTCGCCCGTCAGTCCGTCGCTGGTCGAGGTTGTGCCGAAAATCAGGCCGTTGCCGGTGCTCTCATCCGAGCCGGAGTAGGCGAAATTGACGTCGATGTACTGATTGCCCGGACCCCAGTACAGACTACCGTAGCCGCTGCCAGACACGAGCGGATTCAGGTCGTTGTAGAGAATCCCCATCAATTCGTGGGTCGAAACGCTCGACTGGCCGTTGAAGCGCGCATCGTCGCCCGAGACGGTCGTTTCGATCGGAACGCCGTTGTGCTTGATCCCGACGGTGAAAGTAGCCGGCAGACCGTTTTCGTCGTAAAGCGACGCGCTGGACTGCTCCATGCCCATCTTGCCGCGCGGCGGATGGTTCTCCGGGCAGCCGCCGTTGATGTACAGCTCGTCGCGATACTCGCCCGTGCCGCGCGGCACAAACAGACCGGTCACGCCCTTGGCGGGGAGGTTGCCGACGCGGACCGCGGGGCCGGCGACATTGGTGAAGGTCCACGGGACTCCCTGGGCGGCGGCCTGTGCGGCCAGCGCATCGCGAATCTTGTTGCGTTTCGTGATGGCCGTGTCCGCGGCGGTGATCGGCACGTTTACCCCGACGGTCGCGCCGGTGCCGAGGAAGTCGCGCACCTGCACGAACACGGTTCCGGCCCGCCGGGGCGGCGTGATGTTGAAGTCCATCGTCGCCGCAGACGCGACACCCGAGACGCACACCGCCGCGATTGCACTCGTGATCAGCTTACGCATGACGTTCTCCTCTTCTGGTCGCGCCCGCTGGGGCGCCCTGGTCCTCTTGTCGCCCGCCGTCCGCCGGCGAGTCCTGCCAGGGTGAAAGAGCGAAAACATCCGCGTGATTGGGCAAGTCGTCACGATCTCGTTTTCGGGGAGCATCGGCGGGACGGCGATGCTCCCCGTGCCCCCAAAGGACGTCCGCCGAGCAACGGACTCGCGCGGATGCCCGCGCTAATTCGCCCCGCCGCGCCGTGCGGCTACAATCTGCGGCATTGATCTACACGAATCCCGGCCATCTTCATGGGAGTCGAACCATGGCACGCACTACCACGCTCAAGGGCAACCCGCTGAATCTTGCCGGTCCGCAACTGAAAGTCGGCGACAAGGCGCCCGACGCAAAACTCAAGAAAGATCTCGTCAGCGAGATGATGATCAGCGACACGCGCGGCAAGCCGCGCATCTTCAGCGTCGTCCCCTCGCTGGATACGCCGGTGTGCGCGATGCAGACCAAGCGCTTCAACGAGGAAGCCGCGAAGCTGAGCGGCGTCGAGTTCTACACGATCAGCGTCGACCTCCCGCCTGCGCAGAAGCGCTTCTGCGGGGCCGAGGGGATCAATCCGGAGAAGCTGCACGTCCTCAGCGACCACAAGGACACAGCCTTCGGCATGGCCTACGGCACGCTCGTGCCGGACCTGCGGATCAACTGCCGCGCGGTGTTCGTGGTGGATAAGGATGACACGCTGCGCTACGTCGAGTACGTGCCGGAGATCGCCGAGCATCCGAATTACGATGCGGTGCTGGAGTGCGCACGGAAGCTGTAGCCGCCGAAACGGGTTAGATTTGGGTGCCATGCCCACGGCTTTTGCGTGGGCATGCCGACGCAATGGCCGTCGGCATGGCAACCACCGTCAGATTGACCAGTTCCGAACGGCTTGGATTAACGGACTACGCGCGTTCGGCGTACTCAAGCCTCCCAGCGGCGCGCCGAAACAAGGGATATGGCCGCGATCCCGTCACTGGGCCTGGGTGGACCGCTGCGCGCCGCTGACCTCGAGCCGGTGCTGGCAGCGCCGCGCCCGGCGCCGCGGCCCTGGCTGGTTCGATCGCGACGCGTGCTGCTGACGCTGGCGTGCGTGTGGGTGCTGCACGTGTTCGACCTGGGGTTCACGCTGCTCGAATCGGTGGCGCCGAGCTTCTACGAGCTGAACCCGATCGCGGCCCGCCTGCTCGGGTCGAAGGATTACGTGCTTTACGCCTACAAATTCTCGCTGCTGGGAGTGGGCTCGTTCATCCTGCTCTGGCTGCGGCGTTACACGGTCGCCGAGTTGGCGTCGTGGTTCCTGCTGGCGGCGAGTTTCTATGTGGGGGTGCGCTGGTATTCGTACTACTGGTGCGTTTTTCACGGTCGCGTCAATCCGATGATCGCGACGTGAGTGTGTGGGTGGGACGGGCGTCTCACCCGTCCCCGCCATCCCAGGCGCGGGCGGGACGCCCGCACCCCCCCTTGGACGGGTGAGACGCCCGTCCCACGCGCGCGCCGCGCCCTCAACGCGCGCAGTCCCCTTATCTCGCGGCGCCCTGCGTCGCGGGCTGGGACTCGGCGCGCCTCGCCGCCGCTTCCCTCTGCTGGCGCGTCGGCAGCTCGTCGAGTCTTGGCCGAAGCTGCTTCTGGTAGATGTCCTCGATCGGCTGCGTTTTCATCTGGATACGCCGCTGCACGTCGGTCGTCTGTTCGCCGTCGCCCTTGCGCCGCGCGGCGGACAGGTCGATCTGAAGCCGCATGAGATCGTCGCGGATGGCGCCCATGACCTTGCCGGCCTGCTCCTGGCAGTCGGCGAGAATGTCCATGGCCTTCTGGCGCTGCCCGTCGTCGAGAGCGAATCGCTCACAGGTGCTGGTCGTGTAGAGCAGCCAGGCGGATTGTATTTCATCCGACGTGGCCACCGCGTGCATCGCGTCGTGCTGCTTGTTCCAGTCGTCAAGCTGGTGCGGCGTCATGTACTTGCTGTGCTCGCCGCGACGCCGCGCCTGCATCGTCGGCCCGGGCGTCTTCTCGCCGCGCTTCATGGCGGCGGACCAGTCTTCCTGCGAGACCATGCGCTCGCCGTCCCAGATTCGCGGGCCGCCGGCGTCGCCGCCGCGGGGTTGGACGGCGATGTTGAACCCCGGCTCCATCCCGATCTCGTTGGCACTGAATCGGTCCGGATCGTCCGGCTTGTTGATCTCGGCCGATTGGACCTTGAAATGAACGTCCAGTTTCCCGTAGCGCGTGTAGCGCGCCTCCTGGGGAAACCAGACGCCGTTCAGTTCGCGAAGCTCCAGCGTGCATTCCGTTCGGCCGACGCCCGGGCCATCCGCGGTGCAGCGCTCGACGCTCCATCCGCGCTGCGGGTCGATGAACCAATGCGCCTCGCCGCCATCATACAGTTTTGCGACGACCTCGAATCGGTCGCCAAGGCGGCGCTCCTCCCACGCGGGCTTGTTGAGCGCGCGATGGAGCTCGAGGGCGATTCGCTCGGCGTCCGCGTCAAAGGCCTTGCTGACCCCGAAGCACGACTGGCCGAAGGGGGAGAGGCCGACGCTGCGCGGATCGAGCAGCTCATCGAGCACCGAGATGGTGCTTTCCTCGGAAGCGGCCGGCGCTGTCGACCAGAAAGTCGCCTTGACGGACGTTTCGGGGTGCTCCCAGGCCCCGTCCGAATTGACCAGGTAGTTCAGCGGAAACTTGTGTCGCGGCGCTTGTGTCAGGGGATTGTAGTCCACCCAGCCGTCCTGATCGCCCCAGGCTTTGAGGAGCCGGTCGCCGCTGAATGCATAACGGCTTTCGAAGCGGAAGATGCGTCCCGGAAAGAGCAGCTCGCGCTGGAGCGTCCACTCCATGTGACCGCTGACGATTGCTCGTCGCGCCTCAATGGCACGAACCAGCGAGGCGGGTACAACCGAGGTTCCCTCTTGCGCGAACGCCATCAGGAGCGGGATCGCTGTTAGCCAGGGCATGAACAAAACCCTCCCGAGTAGTAAGGATACTCCGTAGTATACTGCCAGGTGAGTATGTCACAGGTGTCTTGGCACGGATTGTATGACCAGCAAGGCTTATACTTGCTGCAATTCCTCGAAAGGTCATCCAGACAAATCCAAAGCCGGTCCGGCGTGCAGCTCACCTTCCAACTCCAAGAGTCGACGAAGCACTCCGTCGGAGCAACGTAAAGTAACTCCTCGCTCTCACGGCATCTTGGTGTCAGCTGCGAATAGCAGAAACAGACATTGCTGCCCGCGGTGGGGGCACAAGCGGGGCACGATTTGTAGATCAGCGTGCCGCATCCGCACGCCGAACATGGGTGAGCTGCACACAGAAATGCGACGATCGCGAGAATGCCTGAACTTCGCATACATGAATCTCCAATGGAAGAGGGGCTGATTGCGCAGCGACGCTACCCCCCCGCCCCGCGATCGTCAAGTTAATTCTCTCCCATTCTTCCAATGGCGGCACTCGCAGCGACAGGCTGGCCCGTCAGTTCACTCGCGTCGCGCCGCCGCCTCGGTCGGACGCGACGTCGGCTTGTCCGGCCGATCGGCGCCGGCCTCTGCCTCGCGCCGCTCGCCGGCTTCGGGGCGATCCACTTCCGGCGTCGGGCCGAGCAACTCAACCAGCGTCGGCTGCTCCAGCAGCAAGCGCGCCGGAATGCTTCCGTCGTCGGTCAGCGTCTTAAGCACCTGCACGACGCGCGCGTAGGGCAGGCCCAGCCCGCGCGTGTGGCCCGCTTCATTCTTCAGCGGCACATCCGCCATGGCGGAAATCAGGTCCACGACGCGCGGCGACACGCGCAGCTTCTCTGAAAGCTGCCTGCTCTTGCGACCGCGGGCGAAGACGGTCAGGTCGGTCGCCCCCTCCTCACTCACCAGCGTCACCTCGTCATCCGGGTGGCTGTAGAACACGGGCGTCGCCACCGGCGTGGCGTCGCCAAAGACGGCGATGCGCGGCACGCGCGAGCGGCGGACATAGATCAGCGGCCGCCCGGAGGACTGCACCACGTCCAGCACGACGTTCACCTGGTTCTGGTCCAGGAGGCTGCGGAAGGGGGTCGTGTGCACCGCCGGATGGCGCAGCTCGACCAGCGCCTCATACGCCGCGATGCGCAGCTCCTGGTCATCGCTTTCGAGCAGCGGGGCGAGCTTGATCCCGGCCTGCGGGAAGTTGCAGGCGGCCAGCTCGCGCACCGCCGGCAGCCGCTGCGGATGCTGCGGCGCGAGCGCGATTTCGCTCATCACGCCCAGCGCGACGGCGTCGCCCAGGCGCAGGCCGGCGCGCGTCGCGTAGAAGCTCACCGGCTCGCTCTCGTGCGTGTAGAGCCGCTGCAGCGACGGGATGGCTGTCTTGCCGATGGCTTCGAACGCCAGGGAAATGTCGTCGTAGCGCGCGTCGGGCTCCGCCAGGCGCTGCGAGAGGTTGAGCAGCGCGCGATCCCGATAGGCGTCGCCATCGGGCAGGTAGACGTGCGTCACGAGTTGCAGGAAGCGCTCCGGCCGGCGCATGTAGACGGCGGGCGTGTGCAGCGTGACGAAGCCCTTGCTGGTCGCGTCCGCCGTCCGGGGCACGGCCCCGAAGCGGGCGTTGATGCGGTCCTGGATGCGGCGGGCCATCGCGTAGGAGGGCTCGACGAGCTGGAGCTGCACCTCGCGCTCGGCGATCGAGCGCCCGCCGCCCAGCACGAACCCGCGCCGTGGATCGCTCGTTCCGGTTCGGCTTTCGCTGGCGCCGGCGAAAGGATTGACGAAGATCGGCCCGTTGGCGCGGGCCATGACTCGGCCGGCCAGCATGCCCTTGCCGCTGGCGCTGGCGTCGAAAATGCGCAGCTCGCACGGCAGAAGCAGGCCGCCTTCGAGGCTGCGCGTGGATGTGCCCGGAATCGCCTGCACCTGAAGATCGACGATCGTGCCGCGCGGCGCGCCGGCCGGAATGACGGCCGTCACCTCGACCACTGCGGTATCGGGCGAGTCAATCAGCTTGTCAGGCGAGAAATTGTGCTTGTGAGAGCCGGGCCCGGTGGGGGAGTACTCCTTCGACATGAACTCGACCAGGTACTCGCGGATGGTCGGCGGGCAGTCGCCGGAGCCGTTCGTGCCGAGCCCTTCCACCAGTCCGAAGCCGCGCACGCGCAGACCGGTCGCGGAGGTCATCAGCGCTTGCGCGGCGATCGTGTCGGCGAGGATCGGATCCTGCGTGATGGGCCGCGGCGCGGGCGGCGACGGCGGGTCGGCCGGTTTGCGGCCAAAATCGAACGTGCCGTCGGAACACCCCGCCAGCAGCAGGAGCATCGCCCCGCACCGCACGCACCGTCGCAGTCGGGCCGGTCGCCGCATGTCGAACTCCTCCAAGTGCGCGGAGTATAGCCAGACACGCGGTTTCCGGGGGAGAAACATATGGTTGGGCCGGGCGTTGGAGGTGGCCAGATTATTTTGCAAAACTCGCGGCGCGGGCAGAATTTCCGAACCCGCCGCGCCAAGCGGCGGGTTGCCGATCGTACGCGCGCGGCGGGCCTTAGGCCGGGGATGTCGACCCGCCGCTTGGCGCGGCGGGTTCGGATAGAAATGCCCTCCGAGCCTGCCAAGAACCATGGTCACACCCTCTCCGCGGCGCATCAGCCATTTACGGCCCCTGCGACTCCCGGCGAGCGGTCTGGTATTCACGATTGCCGCGAACGCACGCCTCGGCGAAGTCCAGGTCCCAGAGTCGGACGACGCGGCTGGCGGAGGCGGCGGCGACATGCCGGCCGTTGGGGCTGAGCGCCGCGACGACCGCTTCCTCGCCGGTAAATACATCGAACGTCGCCACGTTTCTCCCTAAGGACAAACTCCACAGCCGAACCGTTCCGTCGCCGCTGTGCGAGGCCAGAATGTCCGCGTCGCCGGGACGGAACTGCGCGCCCCACACGGCGGCAGTGTGACCTTCGAGCGTGTCGGTGCGCGTTCGGCTGGCCACGTCCCAGATTTCGATCGTCTGCATCCAGTTGGTGACAGCCAGCTTCTTCCCGTCCGGGCTGAAACGGACGGCCCACGGCGTACCCGAGGCCTCAAAGCTACCCAGAGGCGCGCCGGCGGCCGTCCACAGGCGAATCCGCGTTTCTCGCGTCGCGGTGGCGATCATCTCGCCGTCCGGCGAAAAGCAGATTGAGAGCGCCTCGGTCCCGGGTGTGGGCAGGTCGAAAAACTCGACGCCGCTCAATCCGCGGAAGAGCGAGAACCGTTCGTCGGTGCGGGCCAGCCCCCACGTTTCTCCGTCCGGGCTGAAGGCGATCGCCTGCTGCGCCGGTATTCCGGCATCCGGGACGGTGAGAACGCAGTCGCCGCTGTGCGCATCCCAGAGGTGCATGTATCCGCGCCCCGTGCACGCCGCCACGTGCGCGCCGCTTGTGTCAAATACCAGCGGTCGCACCCGCTCGCGGCGCTGCGGCAGCGGCGGGGCTTCGCGCAGCGGCAGGAGCGTCAGGCGCACGCGGCCCGACGGCATGTCGCGCAGCACGATCGTGTCGTCGAACTGGCTGGTTGCCAGCGTGCGACCGTCGGGGCTGAACGCCACCGAGCGGCCCGACTCGGCCCCGAGGTCGATCATGGCCGACGCCGGCCGGCCGTCCCAGAGGCGGACGCCGCTGAGTGTCGCCGCAACCAGTTGATTGCGTGTGCGGCTGTAGAGAATCGACGAGCAACGCTGGCTGGCGACGCGCCCCAGATGCTGGTACGCGGCGGTGCTCCACAGGTCGATGGCAAACCAGCCGCCGGCGTAGAGCGTCGCGTCGTCGGCTGAAAACGTCAGCGCGTCCGGAGCGCCGGTCGGCACGCGCAGCACCGCCTCGCACCGGCCGCTGTCCACATCCCAGACGCGCACCGTGCGGTCCTGGTTCGGACCGGCCGACGCCAATCGCCGCCCGTCGTGCGAAAACGCCAGCGCCCACACTTCGTCGACGTGTCCCGACAGCACGGCGAGACAGGCGTCGCTGACGCGGGCGGACGCGATGCCGGCGTCGGTTCCGATCGCCTCGATCCCTTCTGTGTCCCACAGCCGGACCGTCCTGTCGCGCGAGGCGGAGGCGATGAGGCGGCCGTCCGGGCTGAAGCGCGCCCGGTGGACAACGCCGGTGTGCGCCGGAACGACGGCCAGCAGGGCGCCATCTTCAACCCGCCACAGGCGAATGGTCTTGTCGTAGCCGGAGCTCACCAGCCGCGACGAATCCGGGCTGAAGCAGACGGAGCTGGCGCCGCCCGGGTGTGCCGCCATCGTGCGAATCGGCGTCGCGGAGCTCTGATCGCAGATCGAAATCAGCCCGTCCAGCCCCGCTGTGGCGAGCCACTTGCCGTCGGCGCTCGCGGCGACGTCGCGAACTTCGCCCTGGTGCACCTGCGCACGGCCCACCAATCGCAGCCGTTCCGTGTCCCAGACTTCCAGGCCGCCGTCCACTCCCACAACCGCGAGAGTTTGCTCGTCGGCGCTGAGCGCGACCGCCTTGACGACGCCGACGCCTGTCGGCAGCGCCGCCATGATCGGATAGCGCATATACAACTCGCGCAGCGCCCAGTTCGCCGCGACCGACGCGGGCCGTTCGAGGCACGCGCCCCAGAGGAGCTTTTCCGCGTCGTACGGGTTGCCGGTGAGTCCCAGCAGCCGCCCGCGCTCGATGTTCGTGTAGCTCAGCTCCGTGGCCAGGCGCTCGGCGTTGGCCCGCGCGTCATCGCGGGCCAAAAGCGCGAGGCGCTCGGATCGCCGGGCCATTTCGGCCAAGTCATGGTTGACGCCCGCCTGCCAGGAGGCCCATACGGCGAACGCGGTCAGCAGCAGCACAAATGCCGCCGTCGCTGTGAGGGCGCCCCGGTAACGGCGCAGGTTCTTCTTCAGGATGTGCAAAGCGGAGTCGCGCTTGGCTTCCAGCGGCTCGCCCGCCAGGTAGCGCCGCAGGTCGGCGGCCAGGTCGGCGGCGGACTGGTATCGGCGCGAGACGTCCTTGGCCAGCGCCCGGGACACAATCGCCTCGATATCGCCGTCGAGCCGGCCGATCGTGGAGCCGCGCGCGGTCGAACGCAGCGGCGCAGGCTCGCGTTCGGTGATGGCCTTGATGATCTCGGGGATCGTCCGCCCGGTCACCTCATACGGCAGCCGGTTGGTCAGCAACTGGTACAAGATGACCCCCAGGGCGTACACATCCGAGCGCGTGTCCACCTGGCGCCAGTCGCCGCGCACCTGCTCCGGACTCATGTAGGAGGGCGTGCCGATGAGCTGCCCGGCCAGCGTCTGAAACGTCGCGCTCTGCTCGCCGTCCGAAAGCGGCCGCGCCACGCCGAAGTCCAGCACTTTGGGCGTCGCATGCTGCAGGACGCGCAGCGCCGAAGAGAGAGCCGCCGCGCCCTCCTCGGGCGCACTCCCTTCGCCCGGCTGCGCCTCGGGCTCGTCCGCCACCAGGATATTCTCTGGTTTCAGGTCGCGGTGAATGACGCCGTGGCGATGCGCGTGCTGCAGCGCGTCGCACACGCGCGCCAGCAGCTCCAGCCGCTCGGCCAGGCCCAGCGGCGTTCGGCCGGGACCCGGCGCGTCGGCGTAGGCCAGCAGGTTCGAGCCGCGGATGTACTCCATCGCGTAAAACGGGAGGCGCAGCAGCGGCGTTTGCGCGCGGGGCGCCTCGCCGGGGGCGTCCAGCGCGGCCGTCCGCGTCAGAATGGTCGAACCGCCGATGGGCACGCGCCGCAAGGGGTCGAGCGGAATCTCCGCGACGCCGGCCTCGAAAATCTGGGCGATTCCGGGGTGCTGCAAACGCCCGAGCACGTGCGCCTCGTACTCAAAGCGCCGCATCAGCTCGGGCGTGGCTGCCGCACGCCGCAGCACCTTCAGCGCGACGGTCCGCCGCGGGCTCTCCTGCTCGGCCAGGTAGACGATGCCGAATCCGCCCTCGCCCAGGACTTTCAGGATGCGGTACGCCCCGATGCGCTGCGGCATGGCCGCGGCGCTGGTCGCCTCGCGCAGCGATTCCTCCTCGAGCAGCCGCGCCGCCGTGGCCAGCGGCGCGTCGAGCGTCGCGAGCGGCTGGGCGTCGTGACGCAGCATGCGCATGACGCGCTGCCGCGCGGGTGCGTCGTCTCCGAAGGCCTGGGCGACGAACGCCTCGCGCTGCTCCGCCGGCCGCAGCCGCGCCTGCTGAAAGACCTGCTCAATTTTCTGGAATTGCTCGGCGTTCAAGCATGCATCCGACGACAGGCGCGCTAGCCGCACGATTCGAACACGCGCGGCGTTGCGACTTTCGGTCAGTTTGCAACAAGTCCGCGGCGCTCGCAACCGCGGCCGCTGGAATGACGGGTTTCCTGGGGCGTCGGCGGGCTGGCCCGTGAGGTTGCTCCCGAACTCCTTCCGAGCCGCGACCGAAATTCTTTCCGAGCCGCGACCGTGAGGGAGCGGAGGCTTAACAAGCGCTCGTTTGCGCACGCGGCTCGGATCGAAACGGCGGTTAAGGGATAGCTTCCTCCGTTCGGTACGAGATGGCTTTTTGTAATAGTCGGGAGCACGTGTCCTCGCGACAATGCGCCCCATGTTACGAGCGCGATGCACGCTGCGACTGGACGCGCTGTGTGTCGCCGGCGCGAAGAGCGCGGCGCGGCGATATACATGGCGAGAGTGCTCGTTTTCGGGATATTGCGTTAGTGTCGTGGAGGGCCGATCCGGGCGACGGCGGCGCGTGGGGTTCCTGGACGGTCTTAAGCTGTCGCTGGCGCGTAGGCTGCGAGCGCGGGCGCTGAGACAGGATTTCCGCGCCGGCCGGCTGGACTGCGTGCTGGTGATGCCGCGCGTCTGGCCGATTCACCTGTTACTCCTGGCATCGTTTCTCGTTTGCGGCACGCTGTGGACCATTCGACAGTCCGAACGCCTCGTGGGCGATCCAATCGTCGACGCGCTGCTCCCGGCGGCGTGGTGGCCCGTCTATTACGCCACGTCGGCGCTGACATTCCTGATGCTGCCGCTGATGTTCGCGATGCCGGCGTTGATGGACTGGCGTTACGTGGTCTCGCGGCTGCGCCGGCCGCGCGTGCTGCGCGTTAGGCTGACATCGACGCACCTTCACGCCGAGCTCTCGGACGGCAGCGAACGCGTTCATCGCTGGTCGGACATGCGGAGCGTCGGCCCGAGCTGGGTCGAGTTTGACCGAGAGTCGCACGCGAAATACGAGTTCACGCGCATGACGCCCGCCGAATGGCGTCTCGTCTATCTTGCGCTTCACCGCGGCCGCTGCGTTGACGGACACCATGTGCGACGACGCCTAACGCGCGCCGTTGTGTGGCTCCTGCTCGGAGCCATCGGTGCAGATTGCATCGCGCTTGCGGTGACCAGGTCGTTAGGCGTAGGTGTTACACCGGGTGCGATCACCTTGATGGCGCTCGCTGTCGGCGGGTGCGTTTGGCTTCAGGCTCAAATCAAGAAATGGGAAGCGCGTGGATTTCGGTGGGGGCACGTGCGCCGTTGTCGACGGCGGTCGTAATCAACCTGCGCCGGGGCACGGCACATCCTACAGGTCACGCGGCACCGCGCGCGGCGCGGTATGATTCGCGGCGACCGAAGGAGAAGCGCGGATGCCGCTGAATTTCACCAAAATGCACGGCCTCGGCAACGACTATGTCTACATCAGCACGTTCGATCAGACCGTCCCCGACGCGCGCAAGCTCGCCAAGGCCGTCAGCGACCGGCACCGCGGCATCGGCAGCGACGGGCTGATTCTCGTCGCCCCGCCGGAGGGCGGCGACGCGCACTGCCGCATGGAGATGTACAACGCGGACGGGTCGCGCTCGCAGATGTGCGGCAACGGCATCCGCTGCGTGGCGAAGTTCGCTTATGAGCGCGGGCTGGCGCGGCGCAGCCCGATGCGCGTCGCCACGGACGCGGGCGTGCTGACGCTCGATCTGACGCTGGATGCGGCCGGGAAGGTGGAGCAGGTGCGCGTGGACATGGGCGAGCCGGTGCTTGATCCGAAGAAGATCCCGGTGGCTTTGGGCGGAGAGCGGATCGTCGGCACGATGATGCCGCTGATGGACCAGATGCTGGCGCTCACGGCGGTGTCGATGGGCAACCCGCACGCGGTTTTCTTCACGGACGACATCCGCCGCGTGCCGCTTCAGACCTGGGGGCCGCAGCTTGAGCGGCACCCTCTTTTTCCGCAGCGCATCAACGCCCATTTCGTTCAGGTCGTGAAGAAGGACTTCGTGAAGATGATCACCTGGGAGCGCGGCAGCGGGGCGACGCAGGCCTGCGGGACGGGCGCGTCGGCCGTCTGCGTCGCGGGAGTGCTCAATCGCAAGACCGACCGGACGATCACCGCCCAGCTTCCGGGCGGAAACCTGAAGCTCGAGTGGGACGAGGCGAGCAATCACGTCTTCATGACCGGGCCGGCGACGGAAGTCTTCAACGGTGTCTGGCCGGCGTAACCGGCGCGCTTGGGCACGCGACCCGACCGTCGAAAGCGTCTATCATGCTTTCAGCGAGAAGGAGGTCCGCCGCGCATGCCACCCGAGCCGCAATCCAGCCTTTTCGGCCGCCGCCAGGAGAACCGCCGCGTGGTCATAACCGGCCAGGTCGGCGTCGACAAGAAGCCTTTCATCGACCGCCTGGCCCGCCTGGCCCAGTCGCGCGGCCACGCCACGCGCGTCTTTCACATCGGCGACATGATGTACGCCGAGGCCCCGGACGTCGTCCGCGGCCGCATTCTCGATCTTCCGCGGCTGCGGCTGAACTCGCTGCGGCGGTCGGTCTTCAAGGACGTGCTGGCGCAGGTGGACGGCCCGGAGACGGTGATCGTCAATACGCACGCGAGCTTCCGCTGGAAGCACGGGCTGTTTCCGGCGTTCGACCACGACCAGATGACGACGCTCGACGCCGACCTCTACATCACGCTGGTGGACAACCTCGACGCCGTCCACGAGCGGCTGACGCTTGAGCATACGCTGCCGCACACGCTCAAGGACATTCTGGTGTGGCGCGAAGAGGAGATTCTGGCGACGGAGATCCTGGCCAGCGCGACGCGCGGCCACGGCTGTTTTTACGTCTTTGCCCGCGGGGTCGAGGACGGCGCCATCGAGTCGCTCTACCGCCTGATCTTCAAGCCCGACGTGAAGCGCGTCTATCCGTCGTTCCCCATGACGCACGTGATGGATCTGCCCGACACGCTGGCGGAAATTGACGCCTTCCGCGCCGCGATGACCGAGCACTTCATCACCTTCGACCCCGGCGACCTGGACGAGAAGCGGCTGCTCTTTGACGCGGGAGCGGCGACGCAGCGCGGCGAATTGACGATCACGGTCAAGGTGCACGGCCGCGACGTGGTGTTCGATGTGCGCGAGGTGACAGGCGTGGCCAAGGACATCGACGCCCAGATCTACGCCCGCGATTTCAAGTTGATCGACCAGTCGGACATGATCGTGAGCTTCATTCCCGAGCTTCCCAGCGGCAAGCCGGGGCTTTCGTCGGGCGTGGAGCGCGAATTGCAGCACGCCTTTGAAGGCACAAAGGAAGTCTACGTCGTCTGGCAGCCGAAAGCGGAGCCGTCGCCGTTCGTCACCGAGACCGCGACGCGTGTGTTCACGACGACCGAAGAAGCGATGCTGCATTTTCAGAAGGAAGGCTATATCGGCGCGTTTCAGAAGCCGCTCTTCAAGGCCGGAACGTCGCGCGAGCGGGGACGGTTTGGGTAGGAATGACCCGTAGCGTCGGCCCTCTGTGGCCGACGGCGATCGCGGCTCGCTTTCCGAGCCGCGACCGTGAGGGAGCGGAATCTTGAATACCGCTTGCTTACGCGCGCGGCTCGGAAAGACGCGCATGGCTCATCGGATCATCGCATGCTCGCGCTGACGGTGGATGAACGCGAACCCGACCGCCCTCGGCTCCGCCGCGATTATCCTGAGCCGCAACCCGCGCCCCACGAAGCGACGCTCCGCGTGCGACTCGCCGGCATTTGCTCCACCGATCTCGAACTTGTCCGTGGATACATGGGGTTTTGCGGCGTCCCGGGACACGAATTCGTCGCGACCGTCGAAACCGGCCCGCCGGAGCTGGTCGGCCGCCGCGTCGTGGCGGAGATCAACTGCGTCTGCCGCCACTGTGACATGTGCCGGGCCGCATTGCCGACGCACTGCCGGCGGCGAACGGTCGTGGGCATTTCCGGCCGCGACGGCGCCTTCGCCGAGCGGCTGGTTGTCCCGATCGAGAACTGTCACCTGGTGCCGGACTCGGTGCCGGACGAACAGGCCGTCTTCGTCGAGCCGTTGGCCGCGGCCCTGCACGTTCTGCGCGAGGTCGCGCTCGATGCCGCCACGCGCGTGACCGTGCTCGGCCCGGGCCGCCTGGGCCAGCTCGTCGCGCGCGTGATGGCGCTCACGCCGGCCCGGCTGACGGTCGTCGGCCGCAGCGAGCGCGGCCTCGAGTTGTGCCGAACGCACGGAATTCACGCGGTGCGGGCAGATTCGGCGGCGCCGCTTGCGAATCAGGATGTGGTGATCGACTGCAGCGGCTCGCCGGACGGCCTGGTTCTGGCGCTGCGGCTCGTCCGCCCGCGCGGCACGATCATCCTGAAAAGCACCTACGCGGAGCCGCAGCCGATCGATTTGGCGCCGCTGGTGATCCACGAAATTCGCGTCGTCGGCAGCCGCTGCGGACCGTTTGACCAGGCCCTGAGACTGCTGGAAGAGAAACGCGTCGACCCGACCGACCTGATCAGCGCGACGTTTCCGCTGGAGCGCGCTCCGGAAGCCTTCGATGCCGCGCGCGACCCGCAGAACATGAAAATCTTCATCCGGCCGTCGGGTTCGTGATGCACTTCTTTCAGGTTCAGTCGCGCCGCTACGCCCGGTTCGCGCGGCTGAAGGACGCGCCCGGGCTGGTGCACGCCTTCGCGACGCGGCCGATGGATGTTTCCGTCCGCATTGACGCGCGCGCCGCCGAGCGCCGCGCCGCGCGAGAGCAGATGGCCCGCGACCTCGGGCTGGACCCGACGAGGCTCCATCACACCGTTCAAGTTCACGAGCCACGGCTGGCGCTGGTGGATGCCTCCACGCCGGCCGGGGCGTTGGCGGACTGCGACGGATTGCTGACGACGCTGCCGGGGGCGGCGCTGATGACGTTCTCGGCGGACTGCCCGCTGGTGCTGATCTACGACCCGCAAGCGCGGGCGCTGGGAATGATGCATTCGAGTTGGCGCTGCACCGTGGCACATTCGACCCGGCTGCTCGTGGAAAAGATGCAGGCCGCGTTCGGCTCGCGGCCGGCGGCGATGTTCGCGGGCGTCGGGCCCAGCGCCGGGCCGTTGATGTATGTAGTGCAGGATGATGTGTACCAGGCAGCGGGGACGCTTCCGGATCGCGAGCGGCTCTTTCCGCGCCGCGCCGGCCGCCTATACTTCGACCTGTGGGAAGCGAATCGACGCCAGCTCATCGACGCCGGCGTCGAGCCGCGCAATATCGAAGTCGCCGGTTACTGCACCATGACGCACCCGGACGTGTTCTTCTCCTATCGGCGTGAGGGGGCCGGCTGCGGCCACTTCGGGCTGATGGCAGCGCTGCGCGATTGAGTGTGGTATCGGCTTGTAGCGTCGGACCTCCGCGTCCGACGGAGTTTTCCGCGGGATGCCACACCGTCGGACACAGAGGTCCGACGCAGGGTGCCATGCCGAGGACCTTTGCGTCGGCATGCCCACGCAAAGGCCGTGGGCATGGCACCCAAAACCAACCAGTGCCAGATGCCACACCGTCGGACGCTGAGGTCCGAACGCTACCGGCGCTTTTCAGCGGACAGCTGGACAGAGGCAGATTTGGCGACGACGCTCCTTTTCGATGACCGCCGCGATTCTTCGCCCGGCGCGGCGCTTGCATCACCGCAGCCCGCGTCCATGGCGCGCGGCATCGCTCTGATCGTCCTGATCTTCCTGCTCACACGGCTGATTCCCTGGGTCGCGGCGTACACCGGGGCATTCCTCGACTTCCGGATTCAGAATCACCTGACGTCGCCGTTCGACCTGCACCGCCAAGCGCTCTACGCCAGGGCGTCCGATCCGAACGACCCGCTCACAAAATCCGCGACGCGCATCCTGGGAGATTTTCTCCCGCTGTGTAAGTTCGACGGCCAGCACTACCGCAGCATCATCGACGGCGGCTATCAGTATGTGGTTGTTGACGAATCCTCCGACCGCGGCGCCCGGCAGCAGAACATCGCCTTCTTCCCGCTCTACCCGCTGCTCTGCCGGCCGCTCACCGGACTGATGTCCGCGCAGGCGGCGATGGTCGTGGTGTCGCACGCATGCGCACTGGCGGCGGTCATCGCGCTCTACATCTGGACGCGCCGACGCGTGGATCATCCATCAGCGCTGTGGGCCGTCACGTTCACGCTCTGCCTTCCCTCGGCTTGCTACCTCAGCTTCGGATACGCCGAGGCCGTCGCGCTTCTCACAATGACGCTGGCCCTGATGCTGATGGATCAGCGCCGATTCACTCTAGCGGCGCTCGCGTGCGGACTGGCAACGGCCACCCGGCCCACGGCCGCCGGCATGGTCGCCGTCTTCGCGCTGGCGTGGTGGTTCAACAGCGCCGCCGCCCCGCGCCGCCGCCTCACACTGCTGATTCCGCTCGGCTTGATCGCGTCGATCGGCATTCTCGCCTACGCCGGCTATCTGACGTACCGCTTCGGCTCGCCGCTCGTGTATTTCACCAATTTCCGCGTCGGCTGGGTGCCGGACGAGCACCGCGCCGACTGGTTCCAGTATCTGTCGCTGGCCCGCGTGTGGGATCAGTTCAAGCACTTCGGCCGGGCGTTTCGCGGTCTGCCCGGCAGCCTGGTGGAGTTGACTGACCCGTTCGCCTGGAATATGCCGATCAACTTCTTCATCCTGTTCGTCAGCCTGGCCGGCTTGCCACGCGTGCCGCGAAGCTTCAGGCCGCTGATGATGGTCGGGCCGATCATCTTTCTTCAGTCCTACCTGGCCTCCGGCGGAGCGACCTTCGGCGTGCAGCCGATGTCGCGTTACATGGCGGCCGCGGCGCCGGCGATGCTGGTCTGGGGCGCCTGGACGGCGAAGGAATGGCGGCCGGCAGCGCGCTACGGCGTGCTGACGTTCATGATTCTGCTTCAGGCATGCTGGGCGCTGCGCTTCGGCCTGGGCGAGTGGTCAAGCTAGCCGGATCGCCGCCGCCCCAGACCACTGGCGCGCGTCGCAATCCGAGCCCCAAGCGCAAGCGCGCGGGTGTTTGTGCGAGAGTCGTCCAACGCTGAAAATGCCCACGCGCTTGCGCTTGGGGCTCGGTTCCCGGGCCGCCACCCGAGGCTCGCGGCGGAAAGAAATCTGGCATTTCCGCGTTCCGGGGGGTATACGGACGCGCACGCTCACCGCGAATGCGCACCGCGCACGGGCCGGAGTCTGCCGCCATGTCTGCACCCGAGCCGATGGACGCCAAGGCCGCCCGGTCGCCCGACGATCGCATCGTCGATGTCCTCGCCGAGCTTGCCGCCCGCCGGCTGAAGGGTGAGTCCGTTTCCGACGCCCGAATTCTGGCCGAATACGCCGCCCTCTCGCAGCAGCTCGCGCCGCATCTCGAAGACCTGCGCTGGGTCGAGCATGCCCGCGCCGACGCCCGCCGCCCCTCGCGGCCCGGCGGCACGACGCTCGCCGCATCCGAATCGATGAGCGTTCCCGTCCGGGTCGCGCCTCATCCCGACTCCTTCCCCGGCTATCAGATCGTTGGGGAGATTCACCGCGGCGGGCAGGGCGTTGTGTACCAGGCTGTGCAGCTCGCGACCAAGCGCAGCGTCGCCATCAAAGTGATGCGCGAAGGCCCGCTGGCCGGGTCGCGCGACCGGGCGCGGTTTGAGCGCGAGGTGCACATTCTCGGCCAGCTCCGCCACCCCAACATCGTCACCATTCACGACAGCGGCGAAGCGGACGGCAACTCGTTCTTCGTCATGGATTTCATCGCCGGCCAGCCGCTCGATGTGTACATGGCGAGCGGCGAGCGAAGCATCGAGCAGACGCTGCGGCTGCTGGCGAAAATCTGCGACGCCGTCGCCGCCGCGCACCTGTGCGGCATCATTCATCGCGACCTGAAGCCCAGCAACATACGCATCGACGCGGCCGGCGAGCCGCACGTGCTGGATTTCGGCCTGGCGAAGGTGGCCAGCAGCGACGAGACGGCGCACGCCAGCGTTCGCACCGTGACGGGGCAATTCGTCGGCTCGATGCCCTGGGCCAGCCCGGAGCAGATTGTCGCCGACCCGGATCAGCTCGACGTGCGGACCGACGTGTATTCGCTCGGCGTGATCGCCTACCAGATGCTCACCGGCCGGTTTCCGTATGAAGTCGTCGGGCCGTTGGCGCTGGTGATGGAGAACATCCGCGAGGCCGAGCCGGTGCGGCCGCGTGAAATCCGCCGCCTGATCGACGACGAAGTCGAGACGATCGTCCTGAAGTGCCTGCGCAAGGAGCGCGAGCATCGCTACCAGGGCGCCGCCGAGCTGGCCCGCGACGTGTATCGCTACCTGGCCGGCGAGCCGATCGAGGCCAAAAGGCAAAGCGCCTGGTACGTGCTCAAGAAGTCGCTGCGCCGCCAGCGACTGAAGCTCATCATGGCCGGCGCCGCCGCCGTCGCCGTGCTTGCGACCGCCGTCTTCTACTCCTTCCGGCTCGCCGGCGAGCGCAGCGCCCGGCTGGCCGCACAGGAGCGCGCCATCCTCGAAAGCTCGAATCGCGTGCGCGACCGCGAGCGGCTCACGTCGGTCCTGGCGCGCATCGCCACCGGCGAGCGGCTGGACGAATCGCACGTCCGATCCGCGCGCGAATTTCTACCGCAATTCGGCGAGCGGCTGCGGGCCGGCGAGCTGGACGAGGCCGCCGTGGCCGACTTGACCCGCCTCCTGACGGTGGTGCAATGCCGCGGGCGGCGCATCACGGGCGTGGGGATCGACCCGGTTCTTTCGCTCGAAGTCCGCACGCGGCCGAATTTCTGGATTCCGGGCATTGGCATTGTCGTTTCAACCGAGATGACGCTGGATGGGCGCACCGTCGTCGACGAAGACAATCGCGTCATGGAGCTCTACTCGCAAGGCGAATCGTCGTACGCCGCCGTCTGGCCGGTCCGCGGCGATGACGTCTGCCGCGTCCGCGGAGCGCATGAACTGGGCGGCCAGGTGCGCGTGCGGCTCTGCGAGCGCGGCACCGATCCGAGCCGCACGGCGGTCGGACGGAGCATCGGCAAGTTGCTCGACGGCACGCTCGACACCGGGCGCGTCTACGGCGAATGCACGCTCCCGATTCCGGCGCACATGTTCACCGTCACCGAGGGGCTGCGCGAGTTCCCCATTGAAATCCGGGACGACGGACTGGCCCAGGCGACCGCCGACAAGATCGAATTCACCAGCCTGCGCTGGGTGCCGGCGTCGCGCGCCGAGACCGAGCACTGGGAGCTCTGGGCCGTCTTTCAGGAGCAGTTCGCCTATCTGGCGTTCGACCTCGAAATGCGCGATGCGCGCGAAGTGCTGCTCGGGTCTGCGTCGCTGGTGGTCGATCCGGGCGGAAGGGTCGCCGCCCGGCCGCGCGGTTCGCAGGGATACGCGGCGGGAGGGCTCGGCGAGTCCGCCGCGGCGTCCTCGGCTCAGCGCGAATACGCGATCCGCATCGCCCGCGCCGCCGAAACGGAATGCGACGAGCGCGGCGTTCCGACGGTTGTCGATCCGGTGTCGATAACGTTGCGGGCCTCGCGCCGCGCGGCGCTCTCGGTGCCGGAGGTCGATTCCTATCTGTCGTTTTCACTGACCAAGAGCCTTCTTCTGCGCCCCTGAGTTGTGCGGCGCCTGATAACAACTACACTATCCGCACGATGTGTTCGGCCAGGCGGGCCGGGCTGCACCCCGTTTCGCGGAGTCTCTACGTGAACTACGTTTGTCCCTTGTCGGTGGCCGGTCTTGCTCTCGCGCTCGTACACGCGGCACATGCCGCCGAACCGGTTGATGCGTCGCGGCAGTGGCCGCAATTCCGCGGGCCCAGCGCGACGGGCGTGGCGCCGCACGCCGATCCGCCGACGGAGTGGGCCGACGGCAAGAACATCCGCTGGAAGACGCCCATCCCCGGCCGCGGCAACGCATCTCCGATTGTGTGGAACGACCGCATCTACCTGCTGACGGCGGTGAAGGTTGAGCAGGCCGGCGCGGCTGCTGATCCACTTGAGGACAGCTCGAGTGGAACAACTATCGTTCGGGGGCCGCAGGCGCAGGACGGCCCGCCCGCTTCTCAACCGGGCGCGGAACGCGCGCGCCGTCCGCGCGCCGGCGGACCGCGCGCCGAGAAACCGACCTCGCCTTATCGCTACACCGTGCTGGCGCTCGATCGCGAGAATGGCAGGATCATCTGGGAAACGGCGGTTCGCGAAAAAACTCCGCACGCCGGCACGCATCCGGATTCGACCTTCGCGTCCGCCTCATGTGTCACTGACGGTGAGTATCTGTACGCGTTTTTTGGCTCAGAGGGTCTCTACTGCCTCGATCTCGACGGCAATGTGAAGTGGGACGTCGATTTCGGCGACATGAAGACGCGCAACAGCTTCGGGGAAGGAGCCTCGCCGGCGGTGTTCGGAGACACGGTCGTCATTACCTGGGACCACGAAGAGGACGACTTCATCGTCGCGCTGGACCGCAGGAGCGGCAAGGAAATCTGGCGCCAGAAACGCGACGAGCCGACATCCTGGTCGACGCCGCTGATCGTCTCCGCCGGCGGCAAGCCGCAGGTGATTACGCCCGGTGCGAAGCGCTGCCGCAGCTACGATCTGGCCACCGGCGAGGTCATTTGGGAATGCGGCGGCCTGACGGAAAACGTCATCCCGACGCCGGTGTACGCCGACGGCCTGGTCTACTTCATCAGCGGCTTCCGCGGCGCCGCGTTGAAGGCGATCCGCCTGGCCGACGCGCGGGGGAATCTGGACGAGAACAAGTCGGCGGTCGTGTGGACCTACGACAAGAACACGCCCTATGTCCCGTCGCCGCTGCTCTACGACGACAAACTGTATTTCCTGGACAACAACCGGGCGCTCGTGACCTGCCTGAACGCCCGCACCGGCGAGAAGCTCTGGGGGCCGGAGCGGCTGGAAGGCATGCAGAATATCTACGCGTCGATCGTCGGGGCGGCAGGACGGGTCTACATCGCGGCCCGCGACGGCAAGGTCGCGGTGCTCAAGCACGGCGCGAGCTTCGAGATTTTGGCGATGAACTCGTTGGATGACAGCTTCGACGCCACGCCGGCGATCGCCGGGAAAGAGCTCTACCTGCGCGGCGGCGGCCACTTGTACTGCATCGCCGCACCGTAGTGAATCGCTCCTGAATTGCCGTGCATTGCCCGATCCGAGCCGCGACCGTGAGGGAGCGGTGGCCGCTTGATCATCAAAGCCCGCTCCCTCACGGTCGCGGCTCGGATAGATCGCCGCACCAGACTCAGGCGCGGCGGCGCGGCAGCAACTGCCGCGGTTCGCTCAGCCGCAGCGCGGCAGCCGTGAGCAGGAACGTTCCGACGCCGGCCGCCAGCAGCACGAGCGTCTCCAGACCGCGGGCTGCCAGCAGCGACCCCAGCGCCGGCCGAAGCGCCTCGAACGAGATATTCCAACGAACGGCGCTGACGACGCCGGCCGTCACCACCGCAGCCAGCAGCATTCTCAGCAGCGCGAGCAAGAGCGACCGCGTGAAAAGGGCGATCGGCACGCGTCGCCGCAGCAGTTGCAGCCCGGCCACGACGGCCAGGCTCGACGTGACGCAGGCGCTGATTGCAAAGGCCGACTCGCGAATCGCGTCAACCCAGAGCAAAAGGAAGCTGAGCAGCAGATTGGCCGGCAGCAGCACGCAGCCGATGACCAGCGGCGTGCGCACGTCGCCGAGACTGTAGAAGCCGCGCGTGACGATGTGCTGAGCGCAAAACGCCCACATCGCGACCCCGTACCAGGCCAGCACGCGCTGCGTCCGCTGCGTCGATTCCGGCCCGAAATCGCCGTATTGGAACAGGAAACGCACGATCGGCTCGGCCGCGACCAGCATGACGCTTCCGGCCATCAGACCTTCAAAAACCGCTAGCCGCAGCGACTGCCGCACTTCGCTCGCCCAGGCGCTCCAGTCTTCGCGGGCCGCCAGGCGGCTGAAGGCGGGAAGCGCAGCGGTCGCGATCGAAATCACCAGCACGCCGAGCGGAAACTGGTACAGCCGCTGCGCCACCGTGACGGCCGAGAGCGCGCCTTCCTGGAGCGGGTAGGTGAAGGTCCAGCCCAGCCAGTGCACCTGACTTGGCGCGCCATCCCGGTGCGAAAACATCCAGCAAAGCTGAACGTCCAGCAGCACGCCCAGTGCGAGCACGCTCTGCCCGAGAATCACCGGCGGGAGACGGACCAGCATCTGCCGAACCGCGGGGTCGCGGGTTTCCAGCCGCCAGCCGAGCCGAACGCCGTGCCGTCGCAGCGCCGGGTAGAGGAAGGCGAGTTGGAGCAGGCCGGCGGCGAGCACGGACGCGGCCACGAGAAACACGTGCGATTGCGGCGAGCCGAATCCGAGCGCCGGCCCGCCGAGCAGGGCGGCGAGCATGCAGACGTTCAGCAGAACCGGCGCCAGGGCGGCGGGGACGAAACTGCCGAGGCAGTTGAGGATGCTGGAGAGCAGCGCCAGCACACAGATGCTCACCATGAACGGGGCCATGACGCCGGTCAGGCCGAGAACCAGCCGCCGCGCTTCAACGTCGGGGGAGGGGGCGGGAGGCGCCGCGAGCCAGAGCGCCGCGAGGACCAGCTCGATTGCGGCGCACAGTGTCAGCAGGGTCGTGGTCAGCAGGGCGAGCGTTTGCGCCAGGACGCGCCAGGCGGCCTCGCGTCCCTCGCGTTCGAGCGTCTGCGTAAACGTCGGCACGAACACCGGCGTCAGGCCGCCTTCGCCAAAAAGCCGGCGGAAGAAATTGGGAAACGCGAAGGCGTAGTTGAACGCGTCCTGCACGTAGGAAAGCGCGAACACGCGAACGAGCAGAATGTCGCGCGCCAGTCCCGTCACGCGCGACAGCAGCGTGCAGACGGCGATCAGCTTGGCGGAAGAGACCACGGAGCGCGCTGCGGACATGGCGGCGGATGATACGGGGGGAGCGCGGATTTGTGCGTGGCGCGCGTTCGGAACGGGCGGCCGGCGCGCCGCGCGTGTGAATCCGAGCCGCGCGCGTGAGCGAGCGTTTTCTCCGGCCCGGCTCTCTCACGGTCGCGGCTCGGAAGGCTTTCTGGGATTGCTTCAGTCGTCGCGCGTCTCCTCCAGCTCCGCCGCCAGCCACGCCCGCGCCATGCGCCAGTCGGCTTCGATCGTCGAAAGCGAGACGTGCAGGACGTGCGCAATCTCCTCCGATGTCAGTCCGCCGAAGAAGCGCATTTCGACGACGCGCGCCTTTCGTTCATCCAGGGCCGCAAGCCGCTCGAGCGCCTCGTGCACGTCCAGCGAATCCAGGTTGCCGGGCTTGTCGGCCAGCGTCGCGCCGTCCAGCAGCACGCGCTCGGCGCCGCCGCCGCGCTTCGCCGCCTTGCGGGCCAGGGCGTGATTGACCAGCGTGTTCCGCATCACCTTGGCCGCGACGGCCAGAAAGTGCGCCCGCCCGCTCCAGTCGTCGGACGCCCCGCCCGCCAGCCGCAGGTACACCTCGTGGACCAGCGCCGTCGGTTGCAGCGTGTGCCCGGCCCGCTCGCGCCGCAGGTACGAAGCCGCCAGCGCCCGCAGCTCGTCGTACAGCAGGGGCAGCAGCTCGCCCGCAGCGTCCACGTCGCCCTGCCGCATGCGCAGCAGCAGTTGCGTCGTCCGCGACCGAGGCGTCGCCGGTGAGGGAGTTTCGGCCACGCCACCAGTTTATCGCTTTCTTTCTCGGGGTGGGACGGGCGTCTCGCCCGTTCCCGCGGTCTCAGTTCGTAGTTCGTAGGGTCCGCTGTGCGGACCAATTCCCGCTTGCTCGCAAAGTTCGTAGGGTCCGCTGTGCGGACCAATTCCCGCTTGCTCGCAAAGTGGGCCATACGAAATCACGACACGAATGAGTCCGCACGGCGGACCCTACCAACTACCAACCCAAAAGCCAAACGGGTCAGCCGCGCTTTCGCGCGGCCGACCCGTGATTCGTGTGTGTGAGAACGGCGGCGTCTAGCGACGACGCAGGCCGAGCGCGGCGAGGCTCAGCAGCGCCAGCGTGCTGGGCTCAGGAACCTTGACGAGCTGCCCGCGGATTTCTCCGCCGGGGAAGACCGTCGTGTGAATGTTGACGTAGATGTTCCCTGCGAGCAGGGCCGCTTCGACCGAGTCGGAGAGAATGAAGTCGCCGACGATCGGGCTGCCGTTTGGCAGGGGGACAACGACGCCGCCCGGAGTGCCGGGGGGAGCGTTGTGCAGATGCGCCGCCGTCTGCGGGCCAAGCAGACCCGAGAACGAAAAGTCGATCGACAGCGTGTTCGACCCCGCGTCGAGGAACGCAACGCCGCTTCCGGACGCCGGCGACGCATTCGGCGGCGTCTCCTGCAACCCATCTGCGACAATCTGAAAATGCATGGAGTCGGAAAACGCGACTCCCGACGCCGCTGCGAGAACAACGCAGCCGGCAAGCAGCTTTCGCATACATCCACCTCCTAAAAACACGTACGAAACGCGAACTCCGGGTCGCGAGAGTCGCGGTGATCGCGGGCGAACATGGAGATGTTCGTCGGCCCGAACACAGACAGCCTACTCAGGCCGTTCCGCGGGTGTCAATAATGTTTGGGTGAGCCTGCCGTCGAATCGCCGTAAGTTATTTCCAGTAAAAGCATTGCGGCACTATGATAGGGATGCTGGACCGGAACGCCGGCCCAGGGCTAAAGTCAGTATGCGCGAACCGCGGTTCCTGCCGCGAAGGATGGGATGACTCATGTCGACGCGAAACGGCTGGATGGCTGGTGCGTTCTGGGCGGCGACTTCGCTCGTCGCCGTGGCGCAGGCGCCTGCGACGTACGTCCATACCTATTTCAAACAGCCCGTCCCGCTGCGGCTCGATTCGGGCAAGTTGGCCGTGTTTTCTGAGCAGATCGCGCTGCGCGGCCTGCGAACCGACGACGCCTCGCCGATCGCCGCTGCCGACGCCGGGCTGGCGGCGGCGCTCGACCGCCGCGGCATGTCGGCCGCCGAGGCGGTCCAGGAATCCGTCCGCGGCTGGTCGACGCTCAAGTCGCCCGTTTCGACGGTCGCCGGCGACGCCGACGTGGAGCTGCTGGTGGGCGAACTGGCGGACGATGCCGCCGTGGAGTTCGTCTCACCGGTATTCATCGACGAGCGCAACCTGCCGGTCATCATCACGCGCGACGTCCTGGTCGGCTTCGACGACTCGCTCGACGCCGTCGCCGCCGCGGCGCTGCTCGACCAGTACCTGGGCGGCTTCGTTCTCGATCGCGATTACGGCGGCATGGCCGGCGTCTACCGCGTCCGCACGCTGTTCAAGAACGGCTTCGATGTGCTCGACCGCGCCAACGAGCTGGCACAGCGGCCCGAAGTGCGCTTCGCCGAGCCGGACATGCTCCGCCGCGGCGTTCCCCGGCTGATTCCGAATGACCAGTTTTTCTCGATTCTGTGGGGCGTTCACAACACCGGGCAATCCGGCGGCACGGTCGATCAGGACATGGACGGCCCCGAAGCGTGGGACATCACGACCGGGGCGGCGACGATCAAGGTCGCGATTCTCGACGAAGGCGTCCAGCAGAATCACCCCGATCTGAACGTGCTGGCCGGGGCGGACTTCACCGGCAACAACACCGTCGGCGGCGGGCCGTTCAATAGTTGCGACAATCATGGCACCGCCGTGGCCGGCTGCGTCAGCGCTATCATCAACAACGTCTCGGGCGTGGTCGGCATTGCGCCGAGCTGCAAGTCGGTCTCGCACAAGATCGGAACCTCGAACTGCGACGGCACGTTCAGCTCGACCGACACCATGCTGGTCAACGCATTGGTCTACGCGCGCGACACGTCGCAGTGCCGCGTAACAAACTCCAGTTTCAGCTACGGCGTCAGCGGCGGCATTACGTCGGCTTACATCAACACGCGCAATGCCGGCCTGGTGCACTTCGCCTCGACCGGCAACGACGGCGCCGGCTCGATCAACTACCCCGCCAGCATCGCCGAGGTGAATGCGGTCGGCTCGCTCAACCGCTTCGGCAACCGCTCGAGCTTCAGCAACTTCGGAACCGGAATCGACTTCTCCGCCCCGGGCGAGACGATCTACACCACCGACCGCAGCGGCGCGGCCGGCTACTACGGCGGCAACTATGGCTTCCAGGACGGCACGTCGTTCTCCTCGCCTTACGCGGCCGGCGTGGCGGCGCTGGTGCTCTCGCGCAACAGCACGCTCACCGCGGCCCAGGTGGAGAGCTACATGCAGCAGGGCTGCGTAGACCGGGGCGCCGCCGGGTATGACACGACCTACGGCTGGGGCTTCGTCAACGCGAACAACACGCTCCTGCTCGTGCCGCTGCCGCCCGGACCGCCGGGGCCGTTCAACCTGATCGGCCCGGCGGATGCGTCGACGGATGCACCGACGACGCTGCAATTGCAATGGTCGCCTTCGGCGGGCGCGGCGACGTACGCGATCATGCTGGATGACAACGCGACCTTCCTGCATCCGGAAGTGAACATCAGCGGCCTTACCGGGACAAGCTACAACGTGCCCATGACGTTGGAGCAGGGCCGCGCTTACTACTGGAAAATGACGGCGACGAACGCCTCCGGTTCAATTGACGCTACGCCGGCCCTGGCGTCGTTTTCGACCATGCTGGACTGCAACGCCAACGGCGTGCCGGACGCGACGGACATCGCCATGGGCACGTCGCAGGACTGCAACGAGAACCTTCAGCCGGACGAGTGCGACCTGTCGACCGCGTTCCGCGTAGCGTCGCAGGAGATGACGCCGATCAACGCCACTTCGCCGCAGGCGTTCGTTTATTCGGCGCGCCCGGCGACCGGCGCGGTGACCATGGCATTCAAGGCGTTCGCTGACGTGAACCTGTCGAACGAGTTCATCAACATCGATCTGAACGGCTCGCCGCTGGGCAGCGTCTTCGTCACCGGAGCGCAGGACTGTGCCGCCGCCGGCAGCAACTCGGTGCTGAACGTCGCCATGACCGACTACAACAATGCCATTGGCCATATGGCGGGCGCGGCGACGCTGAACATGGTCCCGAACGCCAATGTGGGCGAGCAGTGCGCCACGCCGACGTGGATCACGGTCGTGATCACGTGCAGCGCGACGCCGGCCAGCGCCGACGACAATAGCAACATGGTTCCGGACGAGTGCGAGACCGGTCTGCCGGGCGATATGAACTGCGACGGCGTGGTCGACATTCTCGACATTAACCCCTTCATCCTGGCGCTGAGCGACCCGGTGGGTTACGCTTCGGCGTACCCGGACTGCGACATCAACAATGGCGATGTGAATAACGACGGGAACGTGGACGTGCTGGATATCAACCCATTCGTGGCGCTGCTCTCGGGCGGATGATTGGGCTGCAAAGCGCGGGCGAACAGATGCAGGGTCCGCTGTGCGGACCATTGACGGCAAGTAGATGTAGGGTCCGCTGTGCGGACCATTGACGGCAAGGCGCCATCTTCACGGACGGTCCGCACCGCGGACCCTACGAAATCTACAAAACCCGCGGATGGTCCGCACAGCGGACCCTACTCCTACTCCATATCCGCTCCGGCCGCCGCTCGCAGGTCCAGCTCCGCCAGCCACTCGCGCGCCGGCGCTCGCACCGCCAGCTCCAGCACCTCGGCGTCGTACTTGGCGATGTACTGCACGTCAAACGGCGGACGGCTGAGCCGGTTGGGCTTGCCGTTGACGTCGAAAAACTCGATCAGGTAGTGCGCCCAGGCGTCGAAGTAGTGCCCGAAAGAGGATGCCAGCAGCATCTCACCCGGCATGCCCGGCTCCCAGCGCATCACCATGCCGTGGAGCGGGCCCGTCTCCAGCACCAGCCAGTCACGCTGCCCGTCGGCCGGGCCGCGGACGGGCACCAGCGCCGGCGGCACGCCCGGCCCGGCCGGCGCGCGCAGCTCGCTCAGGATTTCGTGAATGCAGCACAGGTGCCGCTCTTCCTCCGTCCACTCGACGTTGACGCGTACGCCGTTGGTCGTCGCCAGGAAAATGATCAGTTCACGCGGCAGCGGCCCGACGAAGGCCTCGAGCTCCGCCATCTCACCCGTGGAAGCGGGCGGGCGCACCATGACGTGCTTGCCGAAGTGTCGCATGAGCCGATTCACCGCTTTGTCGACGCGCGTTTCCGTAATCATCGTCGTTACTCCTTGACGGTCAGGACCGCGTGCGCGGCGCGCTCGGCGCCGGCCGCGGCCAGTTCGATGCCCGTTTGAATCGCCTTGAGATTCGCGTCGCGGTAGCGGCCGCCCAGCGACCGCTCAGCGGCGGTCGCCAGCAACCGCGCGTCGATCCACCCGCCGCGGACCAGCCCGATTGTCAGCACCGCCAGCGCCATGGCCGCGGCCCCGACGCGCTTCGCGATGTCCCCGGTCGCGAGCCGCATGACGCGGGCCGTCGTCGCCGGCAGGCTCAGCCCCGCGTCTGCGATGAGCAGACTCTCCGGCCCCAGCGCCGACAGATCGCCGAGCCGCTTCAGGCCGTCGTCCGAGAGGATCAGCACCAGCGCCGGGTGATCGACGCCGGCGTAGAGGATCGGATCGCGGTCGACGATCAAGTTTGATATCGAGTGTCCGCGCCGCACCGTGATCGGGAAATCGTCGAGCTGCGCCGCATGCAGCCCGCCGGCCACCGCGACCTCGCCGATGACCCCGACCGCAGAGCGAATCCGCTGCCCGGCCGATCCGGCGACGCAGATTTCGACGCGCCGCGGCCAGGGGAGCGGTTGTGCATTCTCGTGGCGTTGGACCTCGGTGTCGGCCGCGGGCGCGCGGCGGGCGCCCGGCGGCGGTTCCGCCGTCGGACGCGGCGAACCGACGCTACGGACACCGAAATCCAAGCCGAGTTCCGCTGACAGCCCGCGCAAACCCGCCGGCGAAAGCTTGTTGGCCGGCATGTAATACGCTGTGCAGATTTCCCAGAGATCGAGCAGGGCAAATCCCGGAGTTTGAAGGGCGGCCGCGATGTAGTCCGTCGCGCACGCGTCCAGGGCGCTGCATCGCGCAACGTAGGCCGCCCCACTCAGCGTCGCCGTCTGGCACAGGTCAAATACGCGATCGTTCGTTCCATCGGGCGTCGTCGACGTTCGCCCGGTCCCCGGCGTGGTCGGCGAATGCTGGCCGCCGGTCATGCCGAAATTAAAGTTGTTGCAGACCAGCACCTTGATTCCGGCGCCGCGCCGAGCGGCGTGCACCAGGTGCGCTGTGCCGATGCCGCAGCCGCCATCGCCCACCAGCACCACGACCGTCAGATCGGGCCGGTAGCGCTTGATCCCCTCCGCGTACGTGAACGACCGCCCGTGCAGGCCATGAAACGTATGGCAACGGAAATAGCGGTCAGCCGTGCCGATGCAGCCGATGTCGGAGACGAGGCAGAGTTTGTGCGGCGGGATATTGAGCCGGTCGACCGCCGCCGCCAGTTTTTCCAGCACGGCGGCGTGGGAGCAGCCGGGGCAGTAGCACATGTCGTCGCGAGAGACGGTCAGGACGGACATGGCTGGGCCTCCGGCCGAACGGTCAGGCGGTCTGCGCAGGGGGAGGTTTCGGCCTCACCACGGCCGGCACGGGGGCCGGCCGCTACCACGCGGCTTGTGGCGCGGTCGACGATCGTCCGCGGCGATATCAACCCTCCGTCGTAGCGCAAAACGCTGAGAATCTCGATATCCGGCATTACGCGCCGCAGTTCGCCCGCATAAAGCCCGATGTTCAACTCGGGCACGACGACGCAGCGAATCGCCGGCGTGAGGGCGGCGGTGATCGCCTTCACCGGCATCGGCCACAGGCTGTGGAGCGTGAGATGAGAAACGTGCGCGCCCGCGGCGCGGAGCATGCAGACCGCGACGCGCGCCGCCCCGTCCGCGACGCCATACGAAACGACCAGAATCTCGGCTTGCGGATCCGCATCGAGCTGTATGTCGGCGATCAGGTCGGCGTTGCATTCGATCTTGTCGACCAGGTGCGTGAGCTTTCGTTCAATTTTCGCGCGGTCGATCGTCAGAAGGCCGCGCTCGTCGTGGATCGACCCGGTGAAGCGAACCTGGCGCGGCCCGCCGATCGGGGCGAAAGCCGGCACATCGCCGGATGCGTCAATTGCGTACGGCTCGAATAGGCCGTCCGCCGGCGCCGACTTTCGCTCGATCGGCTGGAGGAGAGGGAGAGAGGCCAGATCACAACTCTGGCGGGTTAACGCGATGTCCTTGGAGGTCAGCACGATCACCGGCGTTCGGAGACGCTCGGCGATGAAGAAAGCATTGTGCGTCAGGCGGTACGCGCTGGCGGCGTCGGTCGCGGCCAGCACCGGAATCGGATAGCCGCCGGAGGTCACGTGCCGCGCGAAGAGCACGTCGCCCTCGCCGCTGGCAGTCGCGCCGCCGGTAGCCGGTCCCATGCGCTGGCAATTGACGATGACCAGCGGCGTTTCGCCCATCTGCGCCAGGCCGATGTTCTCGCTGTAGAGGCTGAGTCCGGGGCCGGACGTGGCGGTCAGTGCGCGGGCGCCGCACATGGCGGCGCCGATGCACTGGCCGATCGCGGCGATCTCGTCCTCGGTTTCGATCGCGATGCCGCAGCCATCCGCGAATGCATCGATGAAATCGGTCAGGATCGAGCTGGCGGGGGTGATCGGATAGCCGGCGAAGAAATCGCATCCCGCCCGCAGCGCTCCGCGGACGACGGCTTCGTTTCCGGTAATAAAGGGCCGCATCGACACGTCCCGACGGCGGCGCCGCGCGGCGCCGCGGCGCGGCGGCGCAACGTCGCCGGCGTTTCTCCCTACACGTCGCGTGCCAGAGGTCGAAATCTTCCGCGTGACCCACCAGCATGGGGAGTACAGGCATCCTGCCCCCCACAATCGGGCGAGACGGCGACACTCGTAGGGTCCGCTGTGCGGACCTTCGAGATTCGTAGGTTCGTGGATTCGTAGGGTCCGCTGTGCGGACCTTTGCGGTGCGTGGTTCCGCGCACTGCTGCGCGAAATGCCCCACACGGGGAGTGCGGGCGTCTCGCCCGCCTGGTCCGCACAGCGGACCCTACGACTCTACGACCTCGCCGCTCCAATGGTCCGCACAGCGGACCCTACGAGATGACGAAGCGCGCCAGACACCCCGGCGCCTCTTCCACTTCGACCGTCCTGAGCCGCGCCGTCGCGGTGTCCAGTTCGCACAACTGGTCGGCAAAATAGCGCGCCACCATTTCCGCCGACGGGCTGCCATCGCGGAACGCCGGCTGGTCGTTCAGGTTTCGATCGTGAAAGCGGCGCAGCAGCTCCTCCAGCCGCGGTTTGACGATGGTGAAGTCGATCAGCACCCCCATCTCGTCGAGCTGCTCGCCGGCGTACGTCACCGTCACGCGCCAGTTGTGCCCATGCAGCGGCTCGTAAGATCCGTCGATCAGCCGCAGTTGGTGCGCAGCCGAAAACCAGCCTGAGACGCTCACTTCGTAGCTTGGCATGGGTCACCTGGACCGATCTTCGCCCGCCGGCCAGGGGTTGACAATACGCGGCTGCGACGCACGGTCGCCGAAATTCTTGGCAAATGCCGCCGACCGAGCCGTTTTTCCGAACCCGCCGCGCCGAGCGGCGGGGTGACGATGGTAGCGAATCGGGCCACACCGGTCGGGGACGCCAACCCTCCGCTTGGCGCGGCGGGTTCGGACAGACGGCAAAACACCCATCAAGTTGATGCCGACGCCGACGGAAGGACGGACGGGCGCCGCATTGTTCGCGCCCCGCGACGCGAATACACTTGCGTGATGCAGCCAGAGCACGCGACGCCCGCCGCCGGCGAATTGGCTCCGGCCGGTTCGCAGCCCGCCCGCGTGCGGGCGCGCGCCGCCGACCTCTCGGCCCCCGCGCCGGCCGTGCCGGTCGCCGTCGCCGACGTCCGCAAGGTGTACGACAGCGCCGGCCACCAGGTCATCGCGTTGGACGGCGTTTCGCTCACCATCGAGCAAGGCTCTTTCACCGCCATCATGGGCGCGAGCGGCTCGGGCAAGAGCACGCTGATGCATCTGATCGGCGGACTGACCCGGCCGACGTCCGGCCGAATCCTGGTCGAAGGGCACAATCTCGGGGCGATGACCGACCACAAACGGACGCTCTTTCGCCGCCGCCGGCTGGGGATCATCTTCCAGGAATACAACCTGCTCCCGACGCTGACGGCGGCGGAGAATGTGGCGCTTCCGCTGCTGCTCGACGGCCGGCCGCTGAGCGATTATCTGGCGCGCGTCGCGGAGCTGCTGACGACCGTCCATCTCGAACATCGCATGCACCACCGGCCGGACGCCCTCTCCGGCGGCGAGCAGCAGCGCGTCGCCATCGCGCGGGCGCTGCTGAACGATCCGGCGATTGTGCTGGCGGACGAGCCGACCGGAAATCTCGACTCGAAGCAGTCGATCGAAATCTGGCGGCTGATGCAGCGCATCGCGCGCGAGCAGAACAAGACGATCGTCATGGTCACGCACGAAGCCCCCGGCGCCGCGCATGCCGACCGCGTCGTCATTCTCAAGGACGGAAAAGTGGTCGGCACGCTCGAACCCAAGGGATCCGGCGATGCGGCACTGGTCGCAACTGGCTACCAGGAACTGGCGGGTTAGGTCGATCCGCACGCTGGGCGCCGTCGCCGCCATCGCGCTGGGCGTCGGCGCGGTGGTGTGGGTTACCTGCTGCTACGAATCCGTGCGGCAGACGATTGTCGAGTGGGCCACCCGCTACGTGGGCGAAAGCCACATCAGCCTCGAATCGCCGCTGGGAAAATACGACCGCTTCGCGCAGCGCGTGATCGAGAAGATCACGCCGCTGGAAGACGTGGAACTCGTCGCGCCGCAACTGGTTCAACGGCTGCGCGTCCGCGCCGCCACGCAGGAAGACCTGAAGACCCGCCGGGCCGAGCTGGAATCGTGGGTGGACGACCTGCCCGAGATCGACCTGACAGGCGTCGACCTGGCCGTCGAGTACCGCATCCGCGACTGGCCCGAGTGGCTGCGCACCGGCCGATTGCTGACGCCGGAGGACCAGGACGCCTGCGTCATCGAGCAGGATTTCGCCGTCGAAAACAACCTTGTACTGGGCGACGCGATTCTTGTGTGGGCCGGGGGGCGCGACAAACCCTACGAAATCAGGATCGTGGGCACGGTCGAGCGGCGCCGCATCGGCCGGCTGCAGAAGGGCATGGCGCTCATGCCGCTGCAGACGCTTCAGAACATGACCGTCAATTTCGGCATGATCAACTCGCTCGACATCGTGCTGAAGGACGGCGACGCGCGGAACATCGGCCGCGTCGCCTCGCGCATCCACACCGCCGCCCGCACCGTCGTCCCGAACATCAACATGCGCAGCGCCGAGGCGCGCCTGCGGCAGATCGACCTGGCCCAGTCGCAGCAGGAAGTCGTGCTGGTTCTGCTGAGCTCCGTGGCCATGCTCACGGCGCTCTTCATCATTCTGAGCACGCTCAGCATGGGGATGATCGAGCGCATCGCCCAACTCGGGCTGCTGCGCTGCATCGGCACGACCGGGCGGCAGCTCGCGGCGCTGGTGATGTGGGAGGTCATGCCGCTGGGGCTGGTGGGCATCGTGCTGGGGATTCCCATCGGTCTTGCGCTGGCGGCGCTCTCCGTCTGGATCGTGCCCGACTACATCGGCCGCTTCACCATCAGTTGGAACGGCATCGGGCTGGCGGTCGGAGCGGGCGCCGCGACCACGTTCATCGCCGCCGCGATCCCGGCCCTGGCTGCCATGCGCGTCTCGCCGATGGAAGCAGCCCGCCCGCGGGCGCGGCGCGCGGGGCTGCTGCCCCTGGCGGGTGTGTCGCTGCTGGCGGCGGCGGCGCTGGCGGCGCAGATCTACGTGATGGACTACAAGGTGCTCCGCTCGCCCGATTTCGTGCAGTGGGCCTCCACCGCCGTCTCGATTCTCTACGCCGTCTACGCCATGGCGGCGCCGATGGCCGTCTGGCTGATCAGCATTCCGGCGGTGGTGGTGATGGCGGTGCTGGTGGGCGTGCGCTGGCGGCTCCTGCAGGACCAGGTGGGGCATGCGGTGTGGCGCTCCGCGGGCATCTGCTGCGGGTTGATGGTCGGCCTCTCGCTGATCGTCGGGCTGGCGGTGTTCAATGAGAGCTTCCGCGCCGGCTGGCAGTTTCCCAAGCAATTCCCCGAGGCCTACGTCTGGAGCTTTGCTGAAATGCAGCCGAACGCCGGCGACGTCGCGGCGAAGACGCCGGGCGTCAAGAGCGTCACCGCCGCCAACGCGATGAACGCGATCGTCGAAGAGAAGCCGATGTTCATGGAAGCCGTTTATCGCTCCGTGACCTGGTTTCTCGGCGTTGAGACGGACTCGTTCTTCGACCTGGTGAAGCTGGAGTTCATCGAGGGAGACGAGGAAACGGCCCGTCGGCTGATGAAGGAAGGCGGCCACATCTTGGTCGCGTCCGACTTCGCCCGCGCCCGCAACAAGCACCTGGGGGACAAGGTTCGCGTGACGCTCGGCTCGAAGGAGCGCTCCTTCCGCGTCGCCGGCGTCATCGACTCGCCCGCGCTCGATATCGCCGCCGGCTATTTTCAGGCGCAAAGTGAGATGCGTGTCGTCGCGGTGGGCTCGGTGATCGGCACGAACGCCGACCTGCGCAAGCACTTCCAGATCGACGGCGTGAAGCTCCTGCTGGTGAATTTCGACCTGCTGCCGGCGCCGGCGCCGGCAGACTGGCCGCCGCCGCCCGGCACGATCCGCGGCCGCCGGCTTTCGCAGTCGTACTACGATGAGCGCCGGCCGCTGGTCGAGCGCTGGCAGCGCTACCGCGAGATGCAGGTGCTGGAGAACATCAAGACGCAGCTTGGCGAGCAGTCGGCGTTCTCCGGGACGGCCCGCGAGCTGAAGACCGAGATCGACAACGAGCTCTCGCGCGTCACGCAGCTTCTCACGGCGGTCCCCGCGGTGGCATTGATCGTCGCCGCCCTGGGCGTGGCCAACCTGATGACCGCCAACGTCACCAGCCGCGCCAAGCAGCTTGCGATCATGCGCGCGGTGGGGGCGACGCGCGGGCAGATCCTGCGAATGGTGGTGGGGGAGGCGCTGGTGCTGGGGCTGCTGGGCAGCGCGCTGGGGCTGGCGCTGGGGCTGCACCTGGCGTGGAACACCACCACGATGACGGCGAACATGTGGGGATTCGAAGTGCCGTTTCAGATTCCCTGGCGGCAGGTGGGATTGGCGGTCGGGCTGACGGTCGGGCTGTGCGTGGTCGCCGGCCTGCTCCCGGCGCGGCGCGCAGCGCGGACAAATGTGATCGAGGCGCTGCACGTGCCGTGAGAAAAATGCGAATAACCACAGAGGCACAGAGAACACAGAGGAGAGGGATCAAGGGATCAAGGGATCGAGGGATCAAGGGCGCGCCCCGCCCCCAATCCCTTGATCCCTTGATCCCTTGATCCCTCGATCCCTCGGTCCCTCTTCTGGTAAATTGTCTTGACTAACCTCCGCCGCGGCGCAGGGTCTATAAGCTGACCTCAACTCAGGAGAATCGCGCATGCCATCGTCTCATCGGGCTGCCCTGCTACGCCGGTGTCTGATCGTTCTGCTGGCCGCGACCGCCGTTTCCGGCGTCGGCTGCACCAACGCCTTCATCGCACACCGCGATTTCCAGATGACCGAACCGGCTGACGGCGTCGAAAAAGTCGTGATCCGCTCGCACAACGGCCGGGTGGACCTGGCGTCGGCGACGGTCGACAGTGTGCGCATCGACGGCACGAAGTTCGCCCGCGGCAGCACCATCGAGGAGGCTGAGTACAACGTCGACGCGCTCGAAATCCGCACCCGCCGCCTGGCCGGCGACGAGGCCACGCTGGTGATCGAGCTGGAATTCCCCGAGTCGATGCGGTTCTACTCCCCGGGCGCCAGCCTGACGGTCCGCGTTCCCAGGCCTTGCGCCGCCGAGGTTGAAACCGGCAACGGCACGATCGAAGTCGCCGCGATGAAGGGTCCGTTGAATCTGCACACCAGCAACGGCCGGATCACGCTGCGTGACATCGAGGGCGACGTGGACGCCCGCACCAGCAACGGCCGCGTTGAGGCCGCCGGCATCGGCGGGAGCTGCCGGGCCCGCACGTCCAACGGCAGCATCGTGCTCCGCTCGATCAAGGGCGATTGCGAGCTCGACACGTCTAACGGCCGGATCGACCTGATTGACTGCACCGGCAGCGTGCGGGCCGACAGCTCCAACGGCTCGATGGTGGTCGACGCCACGCCGCCGGACGCCGGCTCGGTCGTGCTGCGGACCTCCAACGGGCGCATCGACCTGACACTGCCCAGGACAATGAACGCCGATCTGCGCCTGACCACCAGCAATGGCCGCGTGCGCGGCAGCCTGGAGCAGGTGCCGATCCGACTGCGCGTGATGGACGAGCATCGCCTGGAAGCGACGATGAACGAAGGCGGCGGCGGGCAGGTGTACGCGACCACGTCGAACGGGTCAATCGCGATGAGCTTCCGGTAGACAGACCGGTCGGAGCGGGTGAGGCATCAGCCCGTCGGCGGGCTCGGCGGGAATATCTGTCCGAACCCGCCGCGCCCAGCGGCGGGTTGACGTCCATGCGCGAGCGGCGCCGCTTAGGCCGGAACGTCACCGCGCCGCTTGGCGCGGCGGGTTCCGACATCCTACTTCCTCGCCACCCGCACGTACTCCGCAGGAAACGCCGCATAGAACGCCGCGCAGCGGACCAGGTGCTCGCACGGCACGCTGTCGTTGACCGTGTGCGCGACGCTTTCCGCGGCCGGGCCGAAGCCGACGGCGGGAATCTTGTGCATACCCGCGATGGCGACGCCGTTGGTGCTGAACGTCCAGCGGCCGACTTTCGGTTTCTTTTTCCACAGCGCGCGATAGGTCGCGACCGCCGCCTGCACCTGCGGGGCGCTTTCCGGCTCGCACCAGGTCGGGAAGACGCTTTCGGTCTCGTACATCAGACCGGTGTGCGTGGGCTTCGAGTATTTCAGCACGCGCACGTCGCCGCTCACTTTCGCGCGCTTCAGGACGCCGCGGACCTCGCGCAGGGCGCTTGCTTTCGTCTCGCCGGTGGTCAGGCGGCGGTCGAGATGGATGTACGCCTGATCCGGAACAGCGCACAGGCTGGGCGTCTTGCAATCGATGTAGCTGACGGTGATCGTGCCGTTGCCGAGGAAGCGGTCCTTCCTCAGCCCGCGCCGGTTGAGCTGCTCAATGCCCTGCACGACGCGGGCGATCTTGTATACCGCATTGTCCCCCTTGTCCGGCATCGACCCGTGACACGAGCGGCCGTGCACGGTCACGCCGATCTCCATTCGCCCGCGCTGCCCGCGGAGGATCTGGCAGTTGGTTGAATCGGTGACGATCACGCATTCGGGCCGAATCCCGTCTTCGCGGATGATGTACTGCCAGCAGAGCCCATCACAATCTTCCTCGCTGACGGTGAACGTCAGCAGGAGCGTCACGTCCTCCGGCAGGAGTTTCCGACCGCGGATAATCCCCGCCGCGTGAATCATCGCCGGCACCGCCCCGCGCTGGTCGCCGGCGCCGCGGCCGTAAACCACGCCGCCTTCGAGCTTTCCCTGGTAGGGGTCGTGCTTCCATTGCGCGCGGTCCCCGATGCCGACGGTGTCCACGTGCGCGTCGATGGCGATCAGCCGCGGGCCAGCGCCGAGCTGGGCCAGGAGATTGCCCATCGGATCGGTCCAGACCCGGTCGAACCAGCCGCAGGACTCCAGTTCGCGGCGGATGCGCTGGATCACGGGGCCTTCGCCACCGCTTTCGCCGGGAATTGCGACCAGCTCGCGCAGCAGCGTGACCATCGCATCTTCGCGGCGCTTGGCATCCTGCAGGACGGCGGCGTGATCGATCATGCGTTCCTCGCGGGTTCTGTGCGTCGTTTCGGCGCTGCTGGTCAAGTGTGGGCGCCAACGTCAAACGCGACCAGTTCGACGCGACGGTAGATTCTGGCAGGCTCGGCGGGCCTTTCTGTCCGAACCCGCCGCGCCAAGCGGCGGGTTGACGTCCCCGCCCAGTGCGGCGCCGCTCGCCTACGATCGTGGACCCGCCGCTTGGCGCGGCGGGTTCGGAAAAACGGCCGGGCCAGCAGCGTCTGCCAGGAACTTCGGCCACGCCCGATCAGCACCGCTTCGCGGTTTCGGTTGATTCACGCGCGCCGATTCGCGACAATAACGGGCGGATTCTACCCACTGGCTCGCGCTCGCGCTGGGTGTACCTCCGCAAGGCGACATTTTTTTCCCGAGGCGTCCCATGACCGCTCGCCGACTTCGCGCGCCGTTTGCCGCGCTGACGCTGCCGTGTCTCGCTCTTTCCTCCCTGGCCCAATGGAACGTGGATCCCGCAGAGAACCTGAAAGTCTGCGGGGCGACCGGCTGGCAGACCGTGCCCAAGCTCGCCGCCACCGCTGACGGCGGCTGCTACATGGGCTGGTTTGATCCGCGCTCCGGCAACTACGACATGTACATCCAGCGGTATGACCGCTTCGGCCATCCGCAGTTCGCCGCCGACGGCCTGCTGGTCAGCAACAACGCTCAAAACTCGTCGCTGGTCGATTGGAGCCTGATCGCTGATTCGTCCGGTAATGCGGTGCTGGTCTTCACCGACATCCGCGCCGTCGGCGACCTGGACGTCTATGCCTACCGCATCGCCGCGGACGGGACGTTTCTCTGGGGTCCGAACGGCGTGACGCTTTCGAGCAACGCCGACTTCGAGCCGGCCCCCAAAGCCGCTGAGCTCTCGGACGGCAGCTTCCTTTTCGCCTGGGCCCGCATCCCCAGTCCCGGCGACGGCGTCATTGTCATGCAGAAAGTGGACGCCGCCGGCACGCCCCAGTACCCCGGCGACGGCGTGACGACGACCGTCGAGGCGACGCGCGACCAGGGATTCTGCTCGGTGGTCGCCGCGGAGAGCGGCAAGTACATCGTGAGCTGGCTGCGCGACATCAGCACGTTCGGCAGCCCGCGGCACATTCGCTGCCAGAAGTTCAACAGCGACGGCACGCCCGCATGGGGTTCGCACGTCAGCGTGTTCGACGCCACGTCCGTGCCGATCGCGTACGACCCGATCCTGCGCTCCGACGGCGCCGGCGGCGCAGTTCTCGGCTGGCACCGCAGCTCGGCCAATCTCTTCGCCTCGTTCGTGCAGCATCTCGACGCAAACGGCCTCGAACTCTTCCCGCACAACGGCGCCGAGATCGCCACGCTTCCCGCCGGCCAGCACCACATGAATCCCGCCATCAGCTACAACGCCGCCAGCGGCGAGACGATCGTCATCTACAGCGAGCAGACCTCCAACCAGGCGCAGCGCGGCGTTCGCGCCCAGAAGCTCAGCGCCCTCGGCGCCCGCGCCTGGGGCGACAGCGGCGTCGAACTGCGGCCGGTCGATACGAACATCGAAGATTTCATCCGCTGCGTGCCCAGCGGGGCGGGCGGCGCGATCGCGATGTGCTTCGACGCGCCGACGGGTTCGGTCGTGCAGGATCGCGTGGTCGCCTTCCGGCTGGACGTGAACGGCAATCTGACCTGGCCGGGCGGCGAGCGGATTCTGGCCAGCCAGCTCACGGACAAGGGCCGCCTGCCGGTCGTGGCTGACGGGAGCGGCGGCGCGATCGCGCTGTGGGAGGACAACCGCAACGACGTGACCAGCAGCGTCGACTTGTACGCTCAAAACGTGAACGCCAACGGCTCGCTCGGGCCGCTGGGCGACCTGAACTGCGACGGCGATGTCAACATCCTCGACATCAACGCCTTCACGCTGGCGCTGAGCGACCCGGCCGGCTACGCCATCGCGTATCCCGATTGCGACATTCTGCTGGCCGACGTGAATGGCGACGGCTCGGCGGACATTCTGGATATCAACCCGTTCATCGCGGTGCTGGCGGGAAGCTGACCCGCCGCGTCAAGCAACGGGCATCCACCCCAGCCGCGACCGGTCGTTCCATCCGAGCCGCGACCGGTCATCCATCCGAGCCGCGACCGGTCATCCATCCGAGCCGCGACCGTGAGAGACTGAGAACTTTTCCTTTGGCCGGCGTCGGTTTCCTTGTCGCATGGTCTGCGGCTCGTGATTCGCTTGTTTACTTCGGCTGCACCGGCGGGTTCATTCGCTCACCGTTGGTCAGGTGACGAGCTGCGCGGCGAAGTGCATCACGTTGTAGGCGAGGGCGGCCCAAAGGGCCTGGCAGCGTACTTTGGCCAGCCCGCGCACGACGCATTGCGCCAGTCCGCGATACCGTTTCAAGTCGGCGTTGACCGGCTCGGCGGTCGAGGCTCGCTGCTTATAGATCGTCTGGCCCGCCGGCGTTCCCATGCGCACGCGCCAGGCCGCCACGCCCGGACCGTCAGAGCGTTTGGGCGCAAAGCCCGCGGTGTCGTTCCTGGTCTTCTGCGGCGGCGCATAGATGCGTGTGCCCGCCGCTTCGGCGCGCTCGATCTCGGCCAACTGCACGTAGCCGCCGTCGAGCAGGTGCTCTACCACCTTCGCGCCGCTGCGCCGCTCCACCTGGGCGCGCAGCGGCGCTGCTTGCTGGTGGTCGCTGCGGGCCTGGGTGACGTCCACCCCCACAATCGCGCGGCTCTCCACGTCGGTTGCCAGTTGTACGTTATACGCCGGACGGTAGCCGCCGTCGGGCATCTTCATGACGCGCGCTTGCGGGTCGATCGTCGAGGCCCGCGGCTCTTTGGCACGCACGTCCGGCCGCTTGGACTGCTGCTGGTCTGCGCCAATCTTCGGCAACTCGGCCAACGCCGCTTCGATTCGCTCGACCCGCTCCCGGGCCGCACGCTCCTGCGCGGCACGCCGTCGCGCATCCGCGGCAGGGTTGTCCGACTGGGCCTTGACCGCCGCCACATGGGCGCGGGCTTCCGTCAGTTGACGCTGCAGCGTCGCCTCGCGGCGGAAGGTGTGCCGCCCGGCGTCGGCCCGCACCTTGGTTCCGTCCTGCGCAATCCGACGCACGCTCACGATCCGCTTGTGCATCAGCACCGCCAACACCTGCGAAAACAGTTCGTCCAGCGCCGCCCCGTGACCGACGCGGAAGTCATTCAACGTGTGATAGTTCACCGGCACGCCGCCGCACAGCCAGCGAAAAGCGTCCTGGCAGCCGCAGCGTCGCTCGATCTCGCGCCCACTGCCAATCCCCTCGATCGTCGCGTACAGCCACAACGCCGTCAGCAACTGCGGATCCGTCGCCGGCCGGCCCGGCTCGTCGCCGCGCGCCTTGAGCGGGGCGCTGAACGCCGAAAGATCGAGCCGCTCCACGACCGACCAAACCGCCCGCGCCGCGTGATCCGCCGGCAGCAGATCCTCCAGACAGCACGGCAGCAGCAACGACTGCTCGCGATTCGGCCGCCGAAGCCGCGGCGGCTCCGCCAACGCACACCGCCCCGTCGATTCCGATACTGGGTCGTTCATCACGGCATCCATTCCGGCAATCAGCATCGTCGTGTCCATGTCGAATAATGTACCATCCCCGGCAAGGGGGATTTATTCTCACTCTCGTGAGGGAGCGGAGTATCAAGAACCGCTAGCTTACGCGCGCGGCTCGGATCGTACCGCGGCGCTCGCTTGCACTTCGCGTTCTGACCCCTTACGCGGATGTTCCGGCGCTTGCCCGCCATTCGCGAGACCAGTACGCTTACTTTCGGCGGCGCTGCACCCGCCGCCGCGGATTGCAAGAGGAGCGGCCATGGCACAGGCGGCGGTAGTGGGGCTGGATCGCATCGCGGCGCTCGGCCGAGCAGCGGCCGAGTCGCGCCGGCGGTCTGCGGCGGACGCTGGCGCGCTGGACGACGTATTCCGGCAAACGCTGGCGCGCGGCGGTGCGCCGGTTTCCGAGGCCGTGCGGCAGGAGTTGGACGTGTTGCTGGCGCCGGCGGGGCGGGCGGGCGCTGCACAGCCGGCCGCGCCGCCGCCGGCCGAGTCACCGGCTCCGTCCGGGTCGGTGCAGTCGCTGATGCGTGAGCGCGCTGCGCTGGAGCTGAGAGTCACCACGGAAAAGACGCGCGCCGACGAACTGGACCGCCGGCTGGCGTCCGAGTTGACCGAGCGCAAGCAGGCGGAGCAGGTGCTCTCCGTGCAGCGCTCGACGCTGACGGAGATGCAGGGCGAGCGCTCGAAGCTGCTGGACGACATCGGCCGGCTGGAGAGCCAGTTGCGCGTGCAGATCAACGAGCACGAGCAGCTTCAGGTCACTTACGACAAGCTGAAGAACGCGAGGCAATCGGTGAACACACAGGCGACGCAGCAGGCCGACCTGATCAACCAACTGCGCGACGAAAACGAGAAACTGCGGGCCCAGGTGGAGGCTGCGCTGCGCGAGCGCGACACCAAGGTCGAGGCGGCCGAGGTGGAGACGGTCGCGGCCGAGGGCCGCACCGCCGAGGCGGCGTTCAAGGAGCTGTGGGCGAAGTTTCACACCGAATTGCCCGAGGTGTTCGTCGAGACGCACACCCCCACGCACCAGACATTCGAGGAGATCGGCGACGCCCTGGTCGAGCTGATTCGCGCCTTCGCGGTCATGGAGGCGCACATTCACGGCATGTTGCGCGACCTGCGGCAGGTGGGCGAGCGCACCGACAAGCTCAACACGGTCTTCATCAACCTGAGCAAGATGCCCAAGCTGGTCGAGACGCTCCGCGACTACCTCGTGACCAACGCCCGCCGCGGGAATTTCGTAAACCTCCTGCGGGCGGTGCAGGTCTGGTCGCGGGCGTTCGGCAGCGGCTGCTACAAAACGCTGGTCGTGGCGCCGAACCTGATGCGCGAGGAGATGAATCCGAAATCCTGGGCGGTGCCCAAGGCGTTTACCCAATCCGAAGACGCCGCACTGGGCAAGTACTACCGCGACACGGCTCAAAAGGAACTGCCGGACAAGATCGGCACGCTCTTCAAGAAGAAGGCGTCCGATATGGTCTACGAGGACTACGATCAGTTGTTCAAGCGCCAGAAGTAGGTTCTGTCGCGCGACACGGGGAGCATCGGCGTCTCGCCGGTGCGCATCGACCAGCTGCCTTGGAGCACCGGCGAGACGCCGATGCTCCCCGTCCGATTCCGGGTCCGAATTGAGAGAACCATGCAACCGCTCCCCGATTCGATCTATCCGCTGCTCGAGGCCATGAGGCAGTTTCAGGCCAGCGACCTGCACCTCAAGACCAGCGCCCCGCCCGCCTACCGCATCGCCGGCAAGCTCCAGCGGGCGCAGATGCCCAGCTTCGAGGTCAATACCGGAACGATCGAGAAGCTGATGGAGCCGCTGATTCCCAAGAAGCGGCTCGACGAGTATGACCGGCGCGGCGCGCTGGACTTTGCGGTGACGCTGCCCGACGGTGAGCGCTTCCGCATCAATATCCTGCGCTCCTGCCAGCAGATGCATGCCGCCATCCGCCGCGTGAAGAACGTCATCCCGAGGTTCGAGGATATTCACCTTCCGCCGATCTACGAGACGGTCGCCGCGCATACGCACGAGGGGCTGGTGATCGTCTGCGGCGTGACCGGCTGCGGCAAGAGCACGACGCTCGCGGCGATGATCGACCACATCAACGAGACGCGCTACGACAACATCATCAGCATCGAAGACCCGATCGAGTACGTCTTCAAGCCCAAGAAAAGCGTCGTGAGCCAACGCGAGATCGGCCTGGACGTGGACCATTTCAACGACGCCTTGCGATCGGCCGTGCGGCAGGACCCGGACGTGATTTTCATCGGCGAGATGCGCGACAAGGAGACCATGCTGGCGGCGCTGCAGGCGGCGGAAACCGGGCATCTGGTGTTCTGCACCATGCACACGGCGGACACGATGCAATCTCTGACGCGCATTCTCGAATTCTTCCCGATCGAGCAGCACGAGTTCATCCGCTCATCGCTGGCCAACGGCCTGCGGGCGATCATGGCCCAGCGGCTGCTGCCGGCGGTTGATCCGAAAATGCTGCGCGTGCCGGCGACCGAGGTGCTGCTGGGTGAGGGCATCGTCAAGGAGAAGATCCGCAACGGCGAGGACACCGACCTTCCCGAAGTCATCGCCGGAAACCGCGAGATCGGCATGCGCTCGTTCAACCACTCGCTTGCGGAACTGGTCGAGAACAACATGGTGTTCACGGATATCGCGATGGAGTACGCCCCGAACAAGGAGCAGCTCATCGGCAGCCTGCGCGGCATCAAAACGTCGTCGCAGTCGATGGTCCATCGCATCAAGAAGGCGGGCAATGTGTAGGGAAGGCGGCCGGGCTACGCAGGAACCGGCCGAGGGCGGCCGGGCTACACCGCCCCGTAGGGTGGGCCGTGCCCACCTTCTACTCGCTACGGTCGTTGCGATTTGCTCCACCCGCGCCGCCGCGCAGGACTTTGTCGCCCGCGGCCGCGGCGGGATGGTTGCCGCCGATTCGCCGGATGCTTCGCTGATCGGCGTCACGATTCTCGAGCGCGGCGGAAACGCGTTCGAAGCCGCCATCGCCACATCGCTGGCGCTGACCGTCTCGCGGCCCGAAAGCACCGGCCTGGGCGGCGGCGGGTTTCTCATCGCTTACGTCGCGGCCGAGAAACGCTACGTCGCGCTCGACTTCCGCGACACCGCGCCGCGGCAAGGCGGCGAGAAGCTGATCGCCGCCGCGACCCAGCGCGCCGCGGGAGGCTCCGGCGGGTATTCGCCGAGCATCTATGGCGGCCTGGCGGTGGCGACGCCCGGCCTGCCCGCGGGACTGGCTGAGATTCACCGCCGCTGGTGCAAACAGCCCTTCGCCGCGCTGGTCGGTCAAGCGATCGGGCTGGCGTCGCGCGGGTTCCTCGTCGACGATCATTTTCTCCAGACGGCCAAAAAAGTGGACGAGGACTACGTGCGCTGGCCCCAGGTCGGCTTGCGCTTCACGCGCACGCGCGAGACATTGATCCGCCACTACCTGGCGCTGTCGGCGGGGCAGCGTCTGCGCCGCCCGGACCAGGTGGAGCTGCTCAAGATTCTGGCGCGCGAAGGGCCGGCGGCCATGTACCGCGGGCCGATCGCTGATGCGATCGTGACGGCCGTCGCCGAAGCCGGCGGCGTCCTGTCGCACGAAGACCTGAGCGGCTACCGCGTGGTGGAGCGCACCCCGCTGCGATTCAGCTATCGCCAGCGATATGAGATCATCACCATGCCGCTGCCGTCGTCGGGCGGCGTGATCCTGGCCGAGGCGCTGCGCAGCTTGGAACCCGTCGATCTGAAGGCGGCCTTTCTCCGCAGCCCGCCCGACGCAACTCACGATGTGCTCGAAGCGCTCAAACACGGCTTCGCGAATCGGTCGTACTGGATGGGCGATCCGGCCCAGATGAGCGTGACGCAGGAGTGGCTGCTGGGCCTGTCCTATCCGCTCGCCGATCCGGCGGGAGAACCGAGCGCCTACGGAACTCGAAAGCCGCCAGCCGAGGGTGGGATCGGGGGTGGGATGGGCGTCTCGCCCGTCCCCGCGACACAGCGAGCGGGTGGGATGGGCCTCTCGCCCGTCCCCGCGACACAGCGAGCGGGTGGGATGGGCCTCTCGCCCGTCCCCGCGACACAGCGAGCGGGTGGGATGGGCGTCTCGCCCGTCCCCACAACCCAGGAAACGGGCGGGTCGGCCGCTCCACCCGCGGCCCCGGACGACCGCGGCACGTCGCACTTCTGCATCATCGACAAGGACGGCAACATCGTCTCGATGACCGAGACCATCAACGGTCCGTTCGGTTCGCTGGTTATGACCGAGCCGTTCGGCATTCTGCTGAACAACCAGATGGATGATTACACCATCGGTGACGGGCCGAATCTGTTCGGCCTCGTGCAGAGTGACGCCAACCGCCCGACGCCGGGGCTGCGGCCGCTGTCGAGCATGACGCCGACGATCGTGCTGAAAGACGGAAAGCCGATCCTCGTTCTGGGCGCGTCGGGCGGCCCGCGGATCGTGTCGTCGGTGCTGAACGTGCTGCTGAACGTAATCGAGCACGACATGCCGCTGCCCGACGCGGTGGAGACCACGCGCGTGCATCACCAGTGGTCGCCCGACCTGGTCTTTTTCGACCAGCCGCCGCTGGCGGAACTGGCGGCCGGACTGGAGTCGCACGGGCAGAAGCTCTCGCCTGATCGTCGCGCGGCGGCGGTGCAGGCAATTCAGATTCTGGAGGATGGGACGCTGGTGGGGGTGAGCGATCCGCGGAAGGGGGGCAAGCCGCGGGCGGCGGCGGGGCCTTGAACGCCCTATTCGGTACCACTGTCCTCGTCGTGATTTCCGTTTCTTGGAATCGGCTTTCCTCCGCGAATCACAACATCGGCGCGCCGATAGACCGCGTGTCCCCGCAAGCGCTTTGCGGCTTCGCTCAGCCCGAACGTGTGCGTCCGCCCACCTCCCGCCGCGCCGGCTGTGCTCGATTCGTATTTCCAATCCTGCTTTTCGAGAAAGATGATGTCGACGCGCCAGACCACGACCGGCTTGCCTGGCTCAAGCGTCTCAGTCGGATCAACCAGATATCTCCAGACGATGTACCAACCGGCGTGGTCGTAGTGTGACTGGAGCGCCCACGGGCGTTTGCTGGCTTTGCTCTCGAGACAGTCCTGTGGCGAAGGGTTGAGGCCTGATCCCTTACGGCGCAGGTCGGGGAATCGCTGCTGTGCGGTGTCTGCGTGTTTGTGCTTTTCGTAGTTACTGACGGAATGCAGCGCGCGTTCCGAAGATGCCGACAATCGCGCTGAACACGTTCGCCTGTTCGTAGTAAATCTCGACCAAGTCGGAAAGTTCGCGCTCCATGTATTCGATGGAGCGGCGAATCGCGCCGACTTCCAGCCCCGCCGGCAACGGAACCGCGGCGTGAAAGTCAGTTTTTCTCGCCATTCCGATCCCTGACGACGAGCTCCGCCAGCCGCGGAACCGCAGCCGTCGCGAGCCGATAGTACTCATCGCTTTTCTCGATGCCGACGCTCTCCAGCCCGAGCGCCGACGCCGCCGCCACCGTCGAGCCCGAGCCCATGAAGGGATCGAGAATAACGCCGTCGCCCAGCGGCAGCGCCGCGCTCACCAGTTGTCGCATGAGCGCTTGCGGCTTCAGCGATGGATGCGGGGCGATCGCCCGCTCGATCCCGCGGGCCGGGGCAGCGTGAATCAGGTCTTTGAACGGCTCCTCGGCCGAGATGCGACGCAAGCCGCCGGTCTTCCAGCGGCGCAGGTTGTCCTGCACGCGGCCTTCGCAGGGCTTTCGGAAGAGACCCCACGGTTCCCAGCAGGACTTGGGCATGACCGAGACTTCGTCAAACTCGCGATGGGCGTTCTTGGGCCGGTCGCCGCCGCGAAGCGTGTGCACCACGCGGATGATCTCGCCGCGCTTCTCGAATCCGGCGGCGATGAAGGGCTCGTAGACGAGATAGGAAACGAGCGGGTTGGTGGCGATGAAGATGTGCGCGCCAGGAACGAGCACCGGGAGCAGCCGCGCCGCAAGCTGGCGGAAGAAATCGCGGAGCTGGGCCCGCTCGGCTTCGGTCAGAACGGTGAACCGCGGAAGCGGGCTGCGCTGCTGCCCGTCGAACGCCGGCGGAATCCGCCATACGCCGCCGCGTCCGCTCTTGCGCTTGGCCAGTTCCTGCGGCCGATACTCGACGAGGCCATAGGGCGGGTCGGTGACCACCGCATGGATGCTGTTTCGCGGCGCTCCCGCGAGCCATTCGAGCGCGTCGGCGCAAACCAGCTCGTAACGACCGAAGCCGGCGGCCTCGCGAAGTTGCGGCAGGAGGCGAATCTGCGCCTCTGAGCGGGCAGCGAGTTTGCGCTTTCGGACCGGCATGCTGCGGAGATTACCACGCGGCTCGGGCGCGACGCCACTGGATGCGTCCGGCGCCATGCCTGGCGCTGACGCGTCCCACCGCGGCGGTGCAGGCGATTCAGATTCTGGAGGATGGGACCGTTGTGGGGGTAAGCGACCCGCGAAAGGGCGGAAAGCCGCGGGCGGCCGCGGGGCAACGCTGAAGCACGGCGAGCAGACTTTCACGCTTCGCCGCTCCAAGCTAGTATCCGACGCATGGGGACTGCACCGACTTCCGTTCTTGATCTGGTCGAGAAGTTCCGCACAAACAGCGAGCATTATCGCTCATCCGCGTACAACGAAACGCTGTGCCGCATCGATTTCATCAACCCGCTTTTTGCGGCGCTGGGCTGGGACGTTGCGAACGCCGGCGGCTACGCCGACGCCTATCGGGATGTCATTCACGAAGACTCGCTCCGCGTCGGCGAAGGCCTGAAGGCGCCCGACTATTCGTTCCGCATCGGCGGCACACGCAAGTTCTTTGTCGAGGCCAAGAAGCCGGGCGTCAACCTGAAGTCTGATCCGGTTCCGGCGTATCAGCTCCGTCGCTATGCCTGGTCGGCGAAGCTCCCGCTCTCGGTCCTGACCGATTTCGAGGAATTCGCGGTCTACGACTGTCGCCAGAAGCCCAGCCAGAATGACAAACCGTCGGTGGGCCGGCTGATCTACTGCACGTTCGAGGAGTACGCCGAAAAATGGGGCGACATTGCCGCGGTCTTCTCGCGCGACGCGGTGCTCAAGGGCGCCTTCGACCGCTTCGCGGAATCCGCGCGCGGCAAGCGGGGGACAACGGAGGTGGACCGCGCCTTTCTCGCCGAAATCGAGGGCTGGCGCGACGCGCTGGCGCGCAACGTCGCTTTGCGCAATCCGGAAATCTCGCAACGCGACCTTAACTTCGCCGTTCAGCGGATCATCGACCGGATCATCTTTCTGCGCATCGCCGAAGACCGGGGCATGGAGCCCTATTCGCAGCTCGCGTCGCTCCTCAATGGCGAGCGTGTCTACGAGCGCCTGGGCGTGTTCTTCCGCGCCGCTGATCAGCGCTACAACTCGGGAATCTTTCACTTCGAACGCGAGCGCGATCGCAGCGAGCCGCCGGACGAGCTGACGCCGACGCTGAGCGTCGACGACAAGGTGCTCAAGGACATTGTTCGAAACCTGTACTACCCCGACAGCCCGTACGCGTTTGGCGTGTTGCCGGCGGATATTCTCGGGCAGGTCTACGAGCAGTTCCTCGGAAAAGTCATCCGCCTCACGACCGGTCACCGGGCGGTCGTCGAGGAAAAGCCGGAAGTCCGAAAGGCCGGCGGCGTCTACTACACACCGACATACATCGTCGACTACATCGTCCGGCATACGGTCGGCCGGCTGCTCGGAGTGCTCGAGCAAAGCGCCGGCACGGATGGCGCAGGTGCGGTCCTTGCTCCGGACGCGATAACACCGAAAGACGCCGCGAAGCTGCGAATACTCGATCCGGCCTGCGGGTCCGGTTCGTTCCTGATCGCCGCGTATCAGTTCCTGCTCGACTGGCATCTGAAGTGGTATTCAGAGCACGACCCCGAGAAACTCGCCCGCGGCAAGAGCCCGCCGATCTATCAGGCGACGCGCGGCCGCGAGTCCGCGGGCGCTGATGCGACCAATGGGAGCGGATGGAGACTGACGACGTCGGAGCGCAAGCGAATCCTGCTGAACAGCATCTTCGGCGTGGACATCGACCCGCAGGCGGTCGAGGTGACGAAACTATCGCTCCTGCTCAAGGTGCTCGAGGGCGAGTCCGGCGAGACGCTGACAAATCAATGGCGATTGCTGCATGAGCGGGCGCTGCCGGACCTGGGCGACAACATCAAGTGCGGAAACTCGCTGATCGGGCCAGACTTTTACGAGAATCAGCAGTTGCTACTGCTGGATGACGAGGCGCGCTACAAGATCAACGTGTTTGATTGGAATGACGAGTTTCGGACGATCATCAGATCGGGTGGGTTTGACGCGATCGTCGCAAACCCGCCGTATGGCGCGTCGTTCTCGCGAGCCGAGGAACAATACCTGCGTTCGCGATACCGGACTCCGGCAAACTCACTTGACAGTTTCTTGCTGTTTGTAGAGCGTGCGGGTCAGTTACTTCGTAACGACGGGCAGTTCGGCATGATCATCCCGTCCGGGTGGACTTCGTTACCTTCAGCAATGCCTCTAAGGATGCTGTTTGTCGAGCAGTTTCGGCCGACCAGCTTCGTATCGCTGCCGTTCGACGTGTTTGCTGCGTATGTCGATTGTGTAATCGTCACCGCGCAGAAGTGGGACAGAGCAGAAGCGAGCACGGCTATTGACCTGTACGTCTTTCCGGCGCGCCATAAGATCGCTACGGTTGAAGAGTTCGAGTGCTTTCACAAATCGTCCGACCTCGGACTATGGCGCACGAGCCCGCGGTTTGAGTTCCTTGTAACCTGTTCGACGGACGAAACACGCCTCATTAACAAGCTTCGAACAACCGGATTCGTCCTTGGTGACGAACTGTCGGTGAAGCGAGGCATCGAGACATTCCAGCCCGTGAGATTCAAGAAGGGGCTGACAAACCCGCAGACCGCGTTTGCCGGTGTGCTGCAGCGCTACATTCTCGAGCCAGGCCAGCGGCTGTTCATTTCGTTTCCCCCCGACATTCAGCGCAGCAAGCCAGTGGAGTACTTCTCGTCGAACCGGATTCTCCTTCGGCAAGTGCTCAGCAGATCGCTCCGACTTCAAGCAACGTACACTGAGGAGTTCATGCTCACCAGTCAGTCCGTTCAGAGCTTGATTCCGTCGGCTTCGTCACGCGGCGTCCTGTCGCTGCTGCAAATCCTGGCGATTCTGAACAGTAAACTGCTCTCGTGGTTTTTTGTACGCCTAAATGCAGCAGCGCGCCGAGATGACTTCCCCAAGATCATCCTCGAACAGACCCGCGAGCTGCCGCTTCCGCATCAATCTGCGACATCCAAGGCGCACGCGCCGAACCTCGCAAGGCTGGATCGGCTCGTCAACAGCATGTTGGCGCTAAATCAGTCATTGTCGCAGACGCGCATCGATCACGAGGCTACCGCGGCAGCTCGACAGATTACCGCCGTCGATCGACAGATTGACCGCATCGTCTACGAACTATTCGACCTCACCGAGAGTGAGATCGACCTCGTCGAAGACACCGCTCTGCGACTATAGTCCTGCTATGAATCCCGTAGATTTCGACGTCCTCGTCATCGGCGGCGGGCACGCCGGCGCGGAGGCCGCCTGGGCCGCCGCGCACCTCGGTGCACGCACCACCTTGGTCACGTTCACCCGTGACGCCATCGGTCGCATGTCCTGCAATCCCGCCATCGGCGGCATCGGCAAGGGGCAGATCGTTCGCGAAGTGGACGCGCTCGGCGGGCTGATGGGGCTGGTGACGGACGAGACCGGCATCCAGTTCCGCATGCTCAACCGCAGCAAGGGGCCGGCCGTGTGGGCGCTGCGGGCGCAGTGCGATCGTGAGCTTTACGCTGGTGCGGTCCAGCGACGGCTGGCGGAGTGCCCGAATCTGGAAATCGTCGAGGCGGGTGTGGAGGAGATTCTCGCAGGGGACGCGCAGTACGCGGAGAGTACGGAGAACGCAGAGATTGAGAGTGCGGCGCCGACGCATCGGCCGGCGGACGCGACGCGCGCGCCGGCCGCCGCGCGGCGCGTCACCGGCGTCCGCCTGAGCGATGGGCGGATCGTCAATGCCCCGGCCGTCGTCGTCACCTCCGGCACGTTTCTGCGGGCGCTGATGCACACCGGCGAGCAGAAAACAGAGGGCGGCCGCATCGGCGAGAAAGCCGCCGTCGGGCTCAGCGCCTCGCTCAGCCGGCTCGGACTTGAGCTCGGCCGTTTGAAGACCGGTACCCCGCCGCGGCTGAAACGCGACACGATCGACTTCTCCTCGCTCGACGTGCAGCCCGGCGACGACCCGCCTGTGCCGTTCTCCTTCATGACCGATCGGCTGGCGCAGTCGCAGGTTCCCTGCTGGATTTCCTACACCAACGCCGCGATTCACGAGCGGATTCGCGCCAACCTGCACCGCGCCCCGATGTACTCCGGCCAGATCGCGTCGCGCGGCCCGCGCTACTGCCCCAGCATCGAGGACAAAGTCGTGCGCTTCGCCGACAAGAACCGGCACCAGGTCTTCCTCGAACCGGAGGGCCGCGAGAGCGACCGCATCTACGTCAACGGCGTCAGCACATCGCTGCCGATCGACGTGCAACGCGAGATGATCGCCGGCATCCCAGGGCTCGAACGAGCGGAGGTACTGCAATGGGGCTACGCCGTCGAGTATGACTTCGTCCCGCCCGAGCAGGTCGATGCGGCGCTGATGACGAAGCGAATTCTCGGGCTCTTTCTCGCGGGGCAGATCAACGGCACGAGCGGCTACGAGGAAGCCGCCGGCCAGGGGCTCATGGCGGGGATCAACGCGGCGCGCTACGTCGCGCAAAAGCCGCCGGTCGTCCTGCGGCGCGATCAGGCCTACATCGGGGTAATGATCGACGACCTCGTGACGCGCGGCGTGACGGAACCCTATCGCATGTTCACCTCGCGGGCCGAATACCGCCTTCACCTGCGGCACGACAACGCCGACCAGCGGCTCACTCCGCTCGCTCATGAAATCGGACTGGCAGATTCCGCGCGTTGGGAGCGGTACCGAAGAACTTCGGAACGTGTCGGCGAGCTTCTAAGTTCCCTGCGTCGCTTACGTTGGGAGAACAAGACGCTGGAAGAGTGGATTCGCCGGCCCGAAGAAACGGGGGACCGATTCCGGTTGGGTTACGAGCCCCTCTCCGCGTTTTCTGCCGAGCCGGATGTCTGGGCGCGGGCAGTGATCGAGGTGAAGTATGACGGCTATCTCAAGCGACAGCAGAGAGTTATCGAAGAGCACCGCGCGTTCGAGGAGCGCGGTCTCCCCACCACGCTTGATTACGCGAGCATCCCTCACTTGCGGCGAGAGGCGGTCGAGAGATGGAACGCCGTCCGTCCGCGAAACGTCGGTCAGGCGGCCCGGATCAGCGGCATTCATCCTACCGACGTGTCGATGCTGCTCGTCCACCTCGCCGCTCGCGGCAGCTCGGAAGCGGTTGCCTAGTCAGCAATTGCGCGAATCAGCTTACCCTATCTTGCCAAGTCACCCCGGACGATATATATTAGGCAATATAGATAATTTGGGTAGTCTTTTAGGGCGTGAAATGGGAAAGACAAACCGGGAACCACCCCGGCTGAACAAAACTGTGTACACAACCGGCGAGGTGGCCGAGATTTGCCAGCTCAGCCAGCAGACGGTTATCCGTTGCTTTGACAGCGGTCGGCTGCGCGGCTTTCGCGTGCCGGGGTCGCGCTTCCGCCGCATCCCGCGCGAAAGCCTGATCCAGTTCATGAAAGAGCACGACATCCCCCTGGACCAGATCGATTCGGGGAAGACGCGCGTGCTGGTGGTCGACGATGATCCGGCGATCGTCGAGCTGTTGGTCGACATGCTGGAGCGCGACGGGCGTTTCGAAGTGGCCACCGCCTCGACCGGGTTCGACGCCGGCATGCGCGTGCGTGAGTTCCTGCCGGACGTGATGATCCTGGACTACATGCTGCCGGACATCAACGGCAATCTGGTCTGCAAGCGCATCCGCAGCGACGATTCGCTCGGCCATGTGAAGATCGTGATCGTTTCGGGCGTGATCGAGCGCGAGCACGTCGAGCAACTGCTTCACGACGGCGCCGACGACTTCATCCAGAAACCGTTCAAGATCGACGAGCTGATTAACCGCCTGCTGGAACTCGCCCGTGCCTGACGAGGTCCGCCCAGCGACGGCCGCGGACGCGGCAGGCGGCGCCAAGCCGGACCTGGTGCTGCCGCATCTCGACGATCTGCCCACCTTGGCGCCGATCGCGGTGCGGCTGTTGTCGCTGACGCTGTCAGCCGACAGCGGGGCGCGCGACCTGGCCGATGCGCTCAGGGCGGACCAGTCGCTGACGGCCAAGCTGCTGGCGTGCGCGAATTCGGCTGCGGCCGGCGCGAGTCATCGGGTGGATACGGTCGACCGCGCCGTGACGCTGCTGGGATTCGCCGCGGTCCGCAACATCGTGCTGGCGGTGAAAGTGTTCGAGTGTTTTTCGCCGGCCGAGGGCGGGTCGGGCGGATTCAGCCGGCTTGAATTCTGGAAACACGCATTGGCCGTGGCCAGCGCCGCCAAGCGGCTGGCGGCGGCGCGTCGGGAACTCGGCGTCGATCCGGAAGACGCATTCGTGGCGGGGCTGCTGCACGACATCGGCAAGGTCGCGCTCGACGCCGTCTTCCCGAAGGCCTACGCGCGGGTCGTGATGCACAATGAACAGGAGCGCGGCGACATTGCCGATTTCGAACGCAGCATTCTCGGCGCCGATCACACCGTCGCTGGTCGGCGGCTGGCGGAGCGCTGGGGATTGCCGGCGCACCTGCGCGACGTGATCTGGGCGCACCACCTTTCGGTCGAGATGCTTCCGCGTTCCGTGGCGCGGCCGGCGCTGATCAGCCTGGTCCATCTGGCCGACGTGATGGCGCGTGAGAACCACATCGGCTTTTCCGGGAACCACCTGTTTCACGACCTCTCGGCGCGCCTCGCGGTGCGACTGGGATTCAAGGAGGGGCAGATCGAAACGGTCGTGCAGCAGCTCGCACCGGACGTCGCGGCGCACGCCACCGCGCTGGGCCTCAATCGCGAGACGCCCGAATCGGTCTACCGGCGCGCGATGTCGGAGGCCAACGTCGAGCTGGGCAAGCTGAACGCTGACCTGATCCTGACCAACCGGCGCCTGGCGGCGGCCGCCCGCTACTTCAAGGCGCTGGGTCGATTTGACCGGCAGCTCAGCGCCTGGTCCGATCCGGCGGCGGTGGTCGCGGCCATGGCCGACGCGGCGGGCGGGGCGCTGCAGCGCTGCAGCGTGGCGGCCTTCGGCGTGCAGGAGGGCGGCGGCACGGTCAACCTGGCGTGGTCCACGGAGGAGCCGGCGGATCGCGGACAACTGGTGCTGAGCGTGCCGGAAGAAACCGTCGGCTGGCTCGCGCAGCCCGGAGAAGCGCTGGATTTGTGCGTCATCCGCGCTCCGCAGCCGGTGCGGACGCTGATGGCGCCCGTGGTGGGCCGCCTTGGACGCGGGACGGCCTGGTTTGTGCCGGTGGTGCATGATGCGCGCGTGAGCGGGGGGCTGGTCTATCTGTCGGACGCTGACGAGCGTGCTCGGCTGGTCGAGGAGGCCGAGGAGCTGCGCTCACTGACGCACAGCTTCGGGCTCGTGCTGGGCCGGGCTAATGCGCAAGCCGCGGCCCGGCGGCTTTCCGACGACCTGGCGGAGATGAACCGCCGCTTGCAGAACATGCAGGTCGAGCTGCTGCGCTCGCGGACGCTCTCGATGATCGCCGAGATGGCCGCCGGAGCGGCGCACGAACTGAATACGCCGCTGGCGGTGATCTCCGGGCGAGCCGAAATCCTGATGCGCGGCACGAGCGACCCGGAGCTGCGCCGTGCGCTCGAGCTGATCCACGCGAAAGCGCATGAATGCAGCGGCATCGTCAGCGAGCTGATGGACTTCGCCCGCCCCCGCCCGCCGGAACCCGCACCGATCGATCTGGCGGCGATCGCGTCCGACGTACGCAGCGCGTTCGTCGCGAAGCACCAGTTGCCCGAGTCGCGCGTCACACTCGAGACGGACGCCGGCGCGACACGCGGCGGCTGCACGATCTCGGGCGACGCGAATCAGCTCGCCGGCGTGCTGGCGGAGCTGTTGAACAACGCACTGGATGCGACGAACGACAACAGCGGCGTGATTTCGATTCGCTGTCGCGCCTCGGTGACCGGCGACGGTGTAGAGTTGGCGGTGCGCGACTACGGCGCGGGCATGGCCCCAGGCGTCATCGATCGTGCCTTTGATCCTTTCTTCTCGCACCGCCGCGCCGGCCGCGGGCGCGGGTTGGGACTGGCGCGGGTGCATCGGATCGTCGAGGCGCACCGGGGGAAAATCTGGATCGACAGCCGGCCGGGCGAGGGGACGACCGTGCATGTGCTGCTGCCGAAGGGGTAGGGTCGAAGTCAGCAAGTTGCCCCGCCATGGGTGGGATGGGCGTCTCGCCCGTCCCCGCGGTGTAAGAACGGGCAAGATGCCCGTTCCACCCGCAGAAGTTCACAGGCTTTCCGGGTTCGCCATCGGGGAACACTTCGAGTCCAGCGGCGTCCAAGGTACTGCCTCCTGCGGGTATCGATCTGGACGTTCTTGGAGACTGACATGTTCCCACGCATTCTTCTCGCCGCTCTGCTGCCCCTGGCCGCATTCACTACCGCTCTCGCCCAGCCGCCCGAAAAGGCCGGCTGCGGCGAATTGCGGATCATCGGACCAAACCCGGATGAGTCTACAGTCTGCCCGCTGAAACACACCACGGTCGAAGCCGACGTGGCCGGCATCGTCGGCCGCGTCACCGTCAAGCAGACCTTCACCAACCCCTCCAGCCGAAAAATCGAAGCAGTCTACGTCTTTCCGCTGCCGGCGGACGCGGCGGTGGACGATTTCGTGATGCAGATCGGATCCCGGCGGGTGATCGGGCAGATCAAGGAGCGCGACGAGGCGCGGAAGATCTACGAGCAGGCGAAAAATGCCGGGCACGTCGCCAGCCTGCTTGACCAGGAACGGCCCAACATCTTCACACAATCCGTAGCCAACATTGACCCGGGTGTCGAGGTCGTCATCGAGATCACGTACGTCGAGACGCTGCGCTACGAAGCCGGCGCGTTTGAGTGGTCGTTCCCGATGGTCGTTGGGCCGCGATACATCCCCGGCGGCGGCAGCGCCCCCGGGCCAATGACCACCGGCCAGCCGACGCCGCAGGTTCCCGACGCCGGCAGGATCACGCCGCCGGTGACGCCGCAAGGCACGCGGGCGGGGCACGACATTTCTCTGTCGCTGCGGATCAACACCGGGCTGCCGCTGACAGATGTGCGCTGCGAATCGCACGAGATTGATCAATCGCAGCTTGCGCTAGGCCGAGTCCTTTCGACAACGATCGCCCTCAGGAACCAGGCTGCGATCCCCAACCGCGATTTCGTCGTCCGCTATCGCCTCGGCGGCGAGGGGATCGGCGACGCATTCCTCTTTCACCAGGACCCGCGCGGCGGCTACTTCACGCTGGTGCTTCAGCCGCCGGCGCGGGTCGAGCCGACGGCGATCGTGCCGCGCGAGTTGATTTTCGTGCTGGACACGTCCGGCTCGATGTCGGGTTACCCGATCGAAAAGGCGAAGAAAGTGGTCATGCTGGCGATGGAGAGCATGCTGCCGGCGGACTCGTTCAACCTGATCACGTTCGCCGGCGACACGCACATTCTCTGGGACAAGCCGCGGCCCAACACGCCCGCCAACCGCGGGGAGGCGATTTCATTCTTGCAGTCGCGCAGCGGCGGGGGCGGGACGGAGATGATGAAGGCAATCGAGGCCGCGCTGGTGAAAACAACGCGCGCCCCGCGCGAAGGCGCCGCGCCGATTCGCGTCGTCTGCTTTCTCACCGACGGCTACGTCGGGAACGACGCCCAGATCATCAACTTCGTGAAGAAAAACGCCGCCACCACGCGCGTCTTCAGCCTCGGAATCGGCAACAGCGTCAATCGCTACCTGCTCGACGGCATGGCCCGCGCCGGCCGCGGCGAGGTGGAGTATGTGCTGCTGGAGTCGAGCGCCGATGCGGCCGTGCAGCGGCTGCACGAGCGCATGCGGGCGCCGGTGCTGACCGACATCTCGCTGGACTGGGGCGGCCTGCCGGTCAGCGAGGTCTTTCCGCCGATGATCCCCGATCTGTTCGCGGCCAGGCCGGTGATCGTCCACGGCCGGCTGGCGCCCGGCGCCGCGGGAAGCGTGACGCTCCGCGGATACACCGGGGCTGGGCCGTTCCAACGCTCGGTCCGGATCGAGACGCCGCTGCCCAGCACGATGGAGGTGCGCACGAATCCGGCGGTTGCTTCGCTCTGGGCGCGATCCAAGGTTGATTACCTGATGGCAAACCAGCAGGCGGCGACGCTGAATGGCGAGCCGGTGACGGATGTGCGCGCGGCGGTGACGCAGCTTGGCCTCGAATACAGGCTGATGACGCAGTTCACCAGTTTCGTTGCAGTCGAGGAGCAGACCATCACCCGCGACGGGCAAGCGGTGAAGGTGCTGGTGCCGGTTGAGATGCCCAGCGGCGTGAGCTACACAGGCGTGTTTGGCGGCCGTGAGGACGAAGGCGGCGCCATGAAACTCCACGGCGCCGGACTCGGCATGGTGCCCGCGCCGGCAAGCCAGGTTCCGTCGATCTCAACTCCAACTTCGCCGCCCATGCCCGTCGCGGCCGGCTTGCCGGAGCCCGCGAACGGCGCGTCGCGCCACGACGCGCCGACCGGCGGCGTAATCGGCGGCGGCGCCGGACGCGGCACGGCCGAGGAGCGCCAAAAGGAAGCTGACAAGAAAGCCTCAAAGCTCGCACCGGAGCTGCACGGCCTTGCGGAGATCGTGGCGCGCGAGGGCAAGGACGGCGACTGGCGCGGCCGGGCCGTTGTCACGAAGTTTCGAGTCAGTGTGATGATCACGGTCGTCGACTTCAACGCCGGGACGCTGGAACAACTGGCGAAGCTCGGCTTTGAGAAATCAGGCGAGAACGCGCTGGCGCGCGTTTATGTCGGGATGATTGACGTGCGGCGGCTTGGCGAGTTGGAGAAACTGGACCAGGTTGTTCAGGTTGCGGCGGCGCCGCCAGGGTGAGCGGCGGATCATCTGGAGCGGCGTGCCACAAGCGCATGAGCCGCGCCCGCAGGGAAACAGCGGCCCCGTCATCGGGGCCGCTCCCTCACGGTCGCGGCTCGGATTGTCGGCCAGTCGCAAACGACTTAGCGACGACGCAGCGCCAGCGTCCCGAGGGCCAGCAGGGCCATGCTCGCCGGCTCAGGCAGGTTCGCCGCATTCGGCGTGCCCGACGCGCTGGGCAGCGGGCTGAACTCGAGCAGGGCCAGCGTCGCACCCGCGTCGCCGACGCGGTAGAAGCCGGCCGGAAGGTTCGCACCGTCCGGACCGATCGTCGCGCCGGGAACGAACGCCGCACCGGCGTCGTTGGGCGCGTCGCCCACCCCGCCGTCGGTGACGTACACGGAGTCCTGGACCGCGAGCGCCGCGTCTCTCAGGATCATGGTGTACGAGCCGTTTTCGATCGCGTTTTCCTGGATGATCTGGTCGCGAAGGGCGCCACTCCAGAAAGTCGCGAACGTGGTGTTGCCCATCAGCCAGTAGTCGCCGACCGCGAGCGTCGTCGCCGCCGGGATCAGGTAGGGCGTGCCGCCGTCCGCGCCGCCGAACGGGGCGCCGGTGTCACTGTCCCAAAGCTGGATTCGCCAGCCGCTGATGTCCACCGGGGCGGGGCCGCTGTTGTACAGCTCAATGTACTCCGCGTCCGTGCCGGTCGTGCTGCCCAGCGCCTCGTTGATGACGATGCTGGCGGAAGCCGTGCTGGCGCCGCACAGGGCCAGCAGACTGCCAAGACCAAGAAGCCGCTTCATAAGATCCTCCTCAAAAACTCTCTCTCTACAATAAGAGCGACGTGAAAGCGCCTCGGAAGTGCGGATCGTGCGGGCGCAGCGGTGAACGGGGCGCCGCGACCAACGTCGATGCCGAACGGGTACGCGAGAGCGCTTCCTCTCTCCAACGTCTTAGATTACTGCGGGCATTGCGCGATTCAAAGGGGGACGGCGCTAAAATTCGAATAAATCTCGTCGGGCAGGTTGGGCGTCCTGCCCGCACCGTTCGACTAGAGGTCCCCATCCTCCCGGCTTTGTGCGGGCGAGACGCCCGCACTCCCCGGACGCAGGCGAGACGCCCGCACTTCCCGGACGCGGGCGGGATCCCCGCACTCCCCGGTCCTATTTCACTTCGCTCATCTTGATCGGCGCCCGATGCTTGGCGCAGATCATCGCCGCCTCCATCACGCGCTGCGTCTCATATGCGTCGTTGAAATCCGGGAGCGGCACAATCGGGGCGTCGCCACCGAGCACCGCCAGGATGTCCGCCGCCATGTTCACGAACGTGTGCTCGAATCCGATAATATGTGCATCCGGCCACCATGCGCCGGCGTAGGGGTGGTCGCCGGCGGAAGTGCACATGATTCGCCGCCAGCCGGCGACGCGGCCGTCTTCGCGGTCGTCCCAGTATTGCAGGACGTTCATATCTTCGAATGAGAAGCGGATCGAGCCCACCTCGCCGTTCAGTTCCAGCCCGATGTGGTTCTGATTGCCGGTCGCGACGCGTGTGCCCTCGAAGTTGGCAAGCGTCCCGCCGCTCATGTGGGCGAAGAAGAGCATCGCGTCGTCGACGTCGCTCCGCAGGCGCTGCTTGATCCGGACCGACGTGGCGCCGTGTTGCTTGGTCGCGCTGGCCGGAATGGGCCGGTCGGTGATGAAGGTCTGCGCGACGGCCCCCATGATCTCGGTGAACTCCTGCCCGGTCAGGAAGCGAGCCAGGTCGATCAGGTGCGCGTTCAATTCGCCGTGGGCGCCGGTTCCGGCGAATTTCTTGTCAAAACGCCAGGAATGCGGCGTGTCCGGACCGGCCCAATCCTGCAGGAACTGCATCCGCACGTGGTAAATCCGGCCGAGGCGGCCTTCCTTGACGAATCGGTAAGCCAGCGCGATCGCCGGGCAGCGGCGGTAGTTGTACCAGACGAACGTCTTGCTCTTGCGCGATTTAACGGCGGCGTTGCGCATCTGCCGCGCGTCCTTCAGCGTGCCGGCCAGCGGCTTCTCGCACGCGACGTGCTTGCCGGCGGCCAGCGCGGCGAGGGCCTGCTCCGCGTGCATGTAGTTGGGAGTGGTGATGTCAACGAGTTGGATCGCCGGGTCGCGGACGGTCTCTTTCCAGTTGGTGCTGTAATTCTTCCAGCCCCAGCGGTCGGCGAACGGGGCCAGCGAAATCAGGTCGCGCCCGACGATCGTGTGCATGACCGGCCGCAACGGAAGATTGAAGAAGCGGGCCGCTTTCAGATAGGCGTTGCTGTGAGCGCGGCCCATGAACTTCTGGCCGATCAGGGCGACATTGCAGACATCCGACATACCCGCTCCCTGCGATCCTGGCCCGTGAGCCTTTTTAAAAGCGGCGGAATGATATAGAGGTTACGCGCGGCTGTCGACCCGCGGAGACAGAAACTGACTCGCTGGGACCCGCTGCGTGTGACCCTGCAATCGGGCGGGCTCGGCGGGCATCTCCGTCCGCGAGCTTGTCTGTCCGAACCCGCCGCGCCAAGCGGCGGGTTGACGTCGCCGGCGCATGCGGCGTCATACGCTTACGATCGTCACCCCGCCGCTTGGCGCGGCGGGTTCGGAAATACGGCCCGGCCGCGGAAACCGGCTTCGGCCCCGAGTCAGTGCGGTGACTGGCCGCGCAGAAGCTGGCATGCCTCGCGAATCGCCGGCGTCAGCCATTGCAGGCATTCGCGCACCGCCCGCGGTGAGCCGGGCATCCAGACGATGAGGCTGCCCGCGGCGACGCCGGCGCCGCCGCGCGACAGGATCGACGTCGGCTTGCTCTCAAACGCCCGCATGCGCATCGCCTCGCCAAAGCCCGGCAGGTCCTGTGCGACCAACGGAGTCAGCGCTTCAGGCGTTACGTCGCGGGGCGAGACGCCGGTTCCGCCGGTGGACAGGATCAACTCGCAGCGGCCGATCCACGCGGATGCGAGACCGCGAATCCGCGCTACTTCGTCCGGGACGATCTCGCGGTGCACCAGCGACGCATCCAGGTCGGGCAGCGCTTCGATGATCGCAGGACCGCTCCGGTCTTCGGCCAGGCCGGCGGAGCAGCGATCTGAAATGGTGATGACGACGGCGCGGTTGGGCATGGCTGGCCCCTTGTGCTCGTTGGTCAGCCTACCCGCGGATCAGCGCAAATTTCAATGCACAAACCGAACGCACGGTGCGGCATTCTCGCCGTCGAGACGATATTATTGAGGCATGAGAGTCTGGCCGGTGTTGCTGCTGTTCCTTGCCGCCACGGGGCTGCCAACGCTTGGCGGCGCACTCGGAGGCGCGCCGAGTACGGCTGACGCTTGCTCCTGCTGCTGCGGTGCCGGGGCCTGCGCGTGCGGGTGTGAAACACCGCCGGATGAAGAGGCGCCATCGCCGGCGCCGAGTTGCCGGTGCGACACGGCGCCATCAGTTCCGGCTGCACCGGGCGTTCCCCTGGATCGGCTCGTTGAAGTTCGCTCTTGCCCGGCCGGTCACGCGACATTCGTCGCTCCGGTTGTTGACGCCGCCGGCGTTCGCCGTGTTGCGGCTGTGGCGCACTCGCCTCCCGCGTTGGTCCCGCCTGAAATTCCTGTGCTTCTGATCTGATTCGGGCTGCGCACGTCCAGTCTGCGACCTGGTCTCATCGTGCGCGCCGTTTCGTCGCCCCAAGTGCGGGCCGATCGTGGTCCGACACGCGATGAAACGCGCCCAGCATCAGGAGCCGTGTCATGTTCTCAGAATATGCGCGCCGGCCCGGTTCGGGCATCTCCGGGTGGGACGGGCGTCTCGCCCGTCCAAACAGCGGGCGAGACGCCCGCACCACCCGGACAGGCGGGCGAGACGCCCGCGCCACCCGAACAGGCGGGCGAGACGCCCGCGCCACGCGGAGACTCGTGTGCCGTTTCAGTCTGCTGCTGTGCGTCCTGGCGGCGGTGAACGGATGCGCGCGGGTGGATGCACAGCCGCAGATCGACCGGTCTGCCGACCTGGTTGAGCAGCGACTGGGAACGCGGCCGGCCTGGAGTGCACCGTGGGACGACGCGGCGCCGCCCTGGGATGCGCAGAGCGTGCTCGAGATCGACGCCGCCATCGGGCTGGCGCTGCGGAACAACCGCGAGCTGCGGGCCGAATTAGAGATGATCGCCCAGGCGGACGCCGACCTGGTTCAGGCCGGGCTGCTGACGAATCCGTCGCTCAACTTCATGATGATGTTCGTTCCCGGCGGCGGAAAGACGATGCTGCGGTCCGCCGGATTTCCATCGCAGGCGCTGCAGGACCTGTGGCTGATTCCGTCGCGCGAACAGGCCGCCAGGAGCGAGCTGCAACAGGCCGTGCTGCGCGTGGCGGATCGCGCGATTGAGATCGCGACGCGCGTGCGAAAGCTCCACGTGCGTCTGCAATTTGGGCAGGCCGCCGTCGAGCTGGTGCGGCAGAACATGGCGCTGGTGGATCAGTCGGTGCGGTTGCTCCAGACGCGCTACTCCGCCGGGCAGGCGACGCAGGTGGAGCTGAACCTGATGGAATTGCGCGCCCTGCGGCTGCGCTCTGAGCTGAGCGCCGAGCAGGCCGAGCTGCGGGCGCTCAAGCGCGAGATGCTGATGCTGCTCGGACTGGCGGGGGCGGCGGATGTGTGGCAGGTGCTTCCGCTCGCGGGCGCCGAGCTGACGCTGCTTCCCGATGATGAAGCCGCTCTTTGGGCGCGGGCCGCGGACGAGCGGCTCGACCTGCAGGCGGCCGACTGGCGCATGCGAGCCGCCGAAGACCGGCTCGAAATGGAGAAGCTCGCGGCGCTTCCCGATCTGACGCTGGGCTTCACCTTCGAGCGCGCTCCGGCCCGGCGTGCGCCGGTGAACCGCCTGGGGGCGCGGGTGGCGAACGCCGCGGCGCAAGGCCTGGTAAACGGCATCGAGGGCGGAATGCCGTTTCCCGAAGTGCGGCCGATCGTCAACGAGCCACGCGAGATCAAGTGGACGCTGGGGCCGATGATCGACGTTGAATTGCCCATTTTTGATCAGAATCAGGCGCAGGTTGCCAAGGCCGCCAGCGAATGCCGGCAGCGGGCCGCGGAGCTGGAGGCGCGCGTGCAGGAGATGATCCTGGGCGTGCGCCAGGCGCTCCTGGCGGCGCAGCAGGCGGGTGAGCAGGCGCGTCTCTATCGTGACGAGATCGCGCCGGCCGTGCAGCGGAACATCGACCTGGCGCAGGAGTCCTTCGCCGCGGGACGCGAGAGCCTGGCGGTGTATCTCCAGGCGCAGGAAGACCTGATCATGGCCCGGCGCAAGACGCTGGAGTATGAGCGCGACGCGATAATCTGGCGGGCCGAGCTGCTGCGGCAGATCGGTGGTGGTGAGTTGGAACCTGGGCCGCGCCCTTCTTCCGAGCCGCGACCGCAAGGGAGCGGTTCCTGAAAGAACCGCTTGCTGACGCGCGCGGCTCGGAAAACGCCCTGTGGATTGAGAGGACTGACATGGCTGAGATTGAACGCAACGTATCCGCCCCCGCCGCCTGGCCTGCGGGAATGCCTTACAGCCGATTGAAAAGTGGGCTGGTGCGCGGCGGGGCGCTGGTCGGCATGCTGGCGCTCGGCGTCGTTGTCGGGCGGGTGCTCATCCCGCACTCCGGCGGCGCGGCGCCGCCGACGGGCGCGTCCGGCGAAGCAGCGGTCGAGTACACCTGTTCGATGCATCCGCAGATCAAGCTGCCCAGGTTCGGGCAGTGTCCGATCTGTTTCATGGATCTTGTTCCGGTCGGCAGCGCCGGGGCGGACGGCGAACGCGGGCTGTCGCTTTCGGAGCGGGCGCGGGCCCTGGCGCGGATTGAGACGACGGCCGTCGTCCGCGGAAAGGCGGAGCGGGAGCTGCGCCTCACCGGCAAGGTGGCGATCGACGAGACGCGCGTGGCGTACATCAGCGCCTACGCTCCGGGCCGGCTTGATCGGCTCTACGTCAACTACACGGGCATTCTCGTCCGCAAAGGGGATCACCTGGCCGAAATCTACAGTCCGCAGCTCATCGTCGGGCAGCGCGAGTACCTGGTCGCGCTGCAGGGATTGAAGCAAGCCGAGGACAGCGCCAGCCAGGCCGCCATTCAGAAAGCCGCCCGGCTGATCGAAGCGTCGCGGCGCAACCTGGAGCTGTGGGGCGTGCCGAAGGACGAGGTGCAGCGTCTGGAGAAATCCAACGAGCCGTCGGATCGCCTGCGGATCGACGCGCCGCGCGAGGGGTGGGTGATCGATCGTCAGGGTTACGAGGGGATGTACACCGAGACCGGCATGCGGCTTTTCACCATCGCCGACCTGCGGACCGTGTGGGTGCTGCTGGATGCGTACGAGCTGGACCTGGGGGTCATTCACTACGGCCAGCGGGTTGAATTCGAGTCAGAGGCGTTTGCAGCGCACAAGATTGTCGGCCGCGTGGCCTATATCGACCCCGTTCTGAACGAAACCACGCGCACCGTGAACGTGCGCGTCAACGTGCCGAATCCCGACCTGCACCTGCGGCCGGGCATGTTCGTTCGGGCGCGGCTGCTGGCGCGGGTCGGCGCGGGCGGGGCGGCGGCCGACAACGAGCTGGCCGGCAAGTGGATCAGCCCGATGCACCCCGAGATCGTCAAGGACGGTCCCGGCAAGTGCGACGTGTGCGGGATGGACCTCGTTCCGGCCGAGTCGCTCGGGTTCGCCAGCCGCGAACCGGTGGAAGGCGACCCGCTGGTCATTCCCGCGTCGGCCGCGCTGCTGACGGGCCGGCGCGCGGTGGTTTATGTCGAGACGCAGACCAGTGACGGGCCGGCCTACGAAGGACGCGAGGTGGAGCTCGGTCCGCGTTGCGGCGACGTCTACGTTGTGCTGGGCGGGTTGAGCGAGGGTGAGCGGGTCGTCACGCGCGGCGCGCTGCGTGTGGACTCCGCTGTGCAGATCGTCGCCCGGCCGAGCATGATGAGCGGCGAGACGTTGCCGGCCCGGCCGCCGCCCCCGGCAAGCGTGAAATCGCACTTCGCAGCCGGGGCCGCCTATCACGGCAGCGCGGCGAAGCTCGTGGACGCGTATCTCGAATGGGCCCATCAACTGGCCGAGGATGATGAGAAGGCGGCGCGCAAGCAGTTGGATGCGCTGCGCCAGGCGCTGGATGCCGCCGCGCCCGAGTCGCTCCGCGATGAGGCGGCGGCGACGTTTCGTGACTCGCTGGCCAGGATCCGAAAGACGCTGCCGCCGGACGCGGCCCCGGCCATGAAGGGGATGCGCGAGGCGCTGCCGAAAGTCACGGCGGAAGTTGAGCTGTTTCTGCGGGCCTTCGGACACGCGCGCCCTGCGCCGATTTACCGCATTCACTGCCCGATGGCATTCGACGACCGTGGCGCGGACTGGCTGCAAATCGACGAGGCGGTGCGGAATCCCTATTTCGGCGCCGCGATGTATCGCTGCGGCGCAGCGACGGCGGAAATCGCCCCGGACGGCAAGCTGCGGCCCAGCGCCGAAGCGGAGAAGAAATGAACTCGTTGGCCGCTGCGAGGGCGCCGGCATGAATGATCAAACGCAAAACGCCGATGCCGCCGTGAATCACGGTCTTGTCGCCGGCGTCATCCGCTTCTGCCTGCACAACAAGCTGGTAGTCGTCCTGGTACTGGCATTGATCGTGCTGTGGGGCTGGCGCGTGATGCCCTTTCGAACGACGGATGCCCTGATTCCGCGCGACCCGATCCCGGTCGACGCCATCCCCGACATCGGTGAGAACCAGCAGATCATCTTCACTGACTGGCCCGGCCGCTCGCCGCAGGACGTCGAGGACCAGATCACCTATCCGCTGACCACGACCCTGCAAGGCACGCCGGGATTCAAGGCCATCCGCGGGTTTTCGATGTTCGGGTTTTCGGTGGTGTACGTCATCTTCGACGACACGCACGATTACTACTGGTGCCGCTCGCGCGTGCTGGAAAAACTGAACACGGCCCAGCAGAAGCTGCCCGCCGGCGTCACGCCGTCGCTGGGCCCCGACGCCACCGCTCTGGGCCAGGTCTTCTGGTACACGCTCGAAGGCTCGCAGGGCGGCTTCGACCTGATGGAGCTGCGCAGCGTTCAGGACTGGTACGTGCGCTATGCGCTCCAGGCCATTCCGGGCGTGAGCGAAGTGGCGTCCGTCGGCGGTTACGTGCGCGAGTACCAGGTGGACGTCGATCCCGACGCGATGCGGGCGCACAACGTGCGGCTCCAGGACGTCTTCATGGCGGTGCAGCGGGCGAACGTCGACGTCGGGGCGGAGACGATCGAGTTCAACGGCGTCGAGTATCTCGTCCGCGGGCGCGGGTTCGTGAGGTCGGCGGCGGACATCGAGAACATCGTCATCCGTTCGGAGGCCGGCGTGCCGCTGCTGCTGCGCAGCGTGGCGCGCGTTCAGATCGGCCCGGCCCTGCGGCGCGGCATGCTGGACAAGGAGGGCGTCGAGGCCGTCGGCGGCGTCGTGGTGGTGCGCTACGGCGCGAACCCGCTGGAAGTGACGCAGCGCGTCAAGCAGCACATCGCGGAACTCTCCGCCAGCCTGCCGAAAAAAACGCTGGAGTCCGGAGGCGAGTCACAGGTTCAGATCGTCCCCTTCTATGACCGCAGCGAGTTGATCCACGAGACGCTCGACACGCTCAAGGATGCGCTGATCGAGCAGGTGCTGGTGACGACCTTTGTCGTGCTGCTGTTCCTGCGGCACCTGCGAAGCTGCATCGTCATCAGCCTGACGCTGCCTTTGGCCGTGCTGGTGTGCTTCATTCTGATGAAGCTCTCGGGCGTCGACAGCAACCTGATGAGCCTGGGCGGCATCGCCATCGCCATCGGCACCCTGGTCGACATGGGCATCATCCTCACGGAAAACATCGTCCGGCATATCGAGGCCGACGGCGGCCGGCGGCCGCTCCGCGAGCTGATCTACGACGCCTCGCGCGAGATCGGCGGGGCCGTCACGACCGCGATCCTGATGACCGTGATCGCGTTTCTGCCGGTGTTCGCGCTGGACGGGCCGGAGGGAAAGCTCTTTCGCCCGCTGGCTTACACGAAGACGTTCGCGCTGCTCGGCTCGCTGCTGGTGGCGATTCTGATATTGCCGACCCTGGCGCAGCTCGTCTTCAGGCCGCTGGGGGACCGTCGGCCGCGCGACGATCGTCTGGGGGACCGGCCTCTGGCCGGTCTCCTTCTGCCAAGGTTCGCCGGCGAGATCGCCAGCTTCGCCGCCATGACCGCGGTCCTCGTCGTGCTCACGCTCTGCTGGATGCCGCTCGGTCCCGGCCACGGTTTGATGCGCAATCTGCTGATCGTGCTGGGCATCAACCTCGCCTGGGGCAGCGTGCGCGTCATCTTCATTGACTTCTATCCCTACCTGCTGCGCGTCTTTCTTGAGCACAAGATCGCGTTTCTCAGCTTGCCGGCCGGCGTGGTCCTGCTCGGCGCCACCGTCTGGCTCGGCTTCGGAAACGTCTTTGGCTGGCTGCCGCAGCCGGCCGCTCCAGCCGACTCCGCCGCGCCGCCTTCCGCGGTCCAGAAGAGCTATCGAGAGCTCTACGTCCGCGCCGTGCATGCGTTCCCCGGTCTGCCGCGCGAGTTCATGCCCTTCCTCGATGAAGGCTCGTATCTCTACATGCCGACGCTCATGCCGCACGCCGGCATCGGCGCGTCGCTCGAGGCCATCTCGGCCCAGGATCGCGCCATCCGCGCGATTCCCGAAGTCGAAAGCGTCGTCGGCAAGCTCGGCCGCGCCGAGACAGCGATCGATCCCGCCCCGGTCAACATGGTCGAGACGATCATCACCTACAAACCCGAGTTTCTCAGTGACGAATCCGGCACGCTCCACACGTTCCGCTTCGACGCCGCGAAAACGGGCGAATTCTGCGACGCGCTCGGCCGGTCCGTCCCCGCGCCCGACGGCCGGCCCTACGTCGTCCGCGGCCTCTTTCCGCGCGACGAGCAGGGTCGGCTGATCCCCGACCCCCGCGGCCGGCCTTTTCGCAACTGGCGCCCGCCGCTCGATCCGGAGCTGAACCCGGGTCGCAAGGCGTGGGGCGGCATCGTCGCGGCCTCGTCCCGCCGAAAGGGCGCCGCCGCCGATCCGCCGGAGACCATCTGGGATAACGTCGCGCACGCGGCCCGCTATCCGGGCATGACCGACGCCCCGCTGCTCCAGCCGATCTCGACGCGTATCGTCATGCTCCAATCCGGCATCCGCGCCGCGATGGCCGTCAAGATCGCCGGGCGCAATCTCGAAGAGATTGAGCAGGCCGGCTTCGCCATCGCCGAGCAGCTCAAGCTGGCCCCGGGCGTCGCGGCGGAGCTGGTCGTGCCGGACCGCGTGGTCGGAAAGCCCTACGTGGAGCTGGACATCGACCGCGACAAGATCGCCCGTTACGGCGTCAACATCCGCGACGTGCAGGATGTGATCGAGATCGCCCTGGGCGGAATCACGGCGACGACCACCTACGAAGGGCGGCAGCGCTACCCGATCCGCGTCCGCTACGCGCGCGAGACGCGCGACAGCCTTGAGGCGCTGGAGCGCATCCGCGTGCCGGCGGCGGGAAAGGGGCAGATTCCGCTTGCGCAACTGGCGACGATTCAATACGTGCGCGGCCCGCAGGAGATCAAAAGCGAGGACAACTTCCTGGTTTCCTACGTGCTGTTCGACAAGAAGCCGGGGTTCGCCGAGATCGACGTCATCGAGCAGGCCGGGCGCTTCCTGGATCACAAGCTGGCGTCAGGCGAGTTGAAGCTGCCGGCCGGCGTTCATTATCGCTTCGCCGGAAATTACGAGAACAACATCCGGTTTCAGGACAAGCTGCGCGTGATCCTGCCGCTCAGCCTGCTGCTGCTGTTCCTGCTGGTCTACTTCCAGTTTCGCTCGGTGCTGGTGTCGCTGGTGGTCTTCACCGGAATTCCGGTGGCATGGGCGGGGGGCTTTGTCGGCATGTGGCTGATCGGGCAGGATTGGTTCTTCGACTTCGAGGTCTTCGGGAGAAACGTCCGCGACCTGCTGCATTTCCAGAGCTACAACCTGAGCGCCGCCGTCTGGGTCGGCTTCCTGGCGCTCTTCAGCGTATCGATCGATGACGGCGTGGTGCTGGCCGAGTACCTGGGCATCGAGTTCCGCAAGCGCGCCATCAGCGGCGTCGCCGAGATTCGCGCCGCGATCATCTCCGCCGGCGCTCGCCGTGTGCGGCCCTGCCTCATGACGTCGGCGACGACGGTGCTGTCGCTTATGCCGGTGCTGACCAGCGAGGGCCGTGGGGCGGACGTGATGATTCCCATCGCGCTGCCGGCGCTGGGCGGGCTTTCGATCGAGCTGCTCTCGCTGTTCGTGCTGCCGGTGTGTTATTGCTGGATGAAAGAGTGGCAGTGGAGGCTGCAGAGATTGCCCGAGCCGCGACCGTGAGGAAGCGGAGTAGGCGGTAGTAGGAGTAGGCTGGGCTGAGTACTCGAACGAGTAGGCTGGGCTGAGTACTCGAACGAGTAGGCTGGGCTGAGTACTCGAAGCCCAGCTACTCCAGGCGCTGGGCTTCGAGTACTCAGCCCAGCCTACCCTGATTCGCAGAACACACGCGGCGGGCGGCGGCTTCCTGCCGCGCGCCCGCCGCACGCTTGTCGGGCCGCCCAGGTCGGCGGGCAAGGCGCCCGCAGCACCAGGGTTCAATTCCTACTGCGCCGGGTGATCCGGCATGTTGTCCTGGGCGCCGTTGACCGGCCACTGATTCGCCCACGAGGCCGGGAGCCAGAATTGCGGACGCGCGCCGGAGATGCGCGCCCCGGGCGTCGGGTAAGTGTCCAGCCGCCAGCCCTTGCCGCGGCGAATGATGTACGCCGTATCCGGGATGCCCATGTCCGCGGCCGCCTCGGACGGCGGGCGGGTCTTGCCGGCCTGCGTGCTGCGGGCCGAGCCGTCGATGAACAGAAGATTTTCAGTCAGCACTTTCTTGTGCCAGCCGTAAACCACGATCGGGTCCGAGTCCGATGGGGCGCCGGTCTCGTCACTGATCATGTAGAAGAAGTTCGGCTCGCCGAACTGGCAGATTTCCGAAGCGTTCTTGAGGGACGAGAGGCGCTTGCCCCACGGGCCGATCGCCATGACGTTCGTCGGCCAGGCCGAGGCCGTGTTGATGAAGCAGTAGAAGCTGCCGCGATAGCTGTTGCCCAGTACTTCGATGCAGGGCGAGAGCCGGCTCTCGGCGGTGGTGTGCGTGTTCAGGCCGTGGATGCGATAGCCCACGTCGGACGGGCACTTGAAGATGGTCGGCTTCTTGGCGTCGTTGGGGTTGAGCGTCTTGTAGACGTACTTGTTGAGCGGACGCGTCTTGCCGGCCCAATCCTTGCCGATGTTGTCGTTCTCGTCAAACGTGATGCCGGCGCTGGAGGTGATGTTGTAGCGCTTGACGCCGTCGACGCCGCCCCAGGCGAACCAGTTGGTCGTACGCCAGAGGTTGAACGGCCCGGTGCCGCGGACGACGTGCCGCCAGTGAATCGGAACGGCGTGCTCGCGCTCGTCCTCGCTGGCGTACGCCTGGGTGGCGTTGCCGATGCTCTTGAGATTGGCCAGGCAGTAGGCGCGCTTGGCCTGCTCGCGGGCGCCGTTGAGGCTGGGGATCAGGATCGAGATCAGCAGCGCGATGATCGCGACCACCACCAGCAACTCGATCAGGGTGAAGGCAGGTTTCGAACGGTTCTTGGACATGGCGTGAAATCCTCTGACAGGGGGCTCTCAGAAAACTGCGACAGCATCGCCGCACGGCGGCGACCGCCATCATACAACTATCGACAATTTCAGACAATGGAGTATAGCGAGCTGCGGACGCGATGCAAGGCGGTTTTTTGGAGGTGCTGGTCAAAGGGGGTGTACCCAGAAATCCGGGCACGCCCGCTGGCTTGTCCGAACCCGCCGCGCCAAGCGGCGGGGTGACGTCCGGGCGCGTTGGCGTTGGCGCGTCGTGGGTCTACGCCGGTGGTGCTTGACCCGGATTGGTAGCGGCAGGCTGGGCTGAGTAGCTGTAGGCTGGGCTGAGTACTCGAAGCCCAGCCACGGCTGGCGCTGGGCTTCGCAAGCTCAGCCCAGCCTACCCGCTACCCGCTCGTGCAAGCGTGCTTGTTCACTGCACCGGCGGATGGTCCGGCATGTTGTCCTGGGCGCCGGCGACCGGCCACTGTGTCGTCCAAGGCAGCCAGAACTGCGGACGTGCCCCGCTGATCCGGGCGCCGGGCGTCGGATACGTGTCCAGGCGCCAGCCCTTGCCGCGGCGGATGATGTGCGCCGTGTCGGGAATTCCCATCTCGGCCGCGATTTCCGTCGGCGGTCGCGTTCGGCCGCACTGGGTGGTGCGGGCCGAGCCGTCGACGAACAGGATGTTCTCGGTGAGCACTTTCTTGTGCCAGCCGTATACCACGATCGGGTCGGCGTCCGAGGGCGAGCCGGTCTCGTCGCTGATCATGTAGAAGAAGTTCGGCTCGCCAAACTGGCAAATCTCCGAGGCGGTGGTCATCGTCGACAAGCGGTGCCCCCACGGGCCCATGGCCATGACGTTTGTGGGCCAGGCCGATCCGCCGTTGCGATAACAGTAAAAGCTGCCGCGGTAACTGTTTCCGAGGATCTCGATGCACGGTGTCAGCCGGCTCTCAGCCGTCGTGTGGTTGTTGGTGCTGAAGATGCGGTAGCCGACATCGGACGGGCACTTGAAGATGGTCGGCTTCTTGGCGTCGTTGGGGTTGAGAGTCTTGTAGACGTACTTGTTTAGCGGCCGCGTTTTTCCCGCCCAGTCCTTCCCGACGGCGTCGTTTTCATCGAACGTGATCCCGGCCGAGCTCGTGATCTTAAATTGCTTCGTGCCGTCGACGCCGCCCCAGGCAAACCAGTTCGTCGTTCGCCAGAGGTTAAACGGTCCGGTTCCTTTAACCACGTGCCTCCAGTGAATCGGGACCGCGTGCTCGCGTTCGTCTTCACTGGCGTAGGCCTGCACGGCGTTTGCGATACTCTTGAGATTCGCCAGGCAGTAGGCCCGCTTGGCCTGCTCACGGGCGCCGTTCAGGCTGGGGATCAGGATCGAGATCAACAAGGCGATGATCGCGACCACGACCAGCAGTTCAATGAGCGTAAAACCACGTCTCGAGCGAACCAACGGGGTCATTTGCTAATCTCCAACGCGGGGCGCAAATGGAACAGTTCGTAGTTCGTAGTTCGTAGGCTGGGCTGAGTACTCGAAGTTCGTAGGCTGGGCTGAGTACTCGAAGCCCAGCTACGCAACGCGCTGGGCTTCGAGTACTCAGCCCAGCCTACCCACTCTCTCCGAGCCGCGACCGTGAGGGAGCGGACGCTTCAGAACCGCTTGCTTACGCGCGCGGCTCGGACTGAGAAACGGCGAACTCGCATCTACTGCGCCGGATGGTCCGGCATGTTGTCCTGGGCGCCGTTGACCGGCCACTGATTCGCCCACGTGGCCGGGAGCCAGAATTGCGGGCGGGCGCCGCTGATCCGCGCGCCGGGCGTCGGATACGTGTCCAGACGCCAGCCCTTGCCACGGCGGATGTAGCGGGCGGTATCGGGGATTCCCATGTCCGCCGCGGCTTCCGAAGGCGGGCGCGTCTTGCCGCACTGCGTGCTGCGGGCGGAGCCGTCGATGAACAGGATGTTCTCGGTCAGCACTTTCTTGTGCCAGCCGTACACCACGATCGGGTCCGAGTCCGACGGGGCGCCGGTCTCGTCACTGATCATGTAGAAGAAGTTCGGCTCGCCGAACTGGCAGATCTCGGAAGCGTTTCGCAGCGTCGAGAGGCGGTGGCCCCAAGGGCCCATCGCCATGACGTTCGTCGGCCATTGCGCGGCCGTGTTCAGGAAGCAGTAGAAGCTGCCGCGATAGCTGTTGCCCAGCACTTCAATGCAGGGCGAGAGCCGGCTTTCGGCGGTGGTGTGCGTGTTCAGGCCGTGGATGCGATAGCCCACGTCGGAAGGGCACTTGAAGATAGTCGGCTTCTTGGCGTCGTTGGGGTTGAGCGTCTTGTAGACGTACTTGTTGAGCGGACGGGTCTTGCCGGCCCAGTCCTTGCCGACGTTGTCGTTCTCGTCAAACGTGATGCCGGCGCTGGAGGTGATGTTGTAGCGCTTGGTGCCATCGACGCCGCCCCAGGCGAACCAGTTGGTCGTGCGCCAGAGGTTGAACGGCCCGGTGCCGCGGACGACGTGCCGCCAGTGGATGGGGACGGCGTGTTCGCGCTCGTCCTCGCTGGCGTAGGCTTGCACGGCATTGCCGATGCTCTTGAAATTCGCGAGGCAATAGGCGCGTTTGGCCTGCTCGCGGGCGCCGTTGAGGCTGGGGATCAGGATCGAGATCAGCAGCGCGATGATTGCGACGACCACCAGCAGTTCGATCAGTGTGAACGCCGGCTTGCTATGCGTTCTTGGCATGACGTGTTCCTTCCTGAGGCGTGTCCGTTGCTCTGTACAATTTTCGACAATTCCACACAACTCAAGTATAACCGCTCCCGCGTCACGGGCAAGCGAATTATTCGACCAAATTAGGACCGATAACCTCGCGGCGCACAATCGGGCCGCGTTTTCTCGCGCCGCAACTACGATTTCCGAGCCGCGACCGTGAGGGGGCGGTCGCCCTCCGCACCAAAGAACCGCTCCCTCACGGTCGCGGCTCGGATCGCTCTCACGATCGCCGGACGGGCGAGACGCCCGTCCCACCCAAAGGCTCACAGGATTGGCGACGCTCCACTAGCTGCCCGGAACCGGGTGATCCTTCATGTTGTCCTGGGCGCCGGCAATCGGCCACTCGTTGATGTTCAGAACGCCCTCCAGCCACCAGCGCGGCTGGGCGCCCTTGATCCGCGCGCCCGGCGTCGGATACGTGTCGAGCCGCCAGTTCTTTCCACGGCGGATCATGGCGGCGTTGTTCTGCGAGATGCCCATGTCGGCCCCCAGGCCGCGCGTGAAGGCCGTCTTGCCGGCCTGCGTCGTACGGGCGGACCCGTCGCAATACAAAAGGTTGTCGGTCATCACGCGCTTGTGCCAGCCGTAAAGATTGATCGGGGCCAGGTCGGCCAGTGTGCCGGTGTCGTTGCCGATCATGTTAAAGAAGTTCGGCTCGCCGAAGAGGATGATCTCGCTGGTGTTCACCAGGGACGAAATGCGATGGCCCCAGGCGCTCATGGTAAAGACGTTGTGAACGTCAGGATAGGTGATCCAGCACCAGAAGCTGCCGCGATAGCTGTTTCCCAGGATCTGGATGCAGGGCGTGTTCTGACTCTCCTTGGGCGCGTCGTCGGTCAGTCCGTGCAGCCGGTAGCCGGCGTCGGAGGGGCACTTGAAGATGGTGGGTTTGAGCGCGTCGCTGGCGCTCAGGTTCTTGTAGACGTACTTGTTGAGCGGGCGCGTCCGGCCGGACCACTTCTTACCTTCCGGGTCGTTGTCGTTGAAGGTGAGCTGGCCGGTGGTCGTGATCTTGAACGGCTTGATGCCGTCGACGCCGCCCCAGGCGAACCAGTTGGTCGTGCGCCACAGCGGAAAGGTGCGGTAGGGGCCGAGCACGTGCTGAACGTGGATCGGCACGGTGTGCTCGTTGGTATCTTCGGAAGAATACGCCTGAGTCGCCATTCCCATGTTACGCAGGTTCGCCAGGCAGACGGCGCGCTTGGCCTGCTCGCGGGCGCCGTTGAGGCTGGGGATCAGGATGGCGATGAGCAGCGCGATGATCGCGACAACGACCAGCAGTTCGATCAAGGTAAAGGCCGCGCGGCGGCCGGCAGTGCGCTTCGACAAGGCAATACTCCTGGGCCGACCGATGACAGCAACGCACAGCGCCGGCCGGCTGGCGCGGCAGCGCCGGGGCGGTGCGGCGTCGGGCGTGCTGTGAATTCGCAGGGCGTCCTCTGGAACCAGCGGCGGGAATGGCGGCTCGGAACCATCCCAGAACTGCGCATCATACTCTCGTCGGTCCATTTAGCTCAAGCCGGGCGGGCCTGATTCCGCGCTTTACTTTCGCGCGGGCGTTTGGGTACGCTTTTTAATGTGTCTGCCTTTTTTCGGTTCCCTTCCCGCGCGTGAGGATGGACGCATGCTTCCCATATTTCGTGCTTTCCGGCTCTTGTTTTGCGCTACGCTGATTTCGGCTCTTCCCGCCATCGCTGACGTGGGGGTGCGCATTCCGGCCGAAGCCGCGCGCCGTGTGGATGCGCTGGGCATCAGCCCCAAGACGGCGGTGGACTACGGCACATTCACCTGGCTGACGCTGGATGACGCCGACTACGCCGCGCTGGCCGCGGCGGGAGCCGAAGTGCAGAAGTTCGACAACCCGTACACGCTGGTGCTGGGCGAGCAGGCGTTCGATCCGCGGGCGGGACTGCCGCCGGCGCCGGAGGGTCTTGCGTTCGTCCGCGACACAGGGCCGGACCTGCACGTGGTGCAGTTCGTCGGTCCGACGCGCGATGAATGGGTGGACGGGTTGAAGGCCGCCGGTTTGAGCGTGGTGCAGTACATTCATCCGTTCGCGTACATCGTGTGGGGCGACGCGGCCCAGCTTGACGCGTCCGCGTGTGATGCGGCGGTTCGGTGGAGCGGCGATTTTCTGCCGGCGTACCGGTTGCTGCCGTCGTTCCGAGCGCTGTCGGACGAGCTGATCGACGTTCACGTGGTGATCGCGAAGGCGGCCGAGGTGGGCGAGACGCTCGCGGCGCTCGGCTCAGTGGCCGGGCGAACGGAGTACGCCGATATCGATGATTTCCTGGCGGTGGTGGGCGTGCGCGTCGCGGGCAGCAGCCTGGCGGACATCGCCCGCATTCCGGGTGTGTACAGCGTGCAGCCGGTCGCGACCGATGGCGGTCTGCGCGGCGAGATGAGCAACCAGGTCAACGTCAATAACGTCGACGGCACGAACCTGGCTTTCCCCGGATACAACACCTGGCTGGCCGGCGTCGGGCTGAGCGGCGCGGGTGTCATCATCGCCAACGTTGATGGCGGCGTGCAGAGCAACCACCCGGACCTGGTGAATCGCCTGATCGCCTGCGCGGGTACAACCTGCGGCGGCGCCACGCAGAGCAGCCATGGCACGCACACCGCGGGCATCATGGCCGCCGATGGCGCGTCGGGCACGATGTCGGGCGGATTCCTGCGCGGTCTGGGCATGGCCCCGGGCGCGAACCTCGTGGAGCAGCTTTACAGCCCGACCTATCAGCAGGCGGGCGGTATGCTGCTGCTGATGACCGAGTCGTATCGCAACGGGGCGTCGCTTTCCGGAAATAGCTGGGGCCCGTCCGGCTCGCCGCTGGGTTACGACAACAACACGCGGCAAGTGGACGTGGGCGTGCGCGACGCCGACCCGACCGCCCCCGGCAACCAGCCGCTTTCGTTCGTGCTTTCATTCATGAACGGCAACGGAGGCACCAGCACGCAGGGCACGCCGGACGAAGGCAAAAACTTGTTCAGCATCGGCTCGACGCAGATGCAGACCTCGGGCGGGGTGCAGATTCTGCAGATCGACGATCTGTCGTCGAACACGGCGCACGGTCCGGCGTTGGACGGGCGGACGATCCCGCACCTGGTCGCACCCGGCTGCTACGTGGATTCGTCGAGCACGACCAGCACGTACGCGCTGCTTTGCGGCACGAGCATGGCTTCGCCGCATGTCTCCGGTGCAGTCGCCCTCTTCATCGAGTACTACCGCGGGCTGCCGGACTATTCGGTCGACGCCAGCCCGGCGCTGGTGAAGGCCGCATTCCTCGCCGTCGGACGCAACCTGCGCGGGCATCTCGACGCCGACGGCGGCGTGCTGGGCAATCCGTTTGACAGCAAACAGGGCTGGGGGCGAATGGACACCGAGGCAGTCGTCGATCCAGTGCTGCCGGTTCGCTACTTCGACAATCCGACGACGTTCGGCGCGACGGGCGAGGAATGGGTGCAGACGGTCAGCGGCTTTGACCCGGGCCAGCCGGTGCGGATCATGCTGGTCTGGACCGACGCTCCCGGCCACGGCCTGGGCGGCAGCACGCCGGCGTGGAACAACGACCTGGACCTGATCGTTGAAGACGGCGTCAACACCTACCGCGGCAACGTCTTCAACGCGAACGGCTGGTCTACCGTGGGCGGCGTTGCGGACACGCGCAACAACACGGAAGGCGTCTTCATCGGCCCCACCGCCGGCGGGGCGTACACCATCCGTGTGGTCGCCAGCAACATCAACTCCGACGGCGTTCCGAACAACGCGGACACGACCGATCAGGACTTTGCGATTGTCGCGTACAACGTCGCGCTCGAACCGGGCTTCACGCTCGGCGCGGTCCCGGCGTCGCAGAGCATCTGCGCGCCGGCCGACGCGGTCTACACGGTCAACGTGGGCCAGATTCAGGGCTTCACCGACCCGGTGACGCTGAGCGCCGTCGGCAATCCGGCCGGCACAACGATCAGCTTCGGGACGAATCCGGTCACGCCGCCGGGTTCGACGACCATGACCATCAGCAATACCGGCGCCGCCGCGGCGGGCAATTACAACATTACGTTGTCGGGCGTGTCGGGCCTGGTGACGCGGAACGCGGCAGTTGAGCTGAAGGTGTTCAGCGGCGTGCCGGACGCTCCGACCCTCGTGGCGCCGGCCGACGGCGCGACGCTGGTCGCGCTGCGGCCGAACTTCCAGTGGAACGCCGTCAGCGGCGCCGCCACGTATGACATCCAGGTGGCGCGCGACGCGGGCTTTACCAACATCGTCGTCAGTCAGACTGGCCTGACCAGCACGAACTTCACGCCGGGCGCCGACCTGTTGCCGGGAACGGAGTATTTCTGGCACGTCCGCGCTTCGAATCCCTGCGGCGACGGCGCCTATTCCGCCGCCAATGGCTTCACCACGCGCGTCGTCCCCGCCATCCTTCTGGTGGATGACGACGACAACGGCCCGAACGTGCGGCAGACGTACATCGACGCGCTGATCGCAGCCGGCGTCGATTACGACATCTGGGACACGAACAACACCGACAACGAGCCGACCGCCGCCCAGCTCAGCCCGTATTGCACGGTCGTCTGGTTCACCGGCGACGAGTTCGGCGGCGTCTGCGGCCCCGGCACGGCCGGCTCGGCGGCGCTGGCGACCTTCCTCGACAGCGGCAAGAACCTGTTCATCGTCAGCCAGGATTACCTTTATGACCGCGGCCTGACGACGTTCCTGAGCACCTACCTGGGCGTCAGCACGTTCACCAACGACGTGAGCCAGACGAGCGTGACCGGCACGGGCACCGTCTTCAGCGGCCTGGGTCCGTACGCGCTGACGTATCCATTCACCAACTTCAGCGACCGGATGGCCCCGGCCGCGGGAGCCGAACTGGCGTTCAACGGCAATCAGCAGGGCGCCGCGCTCAACAAGGGCACGCCGATCTACCGCACGATCTTCTTCGGCTACCCGTTCGAGGCGATTCCCGCGGCCAGCCGCAACGCGGTCTTCCAGCGCGCGCTGCAGTACTGCCGGCCGTGCAACGACTGCAACCAGAACGGCGTGGTGGATCACGTCGACATCTTCAACGGCACGAGCCAGGATTCGGACAGCAACGGCGTGCCGGATGAGTGCCAGGTGCTGCTGGGCGATATGAACTGCGACGGCGAGGTGAATATCCTGGACATCAACGCATTCACGCTGGCGATCGCCGACCCGGCCGCCTACGCGATTGCGTATCCGGGCTGCAACATCGCGAGCGGCGACATCAACGGCGACGGGAACGTCGACGTGCTGGATATCAACCCGTTCGTCGAGCTGCTCGGCGGATAGCCCGGCGATCGCAGCGGAAGAGTAGACTGTAGCGCCGGCCTTCTGTGGCCGACGGCAGCGTGGCCGACGGCGGTTCTCGTCGCTCACGGCTCTTTCCGAGCCGCGACCGTGAGGAAGCGGAGTACGTAGGGTCCGCTGTGCGGACCGTGACTTTCCGAGCCGCGACCGTGAGGAAGCGGAGGCTTCAAGACCGCTTGCTTACGCGCGCGGCTCGGATCGAAATTAGTACGTAGGGTCCGCTGTGCGGACCGTGACTTTCCGAGCCGCGACCGTGAGGAAGCGGAGGCTTCAAGACCGCTTGCTTACGCGCGCGGCTCGGATCGAAATTAGCGCGAGGTCAACGAACCGGCGAGGCGGCGGCTTCGGCCAGCGCGTCGCGCAGGTTCTGGTGATGCGGCTGATCTTCAAAGCCGCGCGATTTCAGTTCAGCCAGAGCTTGCTCGAGCGTCCAACCGCTGTAACGAAGCCGGTAGAGTCCGACGGCCAGCCCGGTCCGGTTCACGCCCGCGGCGCAGTGAACCAGCGTGGGGACGCGGTCGACGTCCGCCAGCGCCGCCAGAATCTGCTCGCGCTGCTCCGGCGTGCTGGCGCCGTCGCCCGTGAGCGGGATGTTGATCCACGTCAGACCGAGCTTCTCGGCCGCCTCGCGCTCGGCGATCGTCTCCGACGCGGCAGCGCTGAGCAGGCAGAGCACGCGGCGAATTCCGTAGCGCTCATGCACGATGCGCAACTGCTCGGGCGAGACGGAGCCGCTGCGGTAGAGTTGGCCTTCGACGACGGACGAGAATCGCCGCGGCAGCGTGCGACTGGAAACCGCCCAAGCCAGACCGCCGGCGATCAGCACGACGCCGGCGCCCGCGAGAACCAGCAGCTTCCTTCTTCTCCCGATCATGTCCGGTGATGATAGCGCGACGGCGCGGCGGATGCGACGCCCGCGTAAGATCGCCGCGTGGTGACGGGCGGCGGCAGTCGGCGGCGGCCGTCCGGGAGCGGCCGGTCCCCGTGCCGGCCGTGGTCCGTGAACCTCGACCAGCTGGAAGCCGATACCGCAAACTCTCCTGCATGATTCTCGAACTCGGTCTCGTGCATGATGTTCGCATCGCTTAGTCCGGCTCAGCTCAGCGAACTGGCCTGCGTCGGCCTTGCCGCCGGACTGGTTGGCGGACTACTGGGCGTGGGCGGGGGATTGGTGATGATTCCCGCCATGGCGCTGCTCTTGGCGGACGCCTTCGGGCCGGGGTCGTTTCATCTCTACAAGCTTGCGGCGATCGCAACCTCGGTTGTGCTGTCGATTCCGGCGACGCTGCGTCACGTGCGGGCCGGCGCGATCATGCCGGACATGCTCCGCTCGACGCTTCCGCTGGCGGTAATCGGCGTGGCGGCGGGCGTAGCGCTGGCGTCGTCGCCGCTGTTCGTCGGAGGGCAGACGCATAACCTGCGGCGCGTCTTCGGGGGGTTTCTGGAGCTGGTGGTCGCGGTCCAGGTGTTTCAACACGTTCGCGCGGCGCGCGGAGAGCCGTCGCTCGTTGACTGCTGCCCGCTGCCGACGCGCCGCCTGCTGCATGGGCTGGTCGTCGGCCTGCCGACCGGCGTCATCGCCGGGTTCCTGGGGATCGGCGGCGGCATCTGGGCGGTGCCGGCGCAGTCGCTGCTGTTCGGCATTCGCCTGCGATACGCCATCGCCAATTCTTCGCTGATGATCATCTTTGTGGCCGGCGCCACAGTGATTGTGCAGTCGCTGGCGGTGTCACGCATGCCGGGATTGTCCGCCGGAAGCGCGTGGTGGCTGACGGCGGTGCTGGCGCCGACGGCGATCGCGGGGGGCTGGATCGGGGCGGGGCTGACGCACCGGATTTCGACGGCGTGGCTGCGGGTCGCGTTCAACGGGCTGCTGGCGGTGACGGGCGTTCAGCTCATGCGCGGGTAGCTGCAGGTCGCATCAGGGTCAAGAAGGCTGCTGCTCGGCCTCAGTTGCTTCGGCTTCCGAATCGGTAGTTTTGGCCGAAGCGCCCGTCGAGGCTGCCGCGAACAAGGGCATTTCGCTCGGGTCGTCCGTTGCGTGTTCACACCCCGCACCCAGCGACTTCCGCCATGACGCAGGGACATCCAGAGCACCGGCGGCGCGGAGTTCATCGACGGTGATTAGGTGCGGGCCCTCCGTCGTGTCAGGGTCGTCGCGGTGCGCGAGGAGGAATTCATCGATTGTAGGCAAGCGTGGGTCCGGCACAGATCTGCTCCAGGAGTTGCGCCTGCTGAGGCTCCAGCTCCACCAGCAGCGCAAGAACGTGCAGCACGTTCAAGAGTTCGGTCGTGTATTCGGCCAGCCAGTGATCGGGCTGGATATCGCCGAGCTTCGACGGCGGCCGGCGGTCGCCGATGATCGGCCGCTCGCGGTTTTTCTTACGATAGCTGAACCACTGCGTCAACACCTGCTTGCCGGAGACTTCGTACTGCCAGACGGCGGGCGGCACGTTGTCGATGAAGCCGGCGCCGACCATCAGGCGGCGCTTGGATTCATCGTATCGGATTTCGTCGGGCATGGAATCGGCGTCATCCGGGATCGCGCCGCTGCTTGGGATGCGCGGTGAGCGCTCTTTCGGCAGCCGCGGAGGCCCCGGCGGGCGATTCGCTTTGGCATCAACAAAGCGCTCGCCGAACGTCTGCAGCCAGATCACCCGCCGGCCCAACTCGATGGCCTGCGCGAACAAGTTCGGTCGGGCGGTGAGTGGGATGCGCAAGCCCGGCTGGGCTAGGTCCTTTTGAAATCGCGCCGTGTACGCCGGGTTGGCGGCTACCGCGGCGAGGTACGCCAGAACGTCCTCAGCGGTCACGGCAAACTTGTACTTCTTCGCCAGAGATTCCAATAGTCTCGGCGGCAGGTTCGGCGTCTTCGCGGCGGCGTCGCGCCAGAGAGGAAAAACGCGCCCACCAAACGAACCTTTGTAATGGTGCAGATCCGGGATCAGGCACGTAAATGTCACTGCAGGTCCCGACGTCGGCGAGTGTGCCATCAGGGCCGTAAGGTACGTCTGCCGCGCGCCGTGGGAACCCCACAACTCGGGGTTGGGCTGATTGATCACACGGCTGTCGGGAATGATCCATTGCCGATCAAACGAGCGAAAGCCATAGCGTACCGGCAGTAGACACTCCCCTTTCTCGTCGGCGACTGGCTTTGGATTGTCACCAAAACCTGGCAGTCCTCGAACCACCTTGTTCACATGCTTGTCGCCGGGTTGACCGCCGCGAAGATGCGGATGAAACAAGCTCTCCTTTTGTTCCGGCTTCGCTCGAATGAGCTTTCGCCAGCGCTGCTGTAACGACTCAGAATCTGGCGCTATGATCCACGTACGTCCCGGCATGACGCCCGACCCGTTGTAAGCAAACAATTCGTCGAGCGCGGCGTAGCTGGCCCAGTCGCCGGATGCCGCCGGCAGGAACGGCGCTCGCCAATCGGTCGGGCAATCCTGCCAAACCTTCGATCCCAGCTTGAGCCTGGCGAGCGCTGCGAACTTCTCCTCGCGCTTGCCGGCCGGAAGCACGGTGTACTTCACCGCGGCCGGCTTGGCGGCCGCTTTCTGTTTCGACCGGGCCGCCAGCACGATGCACACCGGCTGCTGCACGGCCTGAAAGATGCGGGTCGGCACGTCGGGCTGATGGCCTTCGGGCGTGCAGTCGATCACCCAGATGCGGTCGCACTTGCGGCGCAGATCGTCGCGCATCCTCTGAAATCCAGGTCCATTCAGGAAGCCCGCGACGGTGATGAAGCACACGATACCCGCGTCGTGCTGCGGGTCGTGGTCGAAGACCTTCCACGTGGCCCAGCGCCAGAAATAGACGTACAGGTTGCGGAGGTGCTTGGCGTGCGCGCCGACGCCCCAGTCCGCCGGCGGAATCCAGGCTTTGAGCAGCGCGACCTTCGCGGTCTCGTCGGTTCCCTCTTCGATCCAGCCGCCGCGCCCTTTCGCCTTTTCCTTGTAGGGCGGATTGCCGAGCACGACGGTGATTCGTTCCTTGCTCTTGATTTCGTTGGCCCGTTTCCGTGATTCGGCGATCGTGCGGTACAAGGAACCCAGTTCCTCGACCTCGGCATACGGATTCCCGAGCGTGTCCGTGACGAACATGCGCGGGATGGCCCGCGGCGGCTTGCCGATCAACTCCATCAGTTCGGCGTAAACGCGAAGCTGGGCAACGGCGAACGGGCCGAGCTGCAATTCAAACGCAATCAGGCGGCCGATGGCCGACTCGATCGCCTGCGGAACCGCGCCTGCTCCCTGGTCGGTCTCCACGTCGGAGGCGATGCGGCGCAGCACGCCGAGGATAAACGTGCCTGTGCCCACGGCCGGATCGGCCAGGGTCACGTCCGGGGAGGCCAGACCTGCGCTGCGATCAAAGTGCTCGCGCAGCACATCGTCCACAAGACGAATCATCGGCCCGACGACTTCCGGCGGTGTGTAATACGAGCCGGTAAGCTTCCGCAGCGCGTTGTCGTAGACCGCCAGAAAGTCCTCGTAGAAGTAGAGCCACGCGTCGGGCTTTCCCTTGCTGATCGTCTGCCAATCCACCGCGTCGAGCACGCGCAGCAGCGCGCCGAGCGAGGTTTTCAGAGTCGCTTCGCTGCTGGCCTCGTCGGTCAGCAGTCGCAAAGCCGCGCCGATCAGCGAACTCGTTTTCCCCAGTTGCTTGCCGACCTGATCCAGGCCGCCGGACAGGCGAAAGCCGCTCGATCGCGCCATGAGCAGACCGAAGGTGACAGCCTGTGCGTAACCGTCGGCGAATTGCTCGTCATTCGCTTCGGGAAACAGGAGCTTGCGCCAGTCGGCGGCGAGCGCGGTCAGGGCCGGGCTCTTCTCAGCCAATTGTTCGGTGACTTCATCTCGGAGAAGTCGGCACAGCCGCGCAGAGATTTTCGCCAGATCCGGCGCGGATTTCGGGGGGATCGGCTCCCAGCGAAGAAAGTTGTCGAAGAGGCGAAGCAGCCCCGGCGGCGCGGCCAGCTTCGCGCCAGACGTTTCAATATCACCCTGCAATTCAAGGACCGAATCGACCAGTTCGCCATTTTGCCAAAGACTGAATGAATTGCCGTCGGTGTACAGCAGGTTCGGCAGCGACTGCAGCTTCTCCCACTGCTGCTTGTCGTGCCCCTTGTAGCGGCGGGGGTCGGCGCCTTTCCCGGGCGCCTTGACCTCCGCGAACCCGACCAGCACGTTCCGCAGCGTGACGGCGTAATCCGGCCGAGTCTTGAGCCTGCTCAGCGACGATTCGCCGACCGCCGTGAGCCATTCCCGCTTGAAGCCGCAGAGTTCCGCGAGATCGGCAAAGAGCGCTTCGAGCGGGGCGCGGAGTTGATCCTCCGGTTCGCCCGTCACGCTCGGATTAGCGAGCTTCGCACGGGCGTCGGCGCCGAAGCGGGCGATAGCGTCTTTCAAACTCTTCATATTTCTGGCACCGGCGCCCGGCTGATACACATCTGCGGGGGCATTGCGGGTTGAGAATCATATCGATGCCATTGACCGTCGGGCAGAGCGCGCCAAGGTGAGTAGAACTCCGCCGGCAGGCACCAGATCTACGTCGAAGCGGGCAAACAAACACGAGTGCGCGCCAAGCTGGCGACCAGCGGCCGTGCACCTCATTCATGCGGAAAGTCCAGCCCGATGTCCAATCCCGCCGCCGAGTGCGTCAGCGCCCCGATGGCGATGCGATCGACGCCCGTCGCCGCGATGCGGGCCACGTTTTCGAGTGTGACGCCGCCGCTGGCTTCCAGCTCGACCTTGCCGCGCAGGCCCTGCGCGTCGCGATAGGCGACCGCTTCGTGCATCTGCTCGGCGTCGAAATTGTCGAGCAGAATGATGCGCACCTCCGGGACGTTGCAGACCGCGCGGAGCTGCGGCAGCGCGTCCACCTCGACCTCGACGAAGCTGGGTGTGCCGCGGATGCGCGAGAGCATGCCGCGCAGCACGTCCGCGAGTTTCTCAACCGGTATCCCGGCCAGGTGGTTGTCCTTGATCAGGACCGCATCGAACAGCCCGAAGCGGTGATTGCTGCCGCCACCGCAGCGGACGGCGTACTTGTCCAGCTCGCGCCAGCCGGGGATCGTCTTGCGCGTGTCGAAGACGCGGCAGTCGGGGTTGGCGGCGGCGGCGGTGTCGACGAAGCGGCGCGTCAGCGTGGCGACGCCGCTCATCCGCGAAAGAAAATTCAGCAGCGTGCGTTCAGCGGAAAGCACGGCGGCGCGCGGGCCGGAGACGGTCGCGACGGTCGCGCCGCGCGAGACGGCCGCCCCATCCGCCAGCGGCCCGGACGAGAGTCGCGCCGGCTCGAAATGCAACTCCGCGCCCAGGCGCCGCGAAAACTCGGCCAGGATTTCGCCCGCCAGCGCAAGGCCGCAGATGATGCCCGAGCGCCGCGGCACGAGGCGGGCCGCGACGGCGGCGCCGGCGTCCGGCGGCAGGGCGGCGGACAGGTCGCCCGCCAGGCCGAGGTCTTCGGCGGCGGCGGCGGCGATCAGTTGGCGGGTCGCATCAGTCCACATCGGTGGATTGACCTCCCTGGATGAACTCGCGGCTTCGCAGGTGATTCACGTTTATCACGACACAGCCGTCGCCAGACAGGTGGCAGAAGAGCGATTCGTCGTCCGTCAGGACGAGATAATGATCGCGCCGCGCGACGTGTGCGATGCCCAGGTCGGTGAATCCCAGTCGTGCGAGGGCAGCATGCTCGATCAGCACGTCTTTTTCGACGTGCAATCCAGTCATTTGACGCACTGCGGCGAGAACGCGCTCAGACCGCAGCCGGTGGTGGAATAACGGGCGAAAGAGCAGGTTGGAGAATTCAGTCAGCACGTGCGGCGTTGTTACAAGTCTCGGCGAACTCTGAACCAGCCCTCGGAGATTGCGGAAGTCGTTGGGCGAGTACGCTTCAGTCCGCTTGAAGCGGCCCACCAGGGCGGGCTGCACCAGACCGATTCCGAGCACGAGAAGCAGGTTGGTGTCGAGGATGATCCCGCGGCTGAGGGCCCCGCGAACGTCCACGAATCAGACCCTTCGAATGCGCACGGCGCGCACTTCGCCAGTGTGGGCATCTACCTCAACCAGCTTGTAGATTCGCTCGATAGAGCTGCCCGGCATGTCCTGCACTTTGTGAAGAAACTCGGCGAATCCGGATTGGCCGGGATCGGCCGGCCCGAGGTAACTCAGCGTGATCCGCCACACGCGATCATCGTCCGATAGCTCAACCTCATCGAGGCGCAACTCGGCCTTCGGCGTTGCGAGCAGCTCTCGCAGGAACGCCGCCGCATGCGCCGCCGCTTCCTTCGCCGATAGTCGTCCATTCTGCTGAACCGGAAACGTGCTCATATGCGGGATTATATCCGACGGGCCTCGACCATTGTTAACGCCCTTCGAACCGCGGCTTGCGCTTCTCCAGAAACGCCAGCACGCCTTCGCGATGGTCAGTGGTCGCGCCGGCTGTCGCCTGCAGGTAGGCTTCGTACTCGAGCTGATCCTCAAGCGTCGCGGCCCAGGCGCGGTTCAGCGCTCGCTTGGTCAGCCCGATCGCACGAGTCGGCAGCGCCGCCAGCTTCCGCGCCAGCTCCGCCGCCGCATCGGGTAGGACGGCGTCGTCCACGACGCGATTGACCAGTCCCACCTTGTGCGCCTCTTCGGCCGGGAGTTTTTCGCCCAGGAAACACAGCTCCGCCGCCCGGCCATAGCCGACGTGCTGTAAAAGCGTCTGCGTCGCGCCGCTGTCGGGCACGAGGCCGACGTGCACGAACGCCATTACGAACGACGCCCCGCGGGCCGCGATGCGCAGGTCGCAGGCGAAGGCGAAACTCGCCCCCGCCCCCGCCGCCACGCCGTTCACCGCGGCAACGACCGGCTTCTCCAGGGAACGGATGCGCGTAATGAGCGGATTGTACTTGTTGCGCAGGTGCGCACCGAAGTCCAGCTTCGCCGCGGCGGGGTCGGCGCTGTAGCGGCTCCTGATCTCGGCCAGGTCCTGCCCGGAGCAGAACGCCCGGCCGGCCCCGGTCAGCACGACGCAGCGCACCGTGTCGTCGCGCTGCGCCGCGCGCAGCGCCGCCGCCAGTTCGACGCTCATCTGCTCGTTGAACGCGTTCAGCGCCTCTGGGCGGTTGAGCGTGATCGTCAGGACGCCGTCGGAGGAGGACGCAAGGATCGTGGAATAGGCGCTCATGGGCGATTCTCAATCGGACACAAATGCAACAAGAAATGAACAAATTGGAGATGAGAAATCGAAAATGTCTCCTATCCGGGCGCTTGCTTGGAATTGGTGCGCGCGGTCAATACCGATTTTCCAAGAATCGCGCTCAGTTCGTCCAACTCCTGGAGCAAACCCGACAACAACGACGATTCAAACAATCCCGCGCGCACCGCGACTCGCAGCCAATAGCGCGCCTCGTGCATCTCCTTTCGGGCGATTCCCAGCTTATGCACAAAGTCCCGCCGGCTCTCGGCGCCGCGCGCCTCTTCGTAACAAGCGCCCGGAGCGGTCCCGCATCGCAAAAGTTGATCGGCGATGTGCTTTCCCGCTGCGGTGCGCGGCAGCGCCGACGCCGCGCGGATGGTCCGTGCAGCAACATCAACCAACCGCTCGGCAATGTTGTCACCAATCACGCCAGTAGTCCGAAGCACGAGTAGGCGCGCTGCGTCGATTCGAGCCGCCTCAAATTCATTGGTTGAGCGCCCCGTTTCTCATTTCTCATCTCCCGTTTCCCATTTTTCAATTCTCGCTTGCGCAGCAGCCGCTCGGTTCCGTGCTCGTCCCAGCGATTTACCGCCCCGCATACACCGCCGGCCGCTTCTCCATGAACGCCTTCATTCCTTCCTTCTGGTCCTCCGTCGCGAACAGCATCCAGAACAGCTTCCGCTCATACTCCAGCCCCTCCGCCAGCGTGGTCTCGAACGCCTTCAGCACCGCTTCTTTCGCCAGCTTCAGCGCCACCGGCGGCTTGTTGCACAGCTCACGGCAGACGTTCAGCGCCTCTTCGAAGTAGTGTTCGCGCGGCACGACGCGGCTCACCAGCCCGGCCGCCAGCGCCTCGGTCGCCGAGATCATCCGACCGGTCAGAACCAGGTCCATCGCCCGCGCCTTGCCCACCGCCCGCGTCAGCCGCTGCGTTCCGCCGGCGCCCGGGATCACGCCGATGTTGATCTCCGGCTGGCCGAAGAGGGCGTTCTCCGCCGCGATGACGATGTCACAGCTCATCAGCAGTTCGTTCGCGCCGCCAATGGCGTAGCCGCTGATGGCGGCGACGATCGGCTTGCGGACGCGCCGCAGCCGCTCCCAGCGGATGAACTGGTTGCGGTTATACATGTCGACCAGGGAGGCGTTGGCCATCTCGCTGATGTCGGCGCCGGCGCCGAAAGCGCGGTCGCTGCCGGTCAGCAGCATGCAACGGATTTCAGCGTCCTCGTCGAAGCGCTCCATGGCGCTGACGAGCTGCTCCATCGTGGCCAGATTGAGCGCATTCAGGACTTCGGGGCGGTTGATGCGGACAAGGCCGATCTGCCCCTGCGATTCGGCGATGATCTCGCGTGACATGGACCGGATGGTATGCGCTGGACGCAGCGCTCACAACCCGAATGTACGCTGCACCGCCCAGAAGAGGCCGACCGCGGCGATCGCCGCCGACGCCGGGATCACGATCGCCGCCCGGTACCAGCGCCGCCGGCGCCACCAGCCGACGATCGCCAGGGCCAGGAGAATGACGGCAAGCTGGCCAAGCTCCACGCCGGCGTTGAACGACACGAGCGCCGTCACGAATTCGCTGCGCGGCACGCCCAGCGCCGTCAGCACGCCCGCGAAGCCCATGCCGTGCAGCAGGCCGAATCCGAACACCAGCGCCGGCCGCCACGGCTTCATCTCCGCGGTCAGCACATTTTCGATCGCGGCGTACGCGATGGATGCAGCGATCAGCGGCTCCACCACAGCCGGCGGCAATGAGAACACTCCGTACATCGCCAGCGCCAGGGTGGTCGTGTGGGCCAGCGTGAACGCCGTCACCTGCCAGAGCAGCGGCCGCAGGCGTACGCTGAGCAGAAAAAGCGCCAACACGAAGAGGATGTGATCCAGCCCGCGGGGCAGGATGTGTTCAAACCCGAGACGCGCGTACTGCCACGCGACCTCCGGCCGGGAGGCCGCGTCGATCAGCGGGACGTCGAGCCGGAAAGCGCGGCTCTCCTCCCCCGGACCGAGCACCTGCCGCACAACCACGCCGTGCTGTTGGTGCACGAGCGTGAGCCGGACGGGGCCGAACGCGCGCGACAGCCAGATGACCACCTCGCGCGCTTCGCGCGGCGCCCGGCCCGATAGCCGCGCCGTCACCCCCAGGAACGTCGGCGACGCAGCGGCGGATGGTGGCAAAGTCGGGTCTGGAAAACTCACCGCATACTCCGCGGGCCGTGCGTCAAAGCGGATGCGGACGCGTTTTTCGATCAGGGCCCGCAAGTTGGCTGCCCGTTGCGATTGCTCTTCAGGCGGCAGATTCCGGAGCACCTCGGCGAGGACCGCGGGCTGCTGCTCCGATCCCACGCCGAGCGCCAACGCATCCAAGTCGCAGGTTATGTCGACGCAGTAGGTTTCGTCACTCTTGAAGATTGCGAGGACATCGGTGATTGAGAAGTCGTGGGCGGCGGCGCTCGGCAGGGCGGTTATCAGCAGGACAATCGGGAGCGAGCTGCGCCACCGCGGCGGGGGACGCCGCTCCGCCGCTTGGCCCGGCGGATTCGGACGGGTAGGTCCGGCGAGTCCGCCAGAATCTGCGGTCACACCCGGCCGGTTCCGAGAGGATGCGGTTGCCCTGCAATGGAGCCGCTGGTTGACGCTCGTCATCTCGCTTCGTAAGATACCGACCCGGCTCGGATTTCGCGCATTCGCCGGCGCGTCGGGGCATTGCTGAACGTCGAAGGAGCCCGATTGTCGAAACAGGAAGCACTTCAGATGGAGGCAGTCGTCATCAAGGCGCTGCCCAACGCGATGTTTCTGGTCGAAGCCGAACTCGGCGCGACCAAGCACGAGGTGCTTGCTCACGTCTCGGGCCGAATGCGAAAGAACTTCATCCGAATCCTCCCCGGCGATCGCGTCACGGTCGAGCTCTCACCCTATGACCTGAAGCGCGGCCGCATCGTGTACCGCCAGAAGTAGGCGGCTGCTTGCGAAAACCGTTCGCCGCGGCAACCAACCAGAGCGATTCCCCGCCGATCCAATCAGCGCCGCGCCATGCGGCTTATTTCTTCTCTTCGCGCGCCGGCTGGACGCCGAAGTGAGCGAGGGCGGCATCCTGCGAATCGAAGAACGCGAACATCTTGTCGAGATTCGTGATCTTGAAAACCCGCGCCAACTCCGGCCGCAAGCGCGCCAGCACCACCGCGGCCCCGGCCTTGTCGGCCTTGCGCTTCAGCGTCAGCAGCACGCCGAGCGCCTGGGAGGAAAGGAAGCGCACATTCTCAAAATCGAGCACGATCTTGAGCTTGCCGTCCTTCTCCACCAGCTCGTACAGCTCGCGGCCGATCTTCTGAATGGTCAGAACGTCGAGAATGGAGTTGTCGCGAAAACCGACAACGTGCACGCCGCTCTGGTCGGAAATTGAGAGACTCGAATCGGCCATCATGGTCTCCGAGATGCCGCCGCGCCGTCGCCTGCCTCTCCCAACTGTATCGGCTCATACGAACCTGTCCAGCGGCGCAGGCGGTAATTGCGCCGCCGACCGCGCCGGCGCACGCGCGGTGAAGACAAAACGGGGGAATGCGGGCGTCCCGCCCGCACCGTCAGGCCGGAGAGCTCAACCACATTTGGGTGGGGTGGGCGTCTCGCCCGTCTCCACGGGCTAGGAACCGGGCAAGATCCCCGCTCTACCTTCAGAAACGCACATGGCCCGGAAGTCCGCGAGTCACCGGACGCACGGGTGATTGATTCGAAAACGGGCCCGCAAGAGAAACCCGAAAGCAACTCCAACTTATGGGACGATAGCAACTGTCCCGGGCGCGGTCCCGACACATTTATTTTGAGAGAAACATTGACCCGGGCCGGTTCCGCGGACTATATTGAACCCCGTTGATGCGAGCCGCCGCGCGCTGTACTCCGGCGCGCGGCATCTTGGCTGATCCGCTTTGGGAGAGAGCGGGTCGATGGTTGGCGGCGTGTACGCTTGCAGCCCGGTTTTACGGGCTGGTGTCGATTCGGACTCGGACCCCGATTCGTCAGTGAACAGGCGGCTGCCGACCTGAGTCGTTACTTCTTATTCGGAGGCAGGTATGAAGAAGGTACTCGGAGCTGCGGCCGTGCTTGGCCTCTCTTCGATTGCGGCGCTCGCGAATCCGCCGCTCGTCGAAGCTGAGCCCAACAACACGTACCCGACAGCGAACTTCACGCCGAAGTTCACGTATCCGTTCGGCGGCGTGGCCCGTGATGGCCACATCGCCCCCGGCGACGTGGATTTCATCTCGTTTGACTTTGTCGCCGGTGACTACATCACCGCCGCGATTTACGACTGGACCGCTCTGCCGCTTGACGGCCTGAACAACGACGGCAACGAAGTCATCGATAATGACTCGTTCATGGGCGTTTTCGCCCCCGGCGGCGCTCTGGCCGACATCGATGACGACGCGGGTCCGGGCTTCCTGTCCGCGATCCACTTCTACGCGCCGACCAGCGGCACGTACGCGTTCGCGATCAGCGGCTTTGGTGACGGCGGTTTCGTCGGCAACCATGGCGAAAACTACGACTACAAGTTTGTGGTCGGTGTCAACCCGATTCCCGAGCCGGCCAGCCTGGCCCTGCTCGGCCTCGGCGCGATGCTGCTTCGCCGCCGCTAAGCCTCGCTTAGCGCCACGTTTGTTTGCTTAAGGAACTTAAAGCCCGCAGGTTAATGTGCCTGCGGGCTTCTCCTTTTTATGGTCCGAAGCGTCTGGGATTCTGATCGTTAGTAGGCTTGTTTCAGGAACTCGTGGATCCCCGCCGCAGCGATCTTCCCCGCCTGAACCGCATTCACGACTTCCTCTTTCGCTCCCTGCTGGCAATCGCCGCCGGCGAAGAGTCTGGGAACACTGGTCGCGCCCGTCCGCGGATCGGCGAGCACCCGACCACCGCCGGAAAGCTGCAGGCCCGGGATCGCCCGCAACAGCTCGTCCATCGTTTCCTGCCCGAGCGCCTTGATCACCGTGTCGGCGGCGATGACGAACTCCGAATTCGGAATGGTCTGCGGCGGAGCGTGGCGGTCGCTGGTTGCACGAGTCCGCACGAATCGCACACAGGCCGCCTTTCCGCTCTCGCTCAGAATCTCGGTCGGAAGCGCATTCCATTCGAACCGCACGCCGCTCGCCTCGGCCAGGGCCGTCTCATGCGCAAAACCGGGCATGGCTTCGCGGCTGCGGCGATAGGCCAGAGTGACGCGCTCGGCGCCAAGCCGCACCGCGGCGTTGGCACAGTCAAGCGCGGTGTTTCCGCCGCCGATGACGACGACGTGCCGGCCGATACGAAGCCGCCCGGGCGACGGGGCGTGCGTGCGGGCGATGAAATCCAGCGATTCGAGCACGCCGGCCGCCTGCTCGCCGGGGATGTGCAGCGGGGCCGTCCGGCCGAGGCCGACGGCCAGGAAGACGGCATCGAACTGGTTCAGCAACTCAGCGAGTTTCGAGCCGTCGATCGGTGAAGCGAGGCGCAAGTCGATGCCGCCGATGGCCTGCACGCGCTGCACCTCCGCCAGTGCGAATTCCGTGCTGATCTTGTAGGCCGCGATTCCTACCGTGTTCAGCCCTCCGGGCAGCGCGCGGGCTTCGAAGATCGTCACCGCGTGGCCCCGTTTTCGCAGCTCATGGGCGCAGGTCAGGCCCGCCGGCCCGGCGCCGGTGATTGCAATTTTGCGGCCGGTGTCGGGCCCCGCCTCGAAAAAGCCGGTGCTGATCTCGTGTGCCGTATCGCACGCAAAGCGTTGCAGGGCGCCGATCCTGATCGGGAGCTTCAGGTGGGTGTTTTCGACGCACGCCCCCTCGCACAGAACCTCGACCGGGCACGCCCGCGCACACGAGCCGCCGAAGATGTTCGCCGCCAGGATCGTCCCCGCCGCGCCGATCGGGTCTCTGTGCAGAATTTGGCGGATAAAACGCGGAATGTCGATGTGCGTCGGGCAGGCGCGCGTGCAGGGTGCGTCGTAGCAATAAAGACAGCGGGCCGCCTCGACCGCGGCCTGGCTCTCCGAAAGCGGCGGGTGTATTTCGGCGAACGCGGCGCCGACGTTTTCAGCGTTGCCAGGTGCCGTCACGGTGATCCTGCGTGTTATGCCACGGCCTGTTTCGTCCCCGCCGCCGGCGTGACGAGCTGCGCCGTTGCGGCGGCGCCGGCCTCGTCCAGTTCCCACCGCCGCAGCGCGGCGCGCGTGTATCGCTGCCGGAAGTCGCTGATCGGCATCTTCGCCGCGGCTGCCAGCTTGGCCAGCATCTCCGGGCTTTCCAGGTCGCGCCGCTCCAGCCGGATCATGTAGGCCCGGGCGACTTCATACACGTCCGAGCGGATGTCCACCTCGCGCGTGCGAATGCGGTTGGTAGCCGGGTCGATCAGCTCCTTCAGCGGCATCGGCCGCAGGTTCCCGTTCACCAGCGTGACCAGCACCGCCCCGTCATCCGGCATCTGTCCGTCCGTGAACAGCCGGATGCTGTGGTAGCCCAGGCTGCGGCAGTAGCCCATGTCGTGCGGCGTCGGGTCGGCCGAGCGGAGCTCGTACCCGAGCATGTGCGTGACCATACTGAACTTCTCGGATCGGGACTTGGCGCGGCGTTCCAGCTCTTTGCGGAGCAGCTCGCCGAGCGGGACGTCCGCCAGGCGCGGATGCCCGGCCGCATCCATCGGCACCTCGCGGCCCAGCAGTCGCTCCAGCTCGGCCCGGTCGCCCAGCTTGTACGCCAGTCCCTCGGCGATCAGGGCCACGCCGTCGGGCCGGCCCATGACGCTGCGCTTCAACATGGCGCCTTCCAGCACGTCCGCGATTTGCTGGACCGTGGTGTGATCCTGGAACTCCTCGGGAATCAGCGTCAATGTCGCGCCGGCGGATTGGCCGATCGACAAGGCCAGCGACCCGGCCCGGCGGCCCATGCAGGTGATCAGGTACCAGCGGCCGGTGGTCTGCGAATCGCGCATCAGGTTCTTAACCAGCCCGGTGCCGATGAAGCGGGCGGTCGAGAAGCCAAAGGTCGACAGGTTATGCGGGAGCGGCAGGTCGTTGTCGATGGTCTTGGGAACGGCCACGACCTTGATCGCCTTGCCCGCGGCCTCGCCGATGAAACGCCCGGAGAGGGCCGTATCGTCACCACCGATGACCAGGAGATAGCCCACGCCCAGCTCGCGCAGGTTGGCGATCACGCGGCGGACTTTCTCCGGATCGGGCCGGACCACGGGGCTGGTTTTCAGGCTCTCTTCGTCGAGCAGGTTGGTTCGGGAAATGCGCAGAATCGACCCGCCGTCAAAGTGAATGCGGGCGACGCCGTTGATATCGAGGCGTGTCGCGTGCACGGGGGCGTCGAAGCGGTCGGAGGCCAGCCACTTGAAGCCGTCGTAAAAGCCGATGACGGTGAAGCCCATATTGATGGCCTGAATCGTGGCGGCGCTGATGACGGCGTTGATGCCCGGCGCCGGGCCGCCCCCGACCACGATTCCGAGGCGCTTCATTTCGGCGTGCATTTATTTACTCCGGCCCGGGGACTCTCGACTGTCGCCCGGCGAGGTCGATTTCTGCGTCGAATTCCGCATTTTATGCCAGAGGGCGTGATTTGCAACGGACGATGTCGGGAGACAGCGGCCGGGGGGCGCATCCGGTTTCAGGTGGCGATCCGTCCGAACCCGCCGCGCCAAGCGGCGGGGTGACCTCTGCAGCCTGTCGGGCGACGATCACTGACAATTGTCACCCCGCCGGTTGGCGCGGCGGGTTCGGAAAGACGCCGCCGTGTCTCCGCGCTGGAACCACACGCTCATACCGCCGCACGAAAAAATGGGAACACTCCGCGCGGCAATTATCGGTCGCTCGGAATAGCGGTTCGGGTTGGGTTGGTTACCATGAAGTGTTCATCGCATCTGAATCCATGCACGCCGCGGTGTCGGCGCGCCGCCGAGGTGAAGATGTTCGCAGCCGTTCTCCTGCCGATCCTGACGCTTCTGCAACCCGCACCGGCCTCCGCAGCGCCGAAAATCACCGCCCGGCTCATCGCCGCCCATGAAGTCATCGCCCCGGGGACGCGCGCCGACCTGGCGATCGAAATCAGCATCGAAAAGCACTGGCACATGTACCACCCGATCCAGCTTTCGGCCGGCGCGCCGACGCTGGTTTCGTTCGAAGCCACGCCCGGCGCGACTTTCGGGCCGATCGCTTTTCCAGTTCCCGAGTTGGGAGTGTTTGAGGGCTTCGAGTACCTTGGCTTCGCGGACAAGCTGATCCTGCTGACCTCGGTCGAGCTGGCGGCCAACGCCGACGCGAGCAAGCCGGTTCAGATTCGGGCGCGGGTCGAGGGCATCGCTTGCGCAAACGAGAAGGGTTGTGTCCCGGTCGAGCTGAGCCCGACGCTCTCCCTGCCGGTGAAGAGCGAGCTCGGCCCACCCGTGAATGCCGACGTTTTCAAGAAAGCCCGGGACGCGCTTCCGCCGCCGATCGCCAAGGCGCCCTATCTCGAAGGCAGCCGCATCGAGATTTCGAAGCGCAAACTCGGCCTGAACGACACGGCGGAGCTGGTTGCGACGATCAAGGTCAAGTCCGGCCACCACGTTCAGGACCGCGACCCCGGCAGCAAGGAGCTCATTGCGTCGCGGCTCTACATCGAATCGCTCGACGGCGTGAAGGTCGGCGAGCAGCGCTGGCCGAAGGCTCAAATCCACCAGACCAAGGTCTTCGGCACGGTCCGCGAGCAGGCTGGCGAGTTCAAGGTCACCGCGCCGATCTCCATCAGCGATGAGAAGTTCCCCGCGGGTCCGGTCGATCTGCGCGTGCTCTTTTCGTACCAGTGCTGCAACGATCGCGGCGAGTGCTACGCGCCGGAGACGGCCGAAGCGATCGTCCGGTTTGAGGCGGAAACGCCCGGCGCCGCGGGCGCGTCTCCAACGGGTACCGTGATCCCGGTCGTCACGCACAGCGACGATCCGATCGCGAATCCGACGGTTGCCTCGGCCGGCGACGACGGTGCGACAGCGTCGGGCGGCGCGGGCGAGTCAGGCGGCGCGGCCGCAACCCGGTTCAATCAGATCATCGACGTCAGCGGTCAGGCCGCCGGCGGCGCCATGTCGCTCTGGTGGGTCTTCCTGAGCGCGCTGCTGGGCGGGGCGATTCTGAACATCATGCCCTGCGTCTTGCCGGTGCTCTCGCTGAAGATCTTCAGCTTCATGCAGCAGGCCCAGGACGAGCCAGGCCGCATTCTGCGAATGGGGCTGGTGTACGCCGCCGGCATTCTGGCCAGCTTCGCGGTTCTCGCGGTCTTCATGGTCACCGGCAAGACGGCCTGGGGCAGCCTGATGCAGAAGCCCGAGTACATCATCGGGTTGATCGCCGCCGTCTTCGCATTCGGCCTGAGCTTGCTGGGCGTGTTCGAGCTGCGCCTGCCGGGCGTCGTGGAAAACGTCGCCGGCGCCGCGACCACGCGCGAAGGCTACGGCGGGGCGTTTCTGAACGGCATCATGGCCACCGCGCTGGCGACGCCCTGCGTCGGGCCGTTCCTCGGCTCGGCCGTCGGAGTGCTGGTTCAGCTTCCGCCGCTGGTGGCCGGCGCGGGGATTATGATGGTCGGCGTCGGCCTGGCGGCGCCCTATGTGCTGCTGACGGCGTTTCCGAAATGGTTGCGCTATGTGCCCCGGCCCGGCAAGTGGATGGTCACGTTCAAGCAGATCATGGGTTTTGTCCTGCTGGCGACGATCGTCTGGCTGCTGACGATTCTGAAAGAAATGGTGCCGGCGGCGACGCTGATTTCGACCATCGCGTTTCTCGGTTTTGTAGGCGTCGCCTGCTGGGCGATCGGCAAGGTCACACTCAGCGACAGCGCCGTGCGAAGCGTGTCGATTCACGCTGCGTCGGCGGCAGTGCTCGCCGCCGGCTGGTGGGTGAGCTTCCGATGGCTGTCGGAGCCGGCGTCGTCGCAGATTGTCTGGTACGACTGGCGGCCGGGGCTGGATCAGGACCTGTCGCGCGACGGCTACACGGTCTACGTCGATTTCACCGCCGCCTGGTGCCTGACCTGCCAGACCAACAAGAAGCTGGTGCTGCACTCCGAGCCGATCGAAAACCGTTTCGCGCGCGACAAGATCATCGCGCTCAAGGCCGACTTCACCAAGAAGGACGCCGCGATCCTCGCGCAGCTTCGCGAGTTTGGAAAGAACGGCGTGCCGCTGAATATCGTTGTGCCGGCCGGGAAGCCGGAGACGGCGATTGTGCTGCCGGAGGTCCTCACGTCGGGCGTGGTCTCGGATGCCCTCAGACGGGCGGGCGCGTCAAGCGCCGACCCGCCGCCGCCGCGGCTGAAACAGGCCGCGCCGGCGGCGACGGTCGCACGACGGTAGCGTCGGACCTCCGCGTCCGACGTCTCCCAAGGGTCTGGCGCCTGCTCCAACCTCGGGGAGCATCGGCGTCCCGCCGGTGCGCACCGGCGAGACGCCGATGCTCCCCGCAAGAAAACCACCGTGTGACGGAACACTAGCCCAGCGCCGAGCGGAGCTCGGTCAGCGTCGCCCCGGCTTTCGTGATGTTCGGGGCCTCGCGCAACACCGCATCCGGGTCTTTCAGCCCGTGCCCGGTCGCCACGCACACAACCGTCCCCAGCCCCGTCGGCCGCTCGCGGCGCAGCCAGGCGATCGGCGTCGCCGAACTGGGCTCGACAAACAGCCCTTCGAGCCGCGCCAGGTCGCGCTGCGCCCGCAGGATTTCCTCGTCCGTGACCGACTCGGCGGAGCCGCGCGAATCGGTGATTGCCGCGGCCGCCTTTTTCCAGCTCACCGGCGCGCCGATGCGAATGGCGCTGGCGATCGTCTCCGGATCGGCCATCCTCGGCTCACGGCACTGGCCGCGAAGGAATGCCGCCAGCGGCGCCGCCCCGGCCGCCTGCACGCCGATCATTCGCGGGCGACGCGAGATTCGCCCGGCGAGGTGGAACTCGCAAATGCCTTTCCAGATCGCGCTGATGTTGCCGGCGTTGCCGAGCGGAAGCACGATCGTGTCCGGCGCGTCGCCGAGCGTATCGCACACTTCGTACGCGAGCGTCTTTTGTCCTTCGAGCCGGAACGGGTTGATCGAGTTCAGCAGGTACGTCCGGCCGTCGCCGCTCGACAATTCCTGAACAAGCCGCATGGCGTCGTCGAAATTTCCGGCGATCTGCACGATCCGCGCCGCGTGGGCGACCGCCTGGGCGAGCTTGCCCATCGCGATCTTGCCGTCGGGCACCAGCACGACTGCCTCCAACCCTGCCTTGGCCGCGTACGCCGCCATCGACGCCGACGTGTTGCCGGTCGACGCGCACGCGACCGACTGCGCGCCGATCCGCCGTGCCTGCGTGACGCCGACCGTCATGCCGCGATCCTTGAACGAACCCGTCGGGTTGTCGCCTTCGGTTTTCACGTACAGCGCATCGACGCCCAGCTCGCGACCCAGCCGCTCGCAGCGATGCAGTCGCGTTGCACCCTCGCCCAAAGAAATCGCCTGCGCCGCCTCAACGGGCAACGCGGCCGCATACCGCCAGACCCCGCCGGCAGCACCGGCGCTGCCCGCCGCCAAGGTAGTGGCCGGCCCCCGTGCCGGCCGTGGTCCGCCAGCCACCTCTCCCGAAGCCGCGCCGGTCGGCAACCGCCTCACGTCCTCCGCGTCCACCGCGATCTCCAACAAATCACCGCACGCCGCGCATGTGTAGAGGACCCGTTCAAGCGGATACGTTGCGCCGCACTGAATGCACCGTTGAATCAAGCCCGCTCCTCCACCAAGTGCGCCGCCGGTCCGACGCCGGCGCTGAACGTCGCCGAGTCAACACCCACCGCGGCCAGCGCCGCTCGCATCGCGTCGCCGACCGCGCCTTCCTTCGCCGGATCATCGACGACGGCCGCAATCGCGGGCCCGGCGCCGCTCATGAATGCGGCCAGCGCGCCGGCTCGACGAGCGGCCGCACAGGTCTCGTTGAATCCAGGAATCAGACTTGCTCTCGCGGTTTCCTGAAATGCCCCTTCGACGGCGCGGGCGAAGCCCGCAACGTCGCCGCGCTCCAGCGCAGCGGCCGTGATCGCAGCCCGCGCCGCCCCGCGGGAATAATCCGAGACATCCAGCGCCTTCGGCACAACCGCCCGCGCGGCGCTGGTCTTCACCTCGATCTCCGGCAACGCGAGCACGAAGCGCACCGGCGGCGATGGCACATGAAACACCTGCGGCGGATCGTCCGGGCTGAAAATCACAAAGCCGCCGTAGATCGCCGCCGCGACGTTATCCACGTGCGCCGCGCCCGCCGCCGCCCGTTCGCCTTCGGCGGCGTAGAGCGTCAGCCGCTTGCGCGGCAGGCGAAGTCCGAAAAGCGCGTCGAGCGCCACCACCGCGGCCGCGGCGCTGGCGGCGCTGGAACCCAGGCCGCTGCCGGAGCGTGTGCCTTTCCGAACATGCAGCGAAGCGCCGGCGTCGATTCCGCAGTCTCGAAGCAGCGCGTCGGCGGCGCGGCCGGCGGTGTTTGCCAGCGGATCGAGCCACGCGCGAATTTCACTCGCGACGTCCATCGTCAGCGACAACGAGCCGCCGCTGAGGCTCGCGTCGACCTCGTCGAACATCGCATCGACGCAGAGTCCGAAGACGTCGAAGCCGTGGCCGACGTTGCCGATCGAGCTGTAGGCGCGGGCGCGGGCGGAACGCGCGGCGGATGGGCTCATGCAGATACTCTATCGGCGCGGGACGGGGCCCGGGCCGCGTCGGCGGGGTGCGGCTCCTATTTCCGAGCCGCGACCGTGAGGGAGCGATTCTGCTTTCCGAGCCGCGACCGTGAGGGAGCGATTCTGCTTTCCGAGCCGCGACCGTGAGGGAGCGATTCTGCTTTCCGAGCCGCGACCGTGAGGGAGCGGTGTCCCAGGAACCGCTTGCTTACGCGCGCGGCTCCGCTCCCCACCCGCGCCTCGCGAAGTTCCGGCGCGTCACTTCTTCTTTCGCGCGGGCTTCAACTCCGGCGCCGGCGCCGCGGCCGAGGGTCCGCGGCGCTGCGTCAGCAGCCACTTCCACATCTCCGGATCGCCATACACGCGATCCCAGACGTTGTGCGGGCCGCCTTCGATTTCCGTGAATTTCGGATCACCGCCGGCCTTCCTGACCGCCTCGATCAGGTCGCGCGAGCGCTGCACCGGAACGGCCTCGTCCGCGGTGCCGTGGAAACACCAGCACGGCATCTTCGTCAGCGTCGCAACTTCCTTCGGCTCGCCGAAGCCGCAAATCGGCACGATCGCGGCGAAGGCGTCCGGCATGCGCGCGGCGATGAACCACGCCCCGTGCCCGCCCAGCGACAGCCCGGTCAGGTAGATGCGGTCGGGGTCGAGGTGGTAGGTCCGCGAGGTCTCCTCCACGCAGCGCAGCGCCATCTCCGCCATCGGACCGGTCCACGTCATCCCCGGCCGGCACTGCGGCATGACCACGATGGCCGGAATCAGGGCGCGATTGCGGCGGATGGCCGAGCCGATGCCGACCTCGGTCTGGAGAAGCCCGTCCGAGCCGCGCTCGCCGGAGCCGTGCAGAAAGAGCACGCAGGGCCAGGCGGCGTCGGCGTCGTACTCCGGCGGGACGTAGACGCTGTAGTTGTAGGTTTCCGTGCCGATCGACACGGTCTTGAACAGGAATCCGGTCGGCTCAGGCTTCGCGTCGGCCCCAGGCGGTTGGATCAGCGGCATCACCAGTACCAGCGACGGCAACAACACGGCGGGCGAAAGCAGCATCGTCTTCTCCGTACGAGACGAGCGGGATTAGAACCGGAGAAAAGGGGAATTTCCACGCGCGTGTATCACGCAGGGCGCTCCGCGAGAAAGCGCCCGCCAAGTGGCAGTGGTAGGGTGGGTTGAGCGAAGCGAAACCCACCACCGGCGAATGGCGGTGGCAGAAGTGGTGGGTTTCGCTTCGCTCAACCTACCCTACGAGACTACGAGACTACTACGAGACTCCGAAACTTCCAGCGGCCTCGGTCACACGATCGCCCGCACCCGGATACTAACGCGCGCGCCAGCGCGGCGAGCCACGATCACAAACGGTGGTGCGACGTCTGGATCCAGATTCACCAACGCCTCCAGGCTCGCGATCGTGAAAGCCGCCTCGATGTGGCCGGGACGGAGGTAGAGAATGCCGCAAACCGGCTCCCCCGCGGCGATCGCAAGCCTGCCGCAATCGGCGTCGTGCGTAACGACGATCCGATGCTCACCCGCCGCACGCTGCAACACCGCCCGGTCTTCGGCGCCGACGCGCCGAGCATCGAACGCCGTAACGACGTTAAATCCGCTTTCGCGCAGCCAATCGACGACCGTGGCAGGGATGTTCTCGTTCGTCAACAGGCCGAACTCGCGGAGCTTCACGGACCGACCTCGGCGGTGAGCACGACGTCGTTCTTCAGCGATTCGGCCGCGTAGCGCAACGCCTGCTCAACGTCCTCAGTCACCAGGTGCGGATAGGCACGGAGGATGTCCGCCCGGCTCGCGCCAGAGGCAACCAACTCGAGTATGAACTCCACGCTAATCCGCGTGCCCTTGATGCACGGCTTGCCGGAGAGAACGGCCGGATTGGTGGCGATGCGATCAAACATGAGTCACGCTCCGATGGTTCACTGCTGCGCCAACCTCGGCGAACGCGGCAGGTCGCAACCGGCCGCGACCTGCCCTACCCGCTTGAGTATCGCTCGTCAGCGTTCGTCGGACAATTGGCTGTGACTTTCCCAACTGACACGGTCACGAAACTGCAAGCGATGTCCTTGGACTTCGCCAATGATTGGAGTTCTGATCGATAGGCAAGGAAGGCACGCAGCTCTGTTGATTTCTCAATGATCTGACAGCGATTGACGGTCATTCCGTATGGGTCGCCGAAGTGGACCGTGGTGATTCTGCCAATTCGCTTTTCTACGGGTTCAACCGAGTTACAGAGATATCGATACTCGTCCTCGTGCTTCCATCGACTCAGCTTGGTCGTCAGAATCTTCGTGACGCGGTTGGCCCCATCCGTTTTCGACCACTCGGCGACATCCTTCGCATACGTCATCTTCTTGATCTTCTGGACTTCGTCAGCCGACATTTCGATTTCGATCGCCATGCCCTTGAAGCCGTTGGCGTAGTAGCCCCAGATCACGGGATTCGAGAAGGCTTCCGGACCGGAGAACGAGCAGATCACGCGCCGCGCCTTGTTTGAGAACAAGTCTTCGATTCGAACTTTATCAGCGGCAGGGAACGAATAGACTCCCTCCATCGGATCGTTCAACTCCCAGAACCGCGAACACCAGAATTGACCAGTTCGAAGAATCTCCTTGGCGCGGCAGAATGACAAATCATCACCAAGCGGTCGGAACTTGTACAGCTTCATTGTCGTGGCTCGCGCCGACGTGTTCTTGATGCTCGCAACTTTCAACCGAGAGGGGGAGTCTCCTCCTTTTCCTTCCTTCGAACGGCTCTTCCTGTTCTTCATGATTGCTGTCGCTTTCTTCATCGTTGTTGTCGCTCGCCCGTGACCTGAGTATCGCTAGTCAGCACTTGATGCACCAGCATCTTGCCGGTGATTGGAGCGACGAAGCCACACAGCCACGGAGCCACGAAGGGAACTTACTTGGCGGAACCGGCGTCCGGAGGGGCCTGCACGCTCTCGCGTAGCGCCTTCACGCGCTTGTCCGCCTCACCCAGCGTTTCTCTAACTTGCTTGCCCGTGTCGCTTCCGAAATGCTCGAATGTTGCCACGAGCAGATAGTCGATCACGGATCGCAAGTCCGAACTGCTGCCGGCGCTCGTAGTCGTCGCGCGCCAGACCACGGCGTCGTCCTTCTTCTCGGCGGTAGAAGCGATGAATCGCTTGTGATCGTAAAGCGTCGCGCCAAGATACCGTGTGAAAAACGTGTACGAGTACGACCGTTGCTCCGTCCGACCAGGAAGCCGCGTGGTGGCAGTCGCCCATTGTCCCGTGCTTGTGTACACGTTCGTGTACGCAGTCCCGCCGGGTACGTACGCGTTATATGTTCCGTTCACGGTGTTCCCCGAATCGATCGCGAAGTACGCGAACAGCACGTGGTTCGCCTCTCCTACCGGGTTGATTCTGTAACCCCGCTGTCGCAGCAGAGCTTCGATTTTCCTGCCGACCTCACGCTCAAGCAGCGGTTCTTCCGGTGTGGTCTTCGCGATCACGGCTACTGTGCTTGTCTCTGTGGGCACTGGGAAGGGCAATTCATGCGACAGGTACGCCGTGACGCGGGACTCGACGCGTGTGCAGCCCGCGGCTGAAAAGCAACTCAATAGAAGCGCCAGATAGCGCATCGGGATCGACATGTGATTACGTCTCGAATGGGTCGCGTTCCGGCCCAAGATCAACGCCTTCGGCAACCAGTGTGGCTCGGAGCGATGCGACTTCCTCAATCAATCCGTGAACAACATGCGCCGTATATATCCCCCAATCGGCCCATCCGTCAGCGTCCAGCTTTTGAGTGTTGTAGACGCTTTTCATTCGGCCCCGTGTGCGCTCTTCGGCAGGCATTGTCTGCTTCGGCATGAGACGGCTCACCTTTCCTTCCGCACGAGGCCGCTGCGTTTCCTGACGCTCGCAGGCACCCGCCAAACCTCATTTCGCGTTGGCGTTCGGCATGCTTCATGCGATGAACTCGGTGTAGATGGCTTGGCCGATTGAAACGAGTCGCGATTTCGGCGCTGCGTTGTTGCCACGATCTCACGGAGCAAGCGGCAGGAGCGGCTCTTGCCGCAGAACCTCGGCAGCGTACGCCAGCGCGGCCCGAATGTCCGCGCTCTTCAGTTGCGGATACTGGGCGAGCACGGCCTCCTCCGTCAGCCCGTCCGCCAAGCTGCCGACGATCATCGCGACCGGCACGCGCGTTCCGGCGATGCAGGGATCGCCGTGATGCACGTCGGGATCGACGGTGACGCGCTGTTTCCAATCGGTTCGCGGCATGAACGTGCTCCGATTTTTCGATATCTCAATCAGCTCATTGTAACAGGCCGCCACACAACCGTAGCGTCGGTCCTCCGTGACCGACGACGTATCGATGTGGCCACCGGTTCTTGCAACCGCTCTTCGCCCGGAGGGCGCACGTTCGTTGCCAGGGGCTTCGAGCCCCTGGCAACCAGGCGCCGCTACTGCATTTCCGCCCGGAGGGAGGACGAAACTCGGCCGCTTCGTCCGCCCTCCGGGCGGGATATACTCGAGAGGTCCCATCGCCCAGGGACTAAAGTCCCTGGCAACGAACGTGCGCCCTCCGGGCGAAAAGCTTGCCATTTCGCGCTTGCCAAAATAGATGGCCACACCCCAACGTATCGCCGCCGGCACCGGTTGGAAACCGGTGCCACAGTAGTGTGATACTGGTGCCACAGCCTTTCAGCGCCTGCAAAACCAGACTAATCCAGACTAATCCAGCCAATCCCTCTCCCTCATCTTCCTCGGCACATACTCGCTCGTGATGTACCGAAAATTCCCCTTCGCCGCGAAGGCTTCCAGCTCCAGCTTCACCCCCAGCGACAGCATGTGCTTGATCTCCTTCTGCCACTCCTTGCTCTGAAACCACGGATATTCCAGGATTTCCTTCGCGCGCCGCACGTCGGTCTCTTCAAGCTGCATCGGAATCTGCGGCGGAATCTGGAACTTGTCGGCGTCGTAGCTGCTCATGCCGATGAAACGCGCCGCGGGGATCGCCATGCGCTGGCTTTCGAACGCGAGGTTGATCGATCCCTGCTTGACGACGCTGTAGATGTAGTAGCCCCACGGGTCGTTGTCCACCAGCACGTACACTGGCAGCTTCAACTCGGCGTTCATGCGGTGCATCAGCCGCCGCACGCCGCGCGGCGGCTGGCCGCCGCCGTGGATGATCATGCACTTGTGTTTTTCCCAGAAGCGATCCTGGTTGAAGCGCTGCCACTGCGCGCCTTTTTCGATCAGCAGAATGAACTCGGCGTTGTTCTTCTTGAATTGGATCACATCCGGCTCGACGATGCTGGGCACCTGCCAGCCGCCGGAGCCGACCGCGGTCAGATCGATCGTGTCGCCGCTGTCGATGATGGTCATCGGCCCGACCATCGCGCCCTTCGGTTCGGCGTGCAGGCCGAGCTCCTCGCGCAGCGCGTTCACGGACACCTCGACGTCTTCGAGAATCGGGTCGCTCTCCTCCTGGTCGTAGAAGATCAGTTCCTTGCTGCCCTTCACCGGCACCTTCAGGTTGTAGAACACGTCACGCAGGCTGGTGCTGATGTTTTCGTCGATCAGCCGCTTGCAGACCTCCGCGACTTTGAGCGTCTGCATGAATTTCTTAGCCTGCGAGCCTTCGCCGCCGCGACGGCCGAGCAGGCTGAAGAACGAGCGCCGCTGTCGGCCATCGAGCATCTCGATGATGCCGCGTTTTTCGTTGAATTTGACGTTGCTGAGCGTGCGCGAGGGGATGTCGACGAAGGGGTCGGTCTTCTTGTGAATCAGCCCGACGACGTCGCTGGCCAGTTTTTCGATGTTCTTGCCGGCGCTGCCGCGGTCGCGCTTGCCGGCCGCGGTGCGTTTCGTCCGTGAGTTCGCCACGTTGATTTCCTTCCATGTAGGGCGGGCGCCGCCCACCAATCGTAGAGTGGGCGCCGCCCACCAGCTTGGCAGTGTAGGGTGGGCCGTGCCCACCGCTCAAACGCGGCGATCATCGATCCGCGGAAAGCGTGGGCGGCGCGTAGGCTGAGCGCGTAGCGCGTAGCGCGTAGGCTGGGCTTCGCGAGCTCAGCGCGTAGGCTGGGCTCAGCGCGTAGCGCGTAGGCTGGGCTGAGTACCCGAAGCCCAGCCAGAATCGAGGGCGGCGCGCCGCGCGCCAAGGCTGGGCTTCGCGAGCTCAGCCCAGCCTACGAAACTGAGCGCGTAGCGCGTAGCGCGTAGGCTGGGCTGAGCGCGTAGGCTGGGCTCAGCGCGTAGGCTGGGCTGAGTACCCGAAGCCCAGCCAGAATCGAGGGCGGCGCGCCGCGCGCCAAGGCTGGGCTTCGCGAGCTCAGCCCAGCCTACGAAACTGACGACGCTTCTCTCTTGCCTTCTGCACCGGCCGCCGCCAACGCAAGCGGCGTATACGTGAGCAAACTCACCAGCGCATCCCCCAGTCGGGTCGGCGTCGCGAGCAGCGCCCGCAGATCATGATCCTCGCCCAAGCCGCCGGCCAGCTCATTCACGCGTTTGCGTAACGCCGCCTCCCGCCGCGGGCGCTGTGCAACCGCCTCGCCCGGCGGCGCGACGGCCAGCGTCTCCAGCTCTCGCATCAGGGCCGGCCGCATGCTGAGCACGCGCGCCAGCTCGGGCCAGCGCTCCGTCAGCGTCACCCACTTGCCGAACCGCCGCGCGACGGCCCGCGGATCATCCTTCAACATGCCGCGCCGATCGGCGATGAAGAGGCTCAGGCGGAGGTGATTGAGGATTCGCTTGGTCGAGCGCAACGTCGGAGGGCGATAGGGCTGCATTTCCTCCAGCGCGGCGTTGAGCAACTTCGAATCCGAGAGCAGAGCGCGCTCCACGTTGCGTTCGATAAGCTGCCGATCAAGTTCCAGCAGTGCAGGATCCTGTCGGAGCACGGCGTCGGCCTGCTCTCGTGGGCTGGCGAGCTTGGTCTGGGCCAGCCTGTCCGCGAGTTCGAACTCGCGCCGTGCGCGATAGCGCTTCTCGCGGCGGCGTTCCAGGACCTGGAGCAGAGCGCCTGCCGGCGTGAATACCCACGGGATCGCAACAATGAAGGCAGCCAGGACGAACAAACCTGATACGCCGTTGGGACTTGCGCGTGGAAGTAATCTGAAAGCGAGCCAGATGAATCCCGTCGGAATCACCGCGGCAATCACAGCGTAGGCGAAACGGCGCGCGCGGCTGAGGGGGAGACGCGGAACCTGGCGCCAGACCGAGATCGGTATGCCCCAAAGTACGCGGGCCCAGGCCGGCAAGCGTAGATCAGCGGGAGGGTTGCGGATCACCTCCAATAGCCCGCGGACCGGCCGAGCACGCTCGATCGTTGAGAGAAGTGATCGCCGCGTCCGGCGCGCGGCGTCGCTCGAGGGCCAAGTCGTTGGCGGCCGCTCCTGCGTGATCGCTCTCAGCAGTGCTTCATCTTCCTTTGCGCTGGCACGCCGAATCGCCGGCAGCTCAAATTGCAACTGAATGATCTTCCGCACATACGCCCGGCCGAACGATCCGCCGCGAGCCTGCGCGGCGACCGGGTCCATTGCCGTCGGATGGTAGATTTTCGCCAGCTTTTCGTACTTCAGGTCCGCCGTCGCGCAGACCGCCGCCATGTCCGCCAGAATCACCGTCACTACGCCCTCGTGGTCCAGAAGCTGGTTGACCGCTTCAAGCGCATCAACCGGCCGCGGCGGCTGGCAGCGCTCCAGGTCATCGATGAACACGACAAACCGGCCGCCCCCCGGCGTCGCCTGCCGGATCAGTTCGCCAAGCTGCCGGCTGACATCGGCCAGCGCCCCGCCCGCGGCCGCTCCCGCGGGATCGCGCACATACGCGGCCACGCTGCTCGCAACTGGCCAGAGGTGCTTGAGCAGCGCCTGCGCACCCTGAATCGCCAGGACCAGCGAACTGAAGATGCCGAGCTTCGCCGAGAGCTTGGCTGCGTCGTCGCTGGCGAACGCCTTCAGCCATTCGCCGATTCGGGCAATCACACTCTCGGTCCACAGCGGCGCGACCCAGACGGCCGCGACCGCGGCGGCAAGTGCCAGGATGACGCTGCCCGCCAGACGCCGGAATCGAGCCCGCGTCTGCCGCTCCGCCGATCGCAGCGCCGTCGGCAGCGGATTGAAAATCCGCCGCCACCACGGCCGGTGCTCATCCGCGACCTGCGCGACGCGCCCGGCCAGCGCCGTCGCCAGGTTCGGCGCGTCGTCGTGCAGCCAGGCGTTGAACCAGCAGGTCACGTGCCGCCGGTCAAACTCCAACTGCATTGAATCGATGATCCGCTGCTTGACGAGGTTCGCCAGCGACGTCTTCCCCGCGCCCCACGGGGCGTGAATCGCGATGGTCAATGGCGTGGCCGTCTCCGGATTCGTGATGATCGCGGAAAGCGCGGCGGCGTAGGTCGCGAAATCGAGCCGATCAGCTCTGTCGTCGTCGAGGGGTGCATCCGAGATCGCGCGCGCCTCGGTCCGCGTGGCGTCTTGGGCGGGAGGCGTCGGCGCAGCTCCAATCACCGGGGATACGTCAGATTCGAAGGAGGGGTGGACGGTGTAAGGAGGGACGGTCGCGAATGTTCCTCCACCGCGCGCTGCGGATGAGCTTGATGTGCCGGACTCAGCATCCGGAAGCGGCGCGCCGTTCTCCTCGGCCCATCGGGCAACGATCTCACGGAACGAGTCCCACGGCACGCCCTCGCCGGAACGCAGCGCAGCCAGCGTGACCGCCAGGCGCGAATTGATCGCCGAAATCCCAGATACCCACGCTTCGAATTCCCGCGAGATCTTCTGCCAGAGAGCGCTGGGAAACAGCGGTTGGTTGTAGAAGCGCTCCTCATCAAGCGACTCCGCGCTGTTCAAATCGTGACGCACGCATATCGTTCCCCTGCGGCCGAACGACCGCAGCTTGAACAACGACTCGATACGTCGCGCGAGCAGGATGTTCGGCGACTGCTCCGGACCCCGGAAGCTCGCGACGCCGTACAGCATTGAAAAGAAGTCGTTGTCGCGGCCGAACGCCGCGGCAAGCCGTTGGGCCCAAAGCAGGAGAAGTCCATCGCCCAGTATGAACCTGTTTCGGCCGGTCTGCAGCACCGAAAGCAGGATGACCTCGATCAACTCACCTTCGGCCTTGCTCGGCGCCGGTGACGGCCGCGGCCAGTGGTACATCAACTCGCGAATCAGCGCCCGCGCCACCGCGCCTCGCAACGCCCACGCCGGCAGCGCGGCTAGCCGCTGGAATTCCGGCAGCTCGGAGCCGGGGGCCTCGCTCGGAGTAGCCGCGCTCGCCTCCGGCGGCGGTTCGGACCGAGGCTGCTTCAATTCGCCCGGTTCATTGAGTTGCATCGCTTGCCCTCGCCGCCGTCGCCGTTCGCGCGGCAGCCCCGAACCCAACGGCATTCGCGGCGGTTCTCGACCCAGGATCTGAGACCAGCAGTATCGTGAGGCCGCGACCCAGCAGCAAGCGAAATCTAGTCCACGGCAGGGTTGGGGTCGGCATCAACTTAGTGGGCAAAAGACAAAGGCCCTGGCCTCGGTTTCAATGGCGTGGGGTTTGAGCGAGCCATTGGCCAAGGAGGGCCAAACGTGGATCTTACCAGCGTTGCCGAGCAGGTGTTGGCGTTTTGCGGGGAGGATGGGGCGATTCTGTCGGACGATCTGACGCAGGTGGAAACGGCGGTTCTGGAGGCGGTTCGGCGGATCGGGGCAAGAGCGGTCGAGCTTCATTTGGGGCGGCAGAAGCTGGGGTATGAGGGAACCAGCCGGGTGTGCGGGTGCGGCGGGGCGCAGCGGTTTGTGGATCAGCGGCCCAAGCTGATTGCGACGCAGATGGGTCAGATCGGGATTCGGCGTGCGTACTACCGCTGCCGGTCTTGCGGCCGGTCGGCGTTGCCGTACGACGAGCGGGTGGGGTTGGGGGCGGGGGCCGAGAGCGTCGGTCTGGCGAAGGCGGCGGCGCTCTTGGGGATTGAGAACACGTTTGCCAGCGCCGCGTCCACGTTGCACGCGCTGACCGGTCAGCGGCTGAGCGAAGCGACGATTGAGCGGCTGACGGAGCGGGTGGGCGGGGTGGCGGCGCAGCAGGAGCAGCAGCGGGCCGCGGCCATGGCGGAGTGGAAAGCGCCGCCGGCGGAGGCGTCGCCGGAGACGTTCTATGTGACCGTGGACGGCGTGCAGGTGCACCAGGCGGACGGCTGGCACGAAGCCAAGTGCGTGGCGTGCTATTGGGATCAGCCCGGCCAGCCCGCCGGCGTGGATCGCGAAGTGCGCTACGGGGTGCGGTTTGAAGGCGCGGCGGCGTTCGTGTCGTTTGTCTGGGAATTGGCCTGTCGCTGCGGCCTGGAGCGGGCCCGGCGCGTGGTGCTGCTGGGCGACGGGGCGCGGTGGATCTGGGAGCACATCGGCGGGTTGTTGAAAGAGGCGGTCTGCATCGTGGACTGGTATCACGCGATGGAGCACGTGTGGACCTGCGGGCGGGCCCTGGGGGGCGAGCAAACGCCGGAAACGGCGAGCTGGGTGAAATCGATCGAAACGCTGCTGTGGGACGGGCAGGTGCGCGCGATTCTCGACCAGTTGAAGGCCGAGCGCTGCGGCACGCGCGCCAAGAACAAGCGGGCGGCGTTACAAGCCCTGATCACCTACATCGAGAACCAGGACGATCGACTGGCCTACGACCGCTTCCGAGAGATGGGCCTGGACATCGGCTCGGGCCGGGTCGAAGCGGCCTGCAAGCACGTGGTCGCCCTGCGGATGAAACGCTGCGGAATGCGCTGGTCCAAGGCCGGATCCCAAAACGTCCTCTCGCTCCGCGTCGCCCACCTCAACAGCGACTGGGAGCGCGTCTGGAACACGCGACCGTTAGCCAGGGTCGCCTGAAAACTACCCACTAAGTTGATGCCGACCCGGATGGGTGGGATCGCTGCGCTGAACGCCCCCTGCGGTCGAGCACGACCAGTTATCATCTCCGCGAGTCGCGCCGGATGCGCGACGACGATGACGACGGAGGCCGGCGTGATTGACCCCCTGCTGCGAGGCGGCGTCCGCGCGATTCTCTCGCTGCGCTACCGCATCCGCGTCAGCGGCCTTGACGCGGTGCGGCAGCGCGGCCGCTCGTCGATTCTGTTCCTGCCGAACCACCCCGCGCTGATCGACCCGGTCATCATCATGACCGTGCTGCACCGGGATTTCGCACCGCACGCGCTGGCCGACCGCGAGCAGACCGAGACGCCCGGGTTCCGCTGGCTGCTGCGGCGCGTCGGCGTGCGGCCGATTCTGAGCATGGCTGATCACGGGCCGGCGGCCAAAGGCGCGGTCGAGCAGGTCGTCCGCGGGTGCATCGACGAGCTGCGGACGGGAAACAACATCCTTCTCTATCCGTCGGGACACATTTACCGAACGCGGCTGGAAGACCTGCGCGGCAACAGCGCCGTCGAGATGATCCTCAGCGAGCTGCCCGACCTGCGCATCGTGCTGATTCGCACACGCGGGCTTTGGGGCAGCAGCTTCGGCTGCGGCGCAGGAAGAATGCCCGATTTCACGCGCAGCCTGCGACGCGGCGTGGGCGTCACGCTGGCCAACGGCCTGATCCTGACGCCGCGGCGGCGCGTGTCGATCGAGCTGTTTGAGCCGCCGGACCTGCCGCGACGCGAGGGGCGCACGGCGCTTAATGCGTACATTGAGCGGTTTTACAACGAGGATGCCCCGCCGCAGACGCGCGTGCCCTACTACTTCTGGCAGGGCAGCCGGCCGCGGGAGCTGCCCGATCCGCCGCAAGTGCAGATCGACGGATCGCCGGCGGAGGTGCCCGAGACGACGCGGCAGCTTGTGCTGGAACACCTGAAGCAGGCCGCCGGGGCCACGGCGATCCGCGACAGCGACCGCCTGGCGCACGACCTGAATCTCGACAGTCTGGCGCGGGCGGAGCTGCTGCTCTGGCTCTCGCGCGAGTTCGGTTCGCAGGTCTCCGACGTGGCGGCGCTGCAAACCGTCGGAGACGTGATGCTGGCGGCCCGCGGGCAGGCCGGCGGCGGACGCGCGGTCGAGCTGAAGCCCGTGCCGCGCCGCTGGTCGCGCCATCGGGCGACGCGACCACCGGCGATTCCGCCGGGCGACACGATCACGCAGGTCTTTCTCGCTCAGGCACGGGCCTCGGCCGGCCGCGCGGCGATCGCCGATCAGCTCGGCGGCGTGCGGAGCTATCGCGACGTGATCACCGGCATCCTGCTGCTTCGGCCGCACATTGCGGCGCTGCCGGGCCAGCGCGTCGGCATCATGTTGCCCGCGTCCGCGGCCGCCAACGTCGTCTACCTGGCGACGCTCTTCGCGGGGAAAACGCCGGTGATGCTGAACTGGACGACCGGCGTGCGAAACCTGGCCCATGCGCTCGAGGTGACCGGCGCCCAGCGCATCATCACCGTCGCGCCGCTTGTGGCGCGGATCGAAATGCAGGGAACCGATCTTGGGCCGATCATGCCGCGGCTCACGTTTCTCGACAAGATCGCCGCGGGTTTTTCGACCGGAAAGAAGCTGGCCGCGGCGGCGCGGGCGCGGCTGTCGTGGGGCGAGCTGGAGCGGGCCACACCGCCGGACATTGCGGCGATCCTGCTGACCAGCGGCTCCGAAGCGCTGCCGAAGGCCGTGCCGCTGACGCACCGGAACGTCCTGACCAACCTGCGCGACGTGGTGACGCTCGTCCGCCTGCAGCCGGACGACTGCATCATCGGCTTTCTGCCGCCGTTTCACTCGTTCGGGCTGGTGGTGACGACGCTTCTCCCGATGCTGCTGGGATTGCGGGCGGTGTATCACAGTAACCCGACCGAGGCGGCGGTCATCGCGCAGCTCATCCGCGCGTATCGCGCGACCGTGCTGATGGGCACGCCGACGTTTCTGTACGGCATCGTGCGGGCGGCGCCGGACGACGCACTGCGGTCGCTGCGCATCGCGGTCACGGGGGCGGAAAAATGCCCGCCGCGGACGTACGAGGCGCTGGCGGCCAAGTGCCCGAGCGCCGTCATCATCGAGGGCTATGGGATCACCGAGTGCTCGCCGATCGTGTCGGCCCACTCGCAGGACCTGGCGATACCTGGCACGATCGGCCGGATTCTGCCGTCGCTTCGGCACGCGATCGTCGATCCGGACAGCGGGCAGGATGTGCCGACCGGCCGCACGGGCCTGCTGCTGGTGCGCGGGCCGAGCGTTTTCTCGGGTTATCTGAACGCGGATGTCGCGTCGCCTTTTGTGCGTCGCGAAGGCAAGGACTGGTATCGCACCGGCGACCTGGTGAGCGAGGACGAGCGCGGCATCCTGACGTTCCGCGGCCGGCTGAAACGCTTCGTGAAGCTCGGCGGGGAGATGATCTCGCTGCCGGCGATCGAGGCGGTGCTCGAAAAACACTTCGCGAGCGAATCCGACGAGGGGCCGGTGCTGGCCGTCGACGCCACCGCCAGCGAAGAACATCCGGAAATCGTGCTGTTCACCACGCGCGACATCGACCGCCAGACGGCCAACACGCACATCCGCGCGGCCCAGCTCTCGGCCCTGCACAACATCACGCGCGTCGTGCGGCTGGACGCGATTCCGGTGCTCGGAACCGGTAAGACGGATTACCGGGCGCTGAGGGCGACGCTGGAGATTGAAGGAACAAGCCTGCATAGGAACAAGGGATTAAGGGATAAAGGGATCAAGGGATAAAGGGTGCGCGGGGCTTGGTCCCTCGATCCCTCGATCCCTCGATCCCTTGATCCCTTTATCCCTTAATCCCTTGATCCCTCCGCACCGCGGTTCCTATCATCGTCGCTGCATGCGTTTCCGGCTGATGACGTACAACATTCACAAGGCGATCGGCGTGGATCGCAAGTTCGCGCCGGAGCGCATCGTGGCCGTGCTGGAGGAGCACGACGCGGACATCGTCCTGCTGCAGGAGGTGGATCGCGGGCATCCGCGCTCGGATCACCTTGACCTGGCGTCCTACCTGGGGCGGGAGCTGAAGTATCACTACCGCGCGGTCGGGATGAACGTGGTCATGAAAACGGGGCGTTACGGCAACGCGACGCTGTCGCGATTTCCGATCGGCCGGCAGCGGAACATCGACCTGACCATCGGCGGACGAAAACGCCGCGGGGCGCAGCACACGCGCATCCATCTGACGGACGCGGCCCGTCGGCACTACTATCTCGACGTGTTCAACGTCCATCTCAGCCTGCTGGCCGGGCTGCGAAGGACGCAGGTACAACGGCTGCTGACCTGCCCGGACATGGCGGCGCTGGACGAATCCGACGCGTGCGTCGTCGCCGGCGACACGAATGACTGGCGCGGGCTGTTGCGGAGGCAGCTCGCACCCGCGGGCTTCAGTTGTGCCACGACGCGCCGCCCCGGATCAAAGTGGGCGATTCGCAGCTACCCGAGCTTCGCTCCGACCGGCGGGCTGGACCGCGTGTTTTGCCGCGGGCCGCTGCAGCGACTGTCGGCGCACGCGGGCCGCTCGCGCGTGGCGCGGGTTGCCAGCGACCACCTTCCGGTTATTGTGGACTTTGAGATCGAACCGCACCGTGCCGCGGATCACGACCCATGAGCGCTGAAATCGTCACCGAGCGTCACAACGATATCTACGTCTTCCGCTTTCGAGGGGAACTGGGCGGCGTGTCGGACAGCGACGAGACCGCGGCCGGCGCTGTGGCTGCGGCGCTGACGCAGCGCGGCGGCCGGGCGGTGCTTGACCTGAGCGGGCTGGTGTTTCTCAGCTCGACCGGACTGAGCGAACTGATCAACCTCGTGGCGCGGGCGAATGTCCAGGAACAGCGGATCGTCCTCGCCGCCGCTCCGCCTTTCCTGGCGGGGCTGCTGGAAACCACTCGGCTGAACCGCTTCTTCGAACAAGCGGAGACGGTGGCCGACGCGCTGGCATTGCTGCGCTGAGCGGCGGCGCGGCGCTACCCGCGGAACGCGGTCTGCGGGCGGGCGGCGTACATCGAGTGCAGCACCTGCATCAGGTCGTAGACGGCCATTTCGCACAGCAGCTCGGTGACGGCGGCGTGCGCGGCGTCGTCGAGTTTCGGCTCCAGTTTCTTCATGAGCGCGACCAGGCGGCGTTCCTGATCGGCGACCTCATGCTGATCGACTTTGCCATCGGCCATGGCGTCGATGAATGACTTCATGTTCTTGGCGTAGGTGTCGATCTGCGAAGACTTGCCGGAGGCGTCCAGCCAACTGAGGCGCTTGGCTGAGACGCCGGCCGGGGATGCCTTGGCGGGCTTGACGGCGCGGCTTGCCGGCTTGGCGGCGACCTTTGCGGGTTTCTTCGACGGGGCCGACTTCTTTGCCATTTGAGGCTCCATTCAGAGTTTTCAACAAATCGCCGTCGGTCACAACGGGCCGGTGCTACGGCCCGGCCGGGGGCGGCCGGGCTACACGCCGTCGGACGCGGAGGTCCGACGCTACGATTCAATCTCCCGGCGCAGCTCCACCAACCGATGCTGCAGCGACCCGCGCCCGCCGGGCTTCTCCACCTGCTCGCGCCACGCCTTCGGCAAGAACGAGAGCTGCGTGCATTCCAGCACAGCGGCGATTTCCTGCAACTGTTTCTCCAATCCCTGAGCCGACGGCACAAACTCGCCAAACGCCGCCTCAATGTCAGCGCGCGTCACCTCTTCGCGCCCCGCCGCCAGCCCCAGCCGATTGGCCGCCAGCACCACGCTCTCAATGTCCGACCCGCTCAGGTTCTGCTGCGGCTTCAGCACGTCCACGGCGTCAGCCGCCAGCTTCACCTTGTTCTTTTTCGCCATGGCCAGCACCATCGCCTTCAATTCCGCCGCATCCTGCGGATAGAAAAGCGGAATGTGCACCTCCGCCCGACCCTGGCGCTTCAGGTCGATCGGCAGCAGGTCCGGCCGGCTGGTGAGCAGCATCCAGATGATCTTGCCGCGGTAGCGCGTGTCGCCCATCTGGCTGGCGATCATGCTGAAGATGCGGCTCGATGTGCCCGAATCGCCGCCGCTGCTGCGGTCGCCCAGCGCCGCGTCGGCCTCGTCGATGATGACGACCACCGGCCCGAGCGAGCGCAGCACGCCCAGCACCTGCTGCAGGTTCGCCTCGCTCTCGCCTACGTACTTCGAGCGGAAATTGAGCAGCTTGACGCACGGGATTCCGATCGAGCCGGCGTAGCACTCGGCCAGGAACGTCTTGCCGGTGCCGACCGGGCCGCAGAAGAGATATCCCATTGGGGCCGTGTCGAGCCGGCCCTTGAGGATCAGCGCCGCGTCGTCGGCCAGCCGCTTCTTGGCCGCTTCCTGGCCGACCAGCAGGTCGAGCTTATGCGGCGGCTCGATGAACTCGATCAAGCCCTGGCACTGCCGCTCGATCATCGCCTTCTTGAGCTGCTTAAAGCGCGTGGCATCGAGCTTCCTGCCCGATTGTCTGGCCTGTGAGAGCAGGATGTTGAGACTGACCAGACTCAGGCCGTTCGACACGTCGGCGAGCTGCTCGCCGGTGAACTCGGCGATGTCCTCCAGCTTCGCGCCGGCGGACGCGGATTGAACAAACGCCAGCCGCGCGGTCCGATCGGGCATGGGCACTTCGACGGTCGTGACGTGCGGATTCTGCACGAGCCGATCATTCAACTCAGGCAGCCGCTCGGCGATGAGCACGAACGCGACGTTCAGCCGCTTGAGATAAGGATTCTGGGCCCAGCTCAGCAGACGAACCAGGTTCGCCCCCTGTCCGCGAGCCATGCCGCCCACGTCGCCGGCCGGGACGAGATACTGGGCATAGGGCAGCACGATCGCGATGCTCTTTCGCTTCGCGGCGTCGTCTTCGAGGAGATTCCGCTCCAGCAGCCGGTCGAGCAGCAGCAGCACATTCTCCGGATCGCGCGGGACGGCGTTCAGATCGCCCACGCGGGCGGTGAGGTACTTCACCATTTCTTGAAGCCGCGCCGGGTCGCCGCCGGGCATCGGCTTCAGCCCGCGGCCGAGGTCGTAGCTGAGGACAATGTCCCACTTGCCGAAGACCTGCGAGGCGAGGAAATCGGGAAGACTGGAGTACCGCTCCGCCGCCGCCGGCTCGCGCGGCGTCAAGTCGTGCACATTGCCGTGGAGCAGGAAAACGCACGACGTCCCCGCGAAATACGCCTCGCCGAGCGATGCCGCCCAGCCCGGATACCAGGCGGGGAGGCTCATCGTTGAACGCGCAGCCGGCGATTCGGCGTCCATCAGCGGCCGCTCCGTGTGAGCCGCTCGATTGTCAGAACGCGAAGCGCAAGCGAGCGCAGCCGTGAGCAGACCTCAACGCCACCGCCGGCCGCGCTCGCTTGCGCTTCGCATTCTGACCGTGCGCTCGCTTGCGCTTCGCGTTCTGACCCGTATCGGCGCTCTCGCATCACGCCGTTTCCTTGGCCTTTTCCGCTGGCCCCAGCTCCTTCGCAGCGGCCGACACCTTCGCCGTATCCGGCGTCACCAGCCCCATCTGCACTTCGAAATCGCGCAAGGCCACGTCCGCCAGGGCCGCCTCCGCCGCCTGCTCGCGCTTCACGTCGATCACGCCGTCGCTCGACAAATCGGCGGCGACGCGCGCCTTGCCGCGGTTCTTGCTGATCTGGTCCTGAATGACCTGCTCGATCTGGCCGAAATCGGTGGTGACATCGACGTTCAGCGTTCCGGCTACCTTCGCCATCTCCGCCTCGGCCCGGCTCATTTTCAGTTCGGCGTCGTACTTGGCGATGTTCTGGCGGACCTTGGCGAGCTTGCCGCTGGCGTGCTTGATCTTGGTGAGGTTGTTGTTGTAGGCCTCCTCGTGCATCTTGAGCTGGGCCTCGTTGTCGGCCAGTTCCTGCTTGGCCTTCTGAAGCTCCAGCGCGAAGCGGGCGGCCGTTTCGCGTTCGCCGGCCTGAAGATACGCCTTGATCTTGGCCTCCAGGCTGGCGACGTGCTGCTTGTCGCGGATGACCTGCGCCGTGACGCGCTCCACCAGCCCGCGATACTGCTCCAGCCCCTCGCGCCCGGTCTTCATCTGCTCGACCGCCAGGTCGTATTCGTACTGCATCTGCGCGATCGGATCGGCCGTCCAGAACAGGTTGGCCAGCTTGTTGAGCTGCGCCTGAAGCGCCCGCCACATTTTTCCGAAGATCATCCTTGCACCTCGTGGAGCTTGTCCGCCGCGGCGCCGGCGCCGAATGAGCGCGCCCATCAGCCCAAACGCCGGCAGCGCGGAGTCCCTTTCAAACACCGACGAACGGTCGCGGCTGGTATAGAGGCCGGGCGCAGCAGTGTCAACGCGATCACGAACTACAAAACGCCCGGCGATTTGGAACGGCTCGGCTCAGCTCCGCGAAAAATGCAGCGCCAGCCCGCGCGCCTGCTCGATGAATTCCCCGATCCGCTCCGGCGCCACGCGCGACTCCGCCCGATACACGAGCAGCCACTCCCCGCCGCCCTCAATGTTCAGCGGCCGCTCCGCCTCCAGCGCATGCACCTGCCGGTCGTCGAAATACCGCCGGATCGCATCTTCGTCCGGACGACGCAGCAGCCAGTGTTGCGAGAATTCCGGAGACGAGCCAAGGTCGATGTCGTCATACCCGAACGCCGCCGCAATGGAGTGAAGGAGCCCCTCCGGCTGCAGCGTGAAGTGCGGCACGCGGTCGCGCCCCAGCCGGACCGCGGCCACGGTTTGACGGTGCGTATGGCGGCCTTTTCCATGCCCGGTGACGAAGCTGTAGTCAAAGACGAACGTCTGCCGGTCGCCGCGCACCATCCGATTGGCCAGCACTGCCGTCGCCTTCCGCTCGCGCCCCAACGAGAAGAGCGGCAGCGCGGCGAACGGCTGCTCGATAATGTGCTCGCCCTTCTGGCTGAACGCCATGCCCAGCCGCTCGGCCGCCGCCTCCAGCAGCCTCAGCCGCCGGCGCTCTAGGGCGTCTCGAATAGGGAGGATGACCGCGCCCAGACCGAGCATACCGCCGATGATCGCGGCAACGCCGAGGAGACCGCGCCAATCACTGCTCGTCCACACGGCGGAATAATACCAAGCCTGCGCGACTCGCGCAGCGCCGATCCCAACCGAGCACGACGATCTACTCGCCCGGCCCGCTCAGGTCGGCGGCACGTTGAACACTTCCTTGAAAATATCGCCCAACGCGTTCTTCAGCAGCTCGCCGAAAAAGCTCGTAAACGCCGTGTTGACCGCCGTCACGGTCGTCGTCGTGGCGCTCCCGGCTGCGATGGTGCGCAGCTCCGTCTCCGTAAGCTGGTCGCAGCCGGCGTTTCCGATCAGCAGCCCCACCGCGGCGAGACACGCGCCAACGACGCCGCACCGGCGGGACCGCGAGAACTTCTTCATGGTTTCGCCTCCAGAATGGCGCCGCCGGCGCGAAACGCCGCAGCGCTGTTTCGTCAGGTCAGAATCGGATCGATCCCCAGCAGGTTATTGAACAGCCGGCCCAGCACGCGCTGCAACAGCCCCCCGCCCAGCGACGTGAACGCGGTGTTCACGGCGCCCGCGGTGACGGCGGTGGCCGAGCCGGCCAGCGCGCCGCGAACCTCCGGATCGGTCAGCTCGTCGCAGCCGCAGCACAGCAGCGCGATCAACAGGACCGCCGCCGCCGCCGGCCGCTTCGTTCGCCGCGTCGAGGCCGTCCCGACGCGGCGCAACTCAGAACTTGAGCGTGTACTGAACATAAACGAACTCCACCGCCCGTTCCGGGCCAGTCTTCTGCAGAAACGAGCCGCCCTCAAAATGCGAATAGCCGGCCTCGAACGCCGAATGCCGATCCAGCGCGTACTGCACCTTCAGATCGATCTCGTGTCCGACGTAGCGCCCGGCGTCGCCGGTGCGGTCGCGGCGCGTCGGCGATCCGCTCACCGCGTAGAGCGCGTCCTTCTCGCGGGCAAGATAGAACAGATGATGCTCCGCGAAAAACGTCACGTTCTTCAGCGGCTTCAGCGTCACGCCCACTTGCGGATCAATGATGTTCGAGCGGCCGACCAGGTCCGCCGCCCCGAAAAACGAATGCCCGCTCGGAAAGACCCGGTTGAAGCTCTCGTGCTTGTGATCCACCGGGTTCCTGTCGCCGCTGGCGTACTCGAACGACGTCCACAGCCGCGGCGTCATGGGCGCCTTCTCGAAAGTGTGGCCCAGCACGGTCGTCAGAAACCACGCCGCCACCTGATCGTCGCCCCATTCGCCGGTCTGCAAGGCGCTCTCGACCTCGTAGTCCCATTCGCTCTGCTTGCCCTCGAAGCGCCCGCCGATCGTGTAAATCTGCTGCTGCACGCCGACGCCGTTGGCGTTTCGCGGCGGGCGGTTGTTCGTGAACGCGACGATGTAGGCGTCCAGCGTGTGCTTGGGGATGCCGTGAAAGGTGGAATACACGCCGAAAAGGTCGGTGTCCTCGTCATTGCGGTCATGGGCCTTGTCGCGCCCCAGCGCGTAAGACGTATCCAGCGGCCGGCCCCAGAACACATCCACGTCCCACGGCGCGGGACGCCACATCAGCTTCACCGCGTCAAAACGGCGCCGCAGGTTCGAAAAGTTGCCCGACGACAGGATGCGCCGGTTTCCGTAGGTCAGTTCCTGCCGCCCGAGGCGCAGCGTCAAAGGCTGCGCGCCCGAGACGAGGCGGAAATCGCCGAAGAGCTGCTTCAGATCGGTTCGGTTCTCGATATTCGACGCCGTCGGGTAAAGATCGACCCCTTCTTCGTACTCGGTCTCGCCCTCGACGAAGAAGCGCAGGTCGTCGCGCAACCGCAGGTCGCCCCACAGCCAGTAGCGCTCCAGTAGAAACTTGTCCTGGCTGGCCTTCTGCCGCAGAAGCGTCTTGTTCTTCTCATACTCCCAGCGCAGCCGCATCTCGCCGCCGATGCTCAGCCGCCAGTTTTCGCCGAGATGCACGTTCTTAAGTGCGTCGGTGAAGTCGGTGGCGTAGGTCCCCGGCGGACTGTCGAGCCAGCGGTAGTCTTCCTCGAAGCGCGTGTAGAGATAGGGGGGCGGGGCTTTCGGTTTGCCCGCCGGCTGGCTCGCGGCTTGCGTCGTCGCCAGCGCTGATGTCGTCGGGCGCGTCGTCGCCGGTGCCGTGGACGCGGGCGCCGTCGTCGTCTCACGCTGCGCCCGCGTCGGCGCCGCGGCTGTTTTCGCCGAAGCCGAACAAACGCCCGGCGCCGCCACGGAGATCGCCGCCACCGCGCACAGTGCGGCGCGAATCAGCATGACGCTGCTCGAGGCACCGATGTCGCCGATACGCTGCACACCTAGATCGCCCTTTCGCTATTGTCGCCGGAAGCGCAAGTGAGTTGCCGGACGAACCGGATTCAGACCGCGCGCTGAATACTACGATGCGGCGTCACGCGAATGTCAAGCTCGAAAAACGGCCCCGGCCGTGACGGACCTGACGGTCGCGGCTCGGATCGGCATGCCGCGTTCACCCGTGGATCCCTGGATCAAACAGCTCCTCATGCTCCGCCAGCGCGAAGCGGTCGGTCATGCCGGCGATGTAGTCGGCGGCGACGCGCTGCACGCCCAGCTTCTCCACTCGCTTCAGGTAGCGGATCGGCAGCAGCCGCGGCTCGCCGACATAGGCGTCGAACAGCGCCGTCACCACCCGCCGCGCCTTGCTGTCCATCCGCACCAGCCGCGGATTGCGATAGACGTTGGCGTAGAGGAACTCCTGGAGCGCTTCAAGCCGCGCCTGCATCCCTGGGGAGAGCGCGATCCGCCGGGCGCCCGGCTGCGGCGCGGCGATCAGGCGGTGCGAGTTCTCGATCGCGTCCTGCAGCAATGCGTGCTGAATGCGCTCGATCGTCGGCCGCAGGTTTGCGCGGACGTCCGCCGAAGCGTCGCCGGCGCCGTCGAAGTGATCTTCCCATAGCTCGACCGCCGCCAGCGCCGCCGGATCGAAGAGCCCGGCGTACAGGCCGTCCTGCAAGTCGTGCAGGCCGTAGGCGAGCTGGTCGGCCAGGTCGGCGATTTCGCCTTCGAGCGGCGGCGGCCGGCCGTCCTGCAGCGCGTGCGGGCCGGGCTGGTCGTAGCGCGTCGTGTGCTTGGCCAGGCACTCACGCACCGCGCGCGTGAGGTTGAGACCGCGAAAGGCCGGGTAGGGGTGTTCGATGAACTCGACCACCCGCAGCGAGTGCGAATTGTGCTCGAAGCCGCCGTGCGACTTCATGCAGTCGTTCAGCGCCCGCTCACCGGCGTGGCCGAAGGGAGCGTGACCCAGGTCATGAGCGAGGGACACGACTTCGGCCAGGTCGGCGTCGAGATTCAGCGCCGCCGCCAGGCAGCGGGCCAGGTGCGCCACCTCGAGTGTGTGCGTCAGGCGCGTGCGGTAGTGATCGCCCTCAAGAGCCAGAAAGACCTGCGTCTTGTACTCCAGCCGGCGGAAGGAGGCGCAGTGAATCACACGCTGCCGGTCGAGCACCAGCGGCGGGAGCGCGGCGTGCTGCGGGTCGGGATACTCGCGTAATAGTTCGAGCATCATTTCACCTGCAAGCCGGCCGGGGCGGTCCGGCCCGCCGCTGCGAGAATCGCTGCCGCCGCCGCGGCGGGATCATCCGCGCTGATGACCGCCGCGCAGACGCACACGGCGCTCGCCCCCGCCGCCGTGACCGCCGCCACATTGAGCGGCGTGATGCCGCCGATCGCCACGCGAGGCAACGCCGTCCGCTCCGCCGCCCGCGCCAGCAACGCCGTTCCGGGCACATGCTCCTGCGGCTTCGTGGTCGACGCGAACATCGGACCGACGGCGATGTAGTCCGGATTCTCGGCGATCGCCGCCGCAACCTGTTCGAGCGAGTGCGTGCTCTTGCCTATCAGCCGGTCGCCGCCCAGAACCCGCCGCGCGTCGTTCACGGACACATCGTCCTGTCCGACGTGAACACCGTCGGCGTGCGCCAGCCGGGCGATGTCGGGCCGATCGTTGACGATGAAGAGCACGCCCTGCGGCGCGGTCAGCTCTCTCAGCCGACGGGCCCGGCTCAGCAATTCGCCGTCCGGCAGCGACTTCTCGCGAAGTTGAACGCAAGCCGCCCCGCCCCGTATAGCGGCCTCGGCCGTCGCCAGCCAATCACGCTTGCAGAGCGCCTCGGTGATGATCACGTAGAGCCGCACGGCGCGGAAGCGCGCCCGCAGTTCGCCGCGGCCCAGCATGACCTGTTCCCACTCATACGCCCGGTAACGCAGCGCCTCGGCCGCCGCCGCCAGATCGGCCGAGATCAACTTGCCAAATTCGCCCAAACTCCGCGCACTTTCGGTCAGCCGTCCGAACGCCGACCGGAGCACCGCCTGCGCGTCCGGGCGGCTCAGCTCCGTCGGAGTCTTCGATGCTCGTCCGACATCTCCGGCGATGTCCCGCGCCGCCAGCAGTTGCTCCGGGCCCGCGGCGGCGACGGCCGCTGCCAAGTCATGGCGGGCTTGCTTGACCGTGGCTGCGATTGTCCGGTCGTCGAGAACAAATCGCGCGTAGTCCTCGAGTACGCGCAGCGCTTCCCGCGTCCGGTTGAAATTGACGTCTACGATCCGATTGGCGTCGGCGTTCATCGGCGCGACAATTGTAGCGGCTGTGACCCGGATGCGGCCGCGGCCTGCGGGGGAGAGTGAGGCAAAGCCATGACAGTAGATCGTTATCTGCGCCTCATCGCGGGCGCGTTCGTCGTGCTCAGCGTCGCACTGGGCTGGTGGGTCAGCCCCTGGTTTCTTGCGTTTACGGCGTTTGTCGGGCTGAACCTGTTCCAGTCGGCCTTCACAAACTGGTGCCCGATGATGTCGCTGCTCAGGGCCGCGGGCGCGCCCGACCGACCCTGACTTCGGGTGCATCCGGTCCAGGTGACGATCCGTCCGAACCCGCCGCGCCAAGCGGCGGGGTGACGTCCGCGGCCGATGGGGCGCCGATCGCTGGCGATGGTCAACCCGCCGCCTGGCGCGGCGGGTTCGGAAAGGCGCCGCCAATCGCAACCTCGATCGGGATGCGCACCCTGCCACCCGACCGTCTAAATGCCGCTTGGAGTTGACTGGCGGCGGTCGTAGAATGGGTGGCGTCGCGAAGCCGTCTCCCAACGGCTCGTGTGATTACGCGCTTGGGACCAGAGGATTTCATCCAATGACACGCCGTAGTTTCCGCTTGTTTATTGCGCCGCTGGCGCTCTGTCTGGCGTTTGCCGGCGCCGCTTTCGCCCAATCCGCCACGTTTGACGGCCACCGGATTGTCCGCGTCTGGGTCGGCGATGAAAGCGAACTGGACCGGCTGCTGAAAATCACCGACGAGGTGTGGGAGTGCCATGGTCCGGGAATCGGTCAAAACGACGTGCGCATGACGCCCGAGCAATTCGCCCTGCTCGAAGTGTCTCACCTGCCCTACGAGGTGCTGATCGATAATGTGCAGGCCAAAATCGACGCCGAGCGGGCGCAGATCGAGGCCGCCTATCAGCGCGGGCTGGCGACGCCGTGGGATTCGTACATGGACCTGGCCACGGTCGAAGCGTATATGAATCAGCTCATCGCTCTGCGGCCGGACCTGGCTTCGTCCTTCTCGCTGGGGGCCTCGCTCGAGCTGCGGCCGATCAACGGCCTGCGGATCACCGGCCCCGGCGGCGGCACCAAGCCCATGGTCTTCTTCCACGGCGGGATTCACGCCCGTGAGTGGATCACCGTCCCGGTAACGCTCTACGTCGCCGATCAGCTCGTCCGCAACTATGACACCGATCCGTTTATTCACGACCTGGTCGACCGCTGCGAATTCCGCATCGTCCCGGTGCTGAACGTCGACGGCTACGTGTACACCTGGGGACCCAACCGCATGTGGCGTAAGAACCGCCGCGTCAACGGCGATGGATCGATCGGCGTCGATCTGAACCGCAACTTCGGCTTCCAGTGGGGCGGCGAAGGCGCCAGCGCCACGCCCAGCAACGAAACCTATCGCGGCCCGTCGGCATTCTCCGAGCCGGAGACGCAGCGGGTGCGCGACTTCATGAACGCCCACCCCGAAATCGTCGCCTACTGCGACATTCACAGCTATTCGCAGCTCATTATGTGGGCCTGGGGCTACCAGGCGGCGCTGGCGCCCGACAACGCCGTGATGGATGTGATCGGCACGCAGATGCGCAATATCGTCTTCTCTGTGCACGGCCAGACGTACGTCGATGGTCCGATCTACACCACGATCTACCCGGCCTCCGGCACGTCCGTCGATTACGGGTATGGCGCCCAGGGAATTCTCGCGTTCACCTACGAGCTGCGCGACACGGGCACCAACGGCTTCACGCTTCCGGCGGACCAGATTCTGCCCAACTGCGAGGAGGTCTTCCCGGCGCTGATGTACTACGCGGATTTTGTGAGCGCCGCGCTACGGATCGACTTCCCGAGCGGCGTCCCGGATCACTTCGAGCCGAGCACCCCGACGGACATGGACGTGCGCGTCGTCGCCGGAACCGACACGGCCGACACGAATAACGCCGCGCTGTACTACCGCACCTCGCCCGCCGGCTCGTTCACGGCCGTACCGCTTCAGTGGCTGGGCGGTGACAACTACCGCGCCACCTTCCCCGCCCGCGGCTGCGGCCCGGCGACGGAGTGGTACGTCGCGGCGACGAGCATGCAGGGCCACACGGCCTACGCACCGACCGGCGCGCCCGCCTTTTTGAACGATGCTCCGGTGGGAACGCTGAGCGTCAGCGTGAGCGAGACGTTTGAGGCCGCCGGCTCGTGGACGGTGATCAACGAGTCCGTCAGCACCGGCGCCTGGACGCGCGTCGATCCGAACGGCACCGCCAACGCCGGCCAGCCCGCCCAGCCGGAAAACGACAACACCGCGACCGGGACGATGTGCTACATCACCGGCCAGGGCACGGTCGGCGGCGGCGCCGCGGCGGCGGACCTCGACGGCGGCCCGACGCGCCTGGTTTCGCCGACCTACGACATGTCCGCGTTGAACGACCCGCGCGTCAGTTACTACCGCTGGGTCTACTGCTCCACCGGCGAGGACACGATGGTGGTCGAAATCTCGAACAACAACGGCGGGTCGTGGACGACGCTCGAAACCGCCGGCCATCAGAACGCGTGGACCTATCGCAGCTTCCGCGTCAGCGATTTCGTGGCGCCGACCAGCCAGATGCGGCTGCGATTCAGCATCGCCGATCAGCCGAACAACTCGGTTACGGAAGGCGGCGTGGACGACGTGGTCATCGCGTCATTCGATTGCGCCCAGTCGCTGCTCGGCGACATGAACTGCGACGGCGTGGTTGATATTCTCGACATCAACCCCTTCACGCTCGCGCTCAGCGACCCCGTCGGATACTCCATCGCGTTCCCGGCCTGCGATATTACCAACGGCGACGTGAACGACGACGGGAATATCGACGTACTCGACATCAACCCGTTCATCGCGCTGCTGTCGGGACCCTGATCGCGCGGGCGCTCACGATCTCGTCTGCGCGGTGCGATCCGAGCCGCGACCGTGAGGGAGCGGTCTTCGAAGCTCGAGCAGCTACCGCTCCCTCACGGTCGCGGCTCGGATAAGGCTCTCAATCCCGCGCGCGCCCGCGGCTCAGCCGGATCAAGAAACATCGCCTCCTCGTACCACCGCCGCGCCTCATCGAGACGTCCCAGCTTCGCCAGCGCCTCGGCCGCCGTAATCCGCGGCGCGACCGCCCGCGATTCCAGCTCGGCCGCCCGCGCGGCGCTGCGCAGCGCCGCGTCCGGCTGGTCCATCTGCAGCAGCAGCGCCGCCAGGTTCGCGTGCGCCGGCCAGTAATTCGGCCGGATTTCGAGCACGCGGCGGTGCTCCGCGGCCGCTTCGTCCAGCCGGCCGCCGATGGCGAGTGCATTCGCCAGACCGGTCATGGACGGCACATAGCCCGGGTCGATCGCCAGCGCCGCGCGAAACTCGCGTTCCGCAGGCTCCATCTTCCCCGCGCGGGCCAGCGTGTTGGCCAGCAGGTTGTGCGGACGCGCATGGTGCGGCGCCTTGCGGACCGTGTCGCTCCAGATCGCCTCGGCCGAGCGATAGTCGTAGTTTCGGCGGATCGTCGTGGCGGTCAGCAGCAGGACGACCAGGCCGCCGGCGATGCAGCCGACTCGGGCGGGAGCGGCGCGCGCGTAGAGAGAGTGTGACCTCAGCCGCGCCGCCGCGCCGTAGCCGGCCAGCGTCACCGCCACGCACAGACTCGTGAGCGGCAGGTACATGCGATATTCGCACGCAATTTCGCGGATCGGCACGACGCTGCTCGAAGGAGCGAGCGTTACGAAGAAAGACAGCCCCAGGTAACCCAGCCTCGGCCGACGCCAGAGCATCACGCCCGTCAGCGCCAACAGCGAAAGCACCGCCGCGCCGGGCCGCGCCACCTCGATGAGGCTTCGCGCCGCCGGCCAGCCGTAGTCCAGGCACTGCCCCACCGGCCAGACCGCCAGCCGCAGATAATGGGCGATCACCCCCGCCTGGGTCACCAGGTAGGTCCATGGCGTCAGTGCATTCAGGTCGAATCCGGTCGTCACGCTGCGCGGCGCCGCGGCCACGAGGTACGCCAGCCATTCCCAGCTCGCCGCCAGGCCTGCGTACATGAACACCCGGCGCCGAAGCACAGCGCCTACTCCGCGGCCGAAAAAAATGAGATCGTGCAGAAAGACGATCAGCGGCGCGGTCGCCATCGTCTCCTTGACTCCCATCCCCAGAACGCAAGCCAGAACCGCGGCAGCCTGCCATGCAGCCGCCCGCGCGCCGGCGGCCTGCGCCGCACGGATCGCCGAGTAGAGCGTCACTAAGTAGAAGAACGCCATGAGCGACTCATTGCGCTTGATGACGTACGTGACCGCCTCGGTGTTCAGCGGGTGAACTACCCAGATCGCCGCCGCCGTCAGCGCCAGCGGCGCCGCCGGGATCACTTGGCACACGGCGAGCGTCCGGCGAACGACGCCATAGAGCGCCAGCCCCGCCGCAAGATGAATGGCGAGATTGGCGACGTGATAGCCCAGAACGTTGTAGCCTCCGATGGCGTAGTTCAGGGCCAGGGTCAGGCTCAGGATCGGCCGACCGGCTGCGGCCGTGTCCGGGCGGGCCGACATCGAGACGGAAAGCGGAAGCAGACGCCGGACGTGGGCGTTGTCCACGATGCCGTTGAGGTCGTCGAAAATGAACGGCGCCGTGAGTGAATTGGCGTACGCGGCCAGCGCCAGCAGCGTCAGCACGCTCGCCGCCGTGAGTCGTCGGCGCTTGTCTCCCATGGTGCGAGTTTCGCTCAATCGTCAGGAGATTCTAACCGGGGGGTGCATCCGTTTTCAGGTGGCGATCCGTCCGAACCCGCCGCGCCAAGCGGCGGGGTGATGACCGCGGCTCGTGGGGCGCCGATCGCCACCGATCGTCAACCCGCCGCTTGGCGCGGCGGGTTCGGAATGACGCCGCCGACTCGCAACCTCGACCGGGATGCACCCTTAACCGGGCCTTTCCGGCGGCGGCGCTTGTCGCGCGCCGCCCCGCGGTGGATAATGACACAGCAGTTCCAGGCGAGGGGCGCTTGACCTGTGGGCCATGCCGCGGGTTGCCTAATCCGGCCGCGCGGCGCTCGCTTGGAGCGTTCGGCGCGGCACGGCCGCGTCGGCGCCCGTCGCTGCCGTGCGTCACCATGCGGAGAAACCAATGGATAAGAATGAGTACCTGTCGCAACAGTTCGCCACGCTCCGCCGCGAGATCGAGGGGCACCAGTTGCGGGCGTTCTGGATCGTGGTCATCGGGCTTCTGGGCATTCCGACGCTGAGCTACTTCCTGATGACGGCGACCATTCCCATCTGGATGGTGCTGCCGTTTTTTCTGCTGGTCCTGATCGTGCTGTTCCTGGCCGAGCAGAATCACATGATGCGGGCCGGACGATATATCCGCGAGCACATCGAGACGCAGGTTCCGTATCAGCCAAGCTGGGAAGCCTGGATCGAGTCCCGCCCGGATTTCCGCGTCATGGACCGGCAGTACGCCGGCTCGCTGATCATGCTGTTCTTCCTTTTTTACTTCCTGTTGATCGCGCTGGCCCTGCACCGACTGTATGTCGAAGCGATGGACGACCCGAACAGCGGAACCTGGTGGCTGTTCTACGGAGCGGCGTCGGTCTATACGATCGCCACGCTCTTCGGCATCCTGACGCTGCTGCACCACTGGCGGACTTCGGTCAGCACGTTGCCGGATCGCATGCACTCGTAGTCACGCGCGGACTGCTAGCGCGCGGCCGACGTCGCGCTCCGTCCGAACCCGCCGCGCCAAGCGGCGGGTTGACGTTCGAAAGCGAGCGGCGCCTCACAGGCCGGGGACGTCGACCCGCCGCTTGGCGCGGCGGGTTCGGACAAGCCGGCCGGCTTGCCCGGATTTCTGGGCACATCACTCGTCCCGTGCCGGCTGCCACATCGAGTCCCCGCGCCGCCGCCGCCGCTACAATCAGCCTCACCATGATCCACATCCCCCTGCTCCGCCGCGGCACGCCTTACGAAAGTGTCGAGAAGACAACGCTTGTTCACCACGCGACCGGCGAGCCGATCGCCAGCCTCAGCCTCGCCAACAGCGGCCTGCTGGTCCGCGACATTCATCAGCTCGATGACACCATTCTCGAGCGGTTCTCGACGGCGGACCTCATCGCCCGCTGCAAACGCGCCGCGGAGTTATTCGCGACCGCGGCACTGCCCCTCGGCGACGCTGCGCAGTCGTTCGACGACTACGTTCGCTGCCTTTCCGCCACGACCGGCATGCCCGTAACTTACTGCCACACCAACGCCGGAAAGATCCGGCACGTCATGGCGAACATCAACACCGTCCTGGCCGGCCTGACGCGCGGGCTCGACCTCGAAATCCTCGACCGCGGCCACGGCGTCACCGAAGGCCGAACCGTCAGCTTCTATCGTGAAGGCCGCATCTTCGGAGCGGTCCTACCCAGCAACTCACCCGGAGTGCACGCCCTCTGGATTCCCGCCGTAGTGCTGAAAGCCCCGATCGTCCTCAAACCCGGCCGCGAGGAACCCTGGACGCCGCTGCGGATCATCGCGGCGCTGATCGCGGCGGGTTTCCCGGCGGAGGCGTTCGGCTTTTATCCGACCGACCACGCCGGCGCCGGCGAGCTGCTGCGAAGCGTCGATCGCGCCATGCTCTTCGGCGACGCCAGCACCACGCGGCCCTACGCCAACGACCGCCGCATCGAGCTGCACGGCCCCGGCTACAGCAAGGTGATCCTCGGCCCGGACGCGGCGGATGAATGGGAGCGGCACATCGACGTGATGGTCTCGTCGATCAGCGCCAACGCCGGCCGATCGTGCATCAACGCATCGGCTGTCTGGACGCCGCGGCACGGCAGGAAAATCGCCGACGCCCTCGCGGCGCGGCTGGCCAAGGTCGAAGCGCTGCCCGCCGACGACGGCCGGGCCGAGATTGCCGCCTTCGCAAACGCCGACATGGCGGAGCGCATCTCACTGACGATCGACGCCGGCTTGCGAGAGCCCGGCGCCGCCGACCTGACCGAAGCGCTGCGCGGATCGCGGCGACTCGTGAAACGCGGCCGCTGCGCCTGGCTTCTTCCCACGATCATCTGGATCGACCCGGCGGCGGGCTCGGCGGCCCCACGCGCCGCGGATGAGCCGCACCCGTTGGCGAACCGCGAGTTCCTGTTCCCTTTCGCCTCCGTCGTGGAGCGCCCGGCGAAGCACATCCCGGGCGAGATCGGTTCGTCGCTGGTGGTCACCGCAATCACGCGCGACAAGCGATTCATCGAGGCGCTGATGGCTTCCGCGAACGTGGACCGGCTGAACATCGGCCCGATTCCCACCTGGCAGCTCGCCTGGGACCAGCCGCATGAGGGAAACCTGTTTGAACTGCTGTACCACCAGCGGGCGTTTCAGTCGCGGGAGGTCGCGTAGTAAACCGAATTGAACCACGGAGTCACGGAGTCACGGAGATTCGGAAAACACGAAGACGGGGAATTCCGATACCAATGGTATTCTCCGTGTCTCCGTGACTCCGTGGTTCAATCCGACAGGCCCGCGGCTAAACGTCCAGATTCTTGACGTGAATCGCGTTCTCTTCGATGAAGCCCTTTCGCTTCTCGACGTCTTCGCCCATGAGAATGCTGAACATGATGTTCGCCTCGCGCGCGTCGATGTCGAGCTGCTCCGGGTCGGCGTCGGTCTCGCTGATGATGACCTTGCGCATCACGCGGTTGGCCGGGTCCATCGTCGTTTCCCACAGCTCTTCCTTGTTCATCTCGCCCAGCCCCTTGAAGCGCTTGATCTCCCAGCCTCCGGCGCCGAGCGTCCGCACGCCGTCGGTCACGGCGGCGAGGTTCTCCAGCTCGACCGGTTCGCCGCCCGAACTGCGCAGCATGAAGACCGCGGCGGTGCGCTCGCCGGTGATCAGTTCCTCGCGTTTCAGGAACAGGTCGTCGATGTCGCAGCCGAAATCGGCCAGCCGCACGATGGCTTTCTGCAGCGTGCGCGCCCCGACCAGCTCGGTGCGCGTCGCCGTCTCGCCGATCGCCGCCCGCTCGCGGCGCCAGGCCTCGAATTCCTCGTCGGAGTAGAAGAAACGCTCGTCCTCGCCGCTGCTGCCGCGGACGATCGGCAAACCGCCGGTCGGCGAGCGCAGGTCGCACAGCGCCCGCAGCGAAATGCCGCGGCGCGAAAGCACCTTGCCGTGCCGCTCGATGTCGTCCAGCAGCGCCATCAGCTCGCGCAACTCGCCATCGGCGATTTCGCGCGGCGGCTCGCCGTCGCGCTGCACCCGCAGCACCGCCCCTTCCAGCCCGAGCTCCGACGTCTTGCGGTTCAGCGCCGGATCATCCAGCACGTACTCACGTTTCTTGGCCCTGGCCAGTTGATACAGCGGCGGCTGGGCGATGTAGATCCGCCCGGCCTCGATCAGCGGGCGCATCTGGCGGAAGAAGAACGTGAGCAGCAGCGTGCGGATGTGCGAGCCGTCCACGTCGGCGTCGGTCATCAGGATGATCTTGCCGTAGCGCAGCTTGCCGAGGTCGAACTCTTCTGCCCCGATGCCCGTGCCCAGCGCCTTGATGATCTCCAGGATTTCCTCGTGGCTGAGCACCTTGTGCAGCCGCGCCTTCTCGACGTTCAGAATCTTGCCGCGGATCGGCAGAATCGCCTGCGTGGCCGAGTCGCGATAACCCTTGGCCGAGCCGGCCGCCGAATCGCCCTCCACGATGAACAGCTCGGTGGACTCGACGTCGCGGCTGGAGCAATCGACCAGTTTGCGCGACAGCCCGCCGCCGGACATGGCCGACTTGCGGGCCGTCTCACGCGCCTTGCGCGCCGCTTCGCGGGCGATCGCCGCCTGCACCGCCTTCTGCACGATGCGCTTGGCCTCGGCCGGATGCTCTTCGAGGTAGTTGCCCAGCAGCTCGTTCACCGTCGTTTCGACGAACGTGCCGACGTCGCCGTTGCCGAGCTTGGTCTTGGTCTGGCCTTCGAACTGCGGCTCGGGCACCTTGACGGAGACGACCGCGCACAGCCCCTCGCGGATGTCCTCGCCCGTCGGCGTCGGCTCCTTTTCCTTCAGCAGGTTGCTCTTGCGGGCGTAGGCGTTGATGACGCGCGTCAGCGCCGCGCGGAAGCCCGACAGGTGCGTCCCGCCCTCCTTGGTGTTGATATTGTTGGCAAACGAGAGCGTCGTCTCGTCGTAGCCGTCGGAATACTGAAAGGCGATCTCGCAGATCAGCCGGGTGGCAGCATCGTCGCGCTTGAAATAGACCGCGTCGTGCAGGGCCTCCTTGCCCTCGTTCAGGTGCTGCACGAACTGCTTGATGCCGTTCTCAAAGCAGAACTCCTCGCGCGAGCCCTCGCGCTCATCGATGAACGTGATGCGTACGCCGGAGTTCAAGTACGCCAGCTCGCGCAGCCGGCGGGCGATGATGTCGTGGCTGAACGCCGTCACCGAGAAGATATCGGCGTCCGGCTTGAACGTGACAACCGTGCCCGTGCGACTCGCGGCGCCGCCGATGGCTTCCAGCGGCCGGACGGTCTTGCCGCGCTCGAAGCGGATCGACCAGATCTTGCCGTCCCGGATGCTCTGCGCCTCGAGCCACTCGGAGAGCGCATTCACGGCCGTGACGCCCACGCCGTGCAGCCCGCCGGAGACCTTGTAGGCGTCGCGGTCGAACTTCCCTCCCGAGCCGATTTTGGTCATGACCAGCTCGATGGCGGTCATGCCGTATTCTTCCTTGAAGCCGATGGGGATGCCGCGGCCGTCGTCCTCGACGCACACGCCGCCATCGCCGCGCAGCGCGACCGTGATGTTCTTGCAGACGCCCGCCATCGCCTCGTCGATCGAGTTGTCGACGACTTCGTAAACCAGGTGATGCAGGCCGTAGGCGGCGGTGTCGCCGATGTACATGCTGGGGCGGGCGCGGATGTGATCCACGCCCTCCAGCATCTGAATGTTCGCCTCGTCGTATGAACCCGCCGGAGGAACGCTCATAACGGTCATCTACATCACCGCGCCAGGCCCAGGGTCATCCATGACAAACGACGGAACAACGCCGGATTTTACCGGGAAACCGCCGCCACGTCATGCCGGGGCGGGGTCCGCTAGTGCGGGGTGTGACCACGGGTTTGGGCAGGCTCGGCGGGCATATCTGTCCGAACCCGCCGCGCCAAGCGGCGGGTCGACGTCCCACGCCTGTGAGGCGCCACCCGCTTACGATCGTCAACCCGCCGCTTGGCGCCGCGGGTTCGGAAAAGCGGCCTTACCGGCGGCATCTGCCAAAATCCTGGCCACGCCGTGCCGGACCCCGTTCGAGAGGCCGGCGGGCGTTTGGCGCGAGCGGCACGCGTGGCCTAGACTTCGCGACAAGAGTCATCGTAAATGCAGCCGCGCGCAGTCGTTCCACAACCCGTCGCCCTGGCGATCATCCGGCGCGATGGGCTATGGCTCGTTGCGCGCCGGCCGCGCGACGTGCACCTCGGGGGATTGTGGGAGTTTCCCGGAGGAAAGTGCGAAACGGGCGAAACGCCCGCAGAGGCCGCCGTCCGCGAAGCGCTTGAAGAATGCGGCGTCGTGGTGGCGGCGGATCGCACGCTCGCGTCCATCCGCTGCGACTATGGCGACCGCGTGATTGACCTGGCGCCGGTGGCGTGCCGCTGGGTAAGCGGCGAAGCCCGCCCGCTTGCCAGCGAGGAGTGCGGCTGGGTGACGACGGAGGAGTTGCGCCGGCTGGCGATGCCGGAGGTCAATGCCGCGATTCTCGAGGCGTATTTCCGCGCGCCGGCTTGACGTCCACGCGATGAGAATTTCAGAGCCCCAAGCGCGAGCGCGTGGGTGTTTCCTGCCGATCGACGGCGCTGCGAACGAATGCCCGCGCGCTTGCGCTTGGGGCTCTGCTGGCGCTCCGGCGTTGCGCAGGCTGACTTACGGAACCGCTCCCTCACGGTCGCGGCTCGGAAATGCTGGGAGAGCGCTCCCTCACGGATAAAAGCGTTCGAGCCGCCGCAGTCAGTGACCGCGACGGCTCGAAGCATCTGAATCCACAGCGCGCAGATCGAAAAACGCGGACTAGCGGCGGCGAATCGCCAGGGCCGCCAGGCCGAGCAGGGCCAGCGAGGCCGGCTCCGGGGCTGTCACGAAGCGGTCATAGTTGCCGTAGCCCGGGTTTTCGGTGCCGGCTGTTCCGAAGCCGGGGTTTCCGCCGACGTTCAGCGGGTCCCAGGCCGGAATCGACTCGTTCGAGGCGAAGGCCGAGTCGGATGTATACGCGGCGAAGAAGTCGATGTTCGCGGCTGGCCCTGAGGCGATGGCCGCGAGACCGATGTTGTACTCTCGCGGCGTCGGGGCCGAGCCAGTGAACGTGCCGTTGTAGTCGACGAAGATCAGGCTTCCGTCGCCGCCCGCGGCCAGCTCGAACGTGACGATGCCAAAGTTCCCGATGACGATACTGAAATCGGGGAGGAAGCCCGGATCGAAGGAATCGTTGCCGTCGAGCGAAATTTCCGACGAGCCGCGGCGACCGCCGTCGGCGCGGTCGCCCATCATGGCGTCGGTGAATCCGCCGGCGCGGGTGTCAAGGAAGATGACGACGTTGTCGTTCAGGTTGTTGCCGGGCTGGAACCCGATCTGAAGGTCGGTGTTCGTGCTGTTCATGTACAGCGTGCCGGCGCCGAGCGTGCCGCCGAAGCCGCCGCCGCCGCCGCCATAGCTGTACGAATTGCCCAGCCCGTACTCGTCGGCGCTGATGGCGCCGTCGATCGTGGCTCCGCCGGGCGTCGTGTCGACACGCGTGTCGATCAGCGCCGCCAGGGCGGGCGTCGACAGCATGGCCGCAGCCGCCGTCGACAGAAGGAACTTCTTCATAGTCTCTCTTCTCCTCTCAAGACGAAAAGCAAAAAAACCTACGCAATATGTGAAAGGCGGCGCCGGCCTCTCTACCGGCGCCGCCGGAGTCACGCGCGAATCAACCGCCCGACAGCAGGGCCACGAAGAAGTTGATATCCAGGACGTTCACATCGCCGTCCTTGTTGATATCCGCCAGCTCGATCGAGCAGTCCGGGTACGTCAGGGCGTAGCCCGCCGGATCGGCCAGAGCCTGCACGAACGCGTTGATGTCGAGGATGTTCACGGCGCCGTCGCAGTTCATGTCGCCCTGGCGGTAGATGAGGAAGAACTGATCGCCGGGGGTGAGCGTCAGGTCGATGCGCCGCGGCTCGCCGTAGTTGTTGCCGTTGAACGCGCCTTCGCCCGCCAGGAACTGGTTTGCGGCGAAGTCATGGCCCTGTCCGTTGATGAACGCACAGACCTTGATCACGCCGGTCGGGTCGCCGATCGCCGAGAGCGGGATGCAGATTTCGACGCCGGTGGTGACGCCGGAACCGTCACCGGCGGCGAAGCCGCCGATCACGCCCAGGATGTTGCTGTTGTCGAGCGTGCACATGATGCCGAACGGGTTATTGCCGCCCGGGTTGCGGTTCAGCAGGCCGCCGCGGGTGTAGTTGGCGGCGCGGCCTTCGCCGAGGAAGTAGCCTTCGCCCGGATCCGTGTCGCTGGTGCGCATGCGGACGAAGTTGGCGAAGATGCTGGTCGACGGGCGATTCGCCTGCCCGCCGTGCGTGCAGGTGAAGTAGTAATCCGGCTCAAAGCCGGCGTCGAACTTGAGACCGGGGTTCAGAATCGGATCGACCGTGTCGGTGCCCATGCGGTTCAGGCCGTTGAAATCAACGTCCGGGTTGTCGTTGCGGAGCTGGTTCTGGCCACCGGGGATCGTGTCGAAGAACACTTCGAGCTTGTTGAAGTTGGACTCGAGGTTGCCCGCCAGCAGCAGGTACAGCTTGCCGCCCTTGATCGCGGCCCAGGCCACGTCAAGCTCAGAGCCGCCGGCGAAGTCGATCAGGCCGCCGGTTGCGTTGCCGAATCCGGTCTCTGTGTCCTGCACGGCCCACGGTCCGGTGTAGCTGAGGTCGAGCAGGCCGTCCACTTCCGGCTGGCCGACCGGCGTGCCGCAGGGATTGCCGGTGCAGTCGAGGCCGACCGCGAAAGCGCCGCCAAGGGCGGTGCACTCGTCGCCGCGGATGACGAAGCACTTGTCATCGATGCAGCAGCGGCCGAGATCGCAGACAATCGTGCCGCAAGTCGAGCCGTCGCCGAAGTAGTCGCCGTCGAGGTTGAGGCACTGTTCCTCGCGAAGCGTCTGGCAGCCGCCGTTGACGCAGCAGGCGCCCGTGGCGCAGGGGCTGGCGTCGCAGTTGGTGCCGATGCCGAGATACTCGCCGCCGCCGCCGGTGCAAGCCGGCGCATCGATCACGATCGAGCAGCTCGTGCCGTTGCAGCAAGCGCCGACGTTCGCACACGGGAACGTGGCACAGGTGCTGCCATCGCCGGCGTAGATGCCGCCCTGGTTCGTGCAGCCGGTGGCCGTGTCGATTGAGCAATTCGTTCCGAGGCAGCAAGCGCCGGTGACGACGTTGTCGCACGGGTTGCCGTCGCAGCTCAGGTTGGCGGTCCACTGGAAGCCGCCGCCGGCGCAGTTGACCTGCGTCGTTTGTGAGCACGTCTGAGCGCCCAGGTCGCAGCACGCGCCGCAGGGGGGCGTGACCAGCGACACGGAGAAGTTCTGATCAGTGAAATCAACGGGCGCGGCGGTCAGATCGAGGTTGCGCGGCTCGCCCAGGTTGGCGGCGCCGAATGTTCCGCCAAGGAACTGGTTCGAGCAGAAATCGTGCTGTTGTCCGTTGATGAATGCACAGATTTTGAACGTGCCGGTCGGAGTTCCAATCGCCGCCAGCGGGATCGCCAGCTCGACGCCCGTGCGGACGCCGGCGCCGCTGTCGAGGCCGCCGTTTCCGCCGGCGACGCCTGCGACGTTGCTGTTGTCGATCGTCGCGAGAATGTTGTTCGGATTGGTGCCGCCGGTGAGCGCCCCGCCGACGGTTTCACTGGCTTCCTGGCCCTGCCCGAGGTAGTAGGTCTCTCCCGCGTCGCCGACGTTCGGGCGCAAGCGGGCGTAGTCCAGGAAGATGCTGTACGTCGCCGGGTTGTTCGGGCCGCCGGTCACGCTGATCCAGTAGTCGGCGTCGAAACCCGCGTCGAACTTCAGACCCGGGCCGGGCGGGTTGGCGGGCAAGCCGCCGCCCATGCGGTTCACGCCGTCGTTGACGCCGCCGGTCCCGTTGTCGTTGCGAAGCTGGTTCTGTCCGCCCGCAATGGTATCAAAGAAGATTTCCAGCTTGTTGAAGTTGTGCTCGAGATTGCCCGCAAACACGAGGTACAGCGTGCCGCCATTGACATACGCGAACGCCTGGTCCAGCTCTGAGCCATTGCAGATCCCCACCTGGCCGTTATTGGCATTCCCGAATCCGGTCGAGGTGTCCTGAATCACGACGGCCTCGCAGTACAGGGGATCCGCCGTCCCGTCGATGGTCGGCGTCTGAGCCAGCGCGGCGCTACACAGCGCCAGCGTCGGCGTCAGACAACGCAGAAAGTTCTTCATTTCACTCACTCCTGAAAAAGGACTCGTACAATTCCGCTTCGCCGGAATCGGGCGAATGCAAAACAACGTGCGCTGAAAGCGCTTCTGGCCGCTGCGCCGATGCGAACGGAGTAAGCCGGCGCGGCGCGACCGTGCAGTTAGGGGGAGACGCCTCCGTTCGACCCTCCAGAGTCAGACCAAGCACGTCCCGTGCCACAATTCTAGCAGATGCGCCGGGTGTTTTGAAGCCTGCGGAACAGCGCCGCCAGGCATTTGCAGACTCTTGCTTCTGCCCCCCGGGAAAGCAATGATAGTTAATTAACTTATTTAATTACACACACTTACGACGAACGCCCGCGGACCCGTCATCCGGCCGGAGAATTATCCACCCTGGTTTCATCCGAACTTCGTGCGGTTTCGTAGCCGGGGAAAAGCACGCACGACTGGGGCAAATCGCACAAGTCGGCGGCCGGATTCGCGGCTACGGTTTGGAGTTTTTCTGAGCCGCCGACTTCGTCGAGGGTGGGCCGTAGCCGACCGAGACACGCTGGCTCTGCCCGGCGGTCGAGAGATGCTTGGCGTGCCCGCGAGACGACGCCCGCTCTCGCTGAAACGTGTCGATCCCCACCAGCGAGGGCGGACCCAGCAGGGCCGCTGATCCGAGCCAGTTGCGCTGCGTGCCGGACAGCTCCTTCCTGACCCCGCCGTTGCTGACGTCGACGCGCACGCTGGATCGCATCAGCGGCTGATTGGGGCCGCCCGGCGGCGGGTAGAGCTTCAGGAAGTCATATGGGGGACTCTGGCGATCGAGGTACGCCTGCTCCGCGGGCGTCAACTCAAGCTTGAAATCGGACAGCCACACGTCGCGCGGCACGTCATCGCCGTGCTCGACCGCCACGCTGACCGCCGTGACCCGCTGCTGCGCGTCGGATGAGGGTAATTCGTCGTGCGACGGCGCGGCCGTAACTGCCGACGGGCGCTGCGCGCAGCCGCTCGCCGCGACCAGCGCAGCGCAGAGCACGACGAACGCAGACCAGCGGCGAGCCATTGGCAACATGGACGTAGAGCTAATCGATGCCCAGGAAATTCGCAAGCAGTTTCGGGCCTTCCGGGGTGAGGAAGCTCTCCGGGTGGAATTGGACGCCCTCAATCGGCAGGCTGCGATGCCGGATCGCCATGATCTCGGTCGCATCGTCGTCCGCGGTGGCGCTCACTTCAAAATCCGCCGACAGCGAGACCGGCTCGATAACCAGCGAGTGATAGCGCGTCGCCTGAAACGGATTGGAAAGACCGCGGAATATGCCGCGGCCGTCGTGTTGAATCATGCTGGTCTTGCCGTGCATCAGCCGGCGGGCGCGGACGATGTTCCCGCCGCTGGTGAACCCGAGGCATTGGTGGCCCAGACAGACGCCGAGAATGGCGAGCTTCCCGGCAAAATGGCGGATGGCGTCGTTGCTGATGCCGGCTTCGCGCGGCGTGCAGGGACCGGGCGAGATGATGAGATGCGTCGGGTGGTCGGCCGCGATCTGCTCGAGCGTGACGCGGTCGTTGCGGTAGACCCGGATCGGGCGCGTCGCGTCCAGTTCGCCGATGCGCTGCACCAGGTTGTAGGTGAATGAATCGTAGTTGTCGATCAGGACGATCATGCCGGCCATTCTATAGTGTTCCCATTTTTCCGGGCGGGCGGCTCTTCTGTCCGAACCCGCCGCGCCGAGCGGCGGGTTGACGGTTGTTAGCGATCGGCGCCCCACTGGCCGCGGACATCACCCCGCTGCTTGGCGCAACGGGTTCGGAAAAGCGGGCCCGCTTGCCCGGGTTGTTGGGCATGCCCTCATTCTACGTTCGGTCGATGACGCGGACCGAGTCGATCGCGCGCATCTCGTATCGTACGCCGCGCCACCAGAATCGGCTGCTCACACCCGACGCCACCATCAGCGCGAAATTGAGCACGCCGATGAGCGGCGGCCCGAGCACGTCGCCCCAGTAGGTCGCCCGCGAGCGATGCGACGGCTCGACCAGCAGCGCCACGGCCGCCTGGCGGACGACGCTCTTGGCGACCGCCAGCCCGTAAATCACGGCGAGCCCGGCGATGGCCGCGTAACCCAGGCCGCGCGCCCCGCAGGCGATGGCGGTCACTGCCAGCCAGAGCAGGCCCCAGAAGGCCATGTTGAACACGATGTTCATGATCGCACCCATGGTCCAGACCGTGCGATGGCAGACGCGGGTGATGATGAGCTGGCGGCGGGCGAAGGTCCAGAATTGCGACCAGGTCGCCAGGTCGTGATTCGGAATCACGCAGCGCGGGGCGAAGCGGATTTCCAGGCCGGCAGCGCGGACGGTGCGCGTCACCTCGTAATCTTCCGAGAGCACGCGCCGCCAGCGTGTCGCGATGCCCAGTTTCTCAAACGTCTCGCGGCGAATGCCGACCGACCCGCCCCAGACGAAGTTGTAGTGATGATCGCCCAGCAGTGTCAGCGTCATGGCGTTCCACACGCAGCGCGTCAGGCAGACCCACCCGCCGCCCGGATCGTACCAGCGGTAGCCGGTCACGACGCCGACCCGTTCGTCGGAGAGCGGCGCGACGATTGACGCCAGCCAGTGGCTGTGCGGGACGGCGTCCGAGTCGAGAAACGCGAGAACCTGCGAGGCGGGGTCGAGCGTCTCAAGCGCGGCCAGCAGATTCACGATCTTCTGCGAGCACTCGTGCGACACGGACGCGACCACGCACTTGACCGGGACGGGCGACCGGGCGGCAACGGCCTGAATGGCCGGGACGGCAGCGTCGGTCGGCGACTCGACCGCACAGAGAACCTCGTATGCCGACGGATAGTCCTGCCGCGTCACGCGCTCCAGAGTCTGGGTGAGCCGCGGGTCCAGGCCTTTGCAAGGCAACAGCACGCTCGCCGGCGGCGCGTAGGCGGGCGGTGTTGCGGCCAGCTCGCGCCGCACGAATCGCAGAAACGCAGCGCCTTGCAGGAGCGACCCGACCCCCTGCAGGATCGCCAGGAAACCGACGAGGTAGAGAATGGTCGCCGCAATGAGAATCACGCGCCCTCGCCGGAACCGTCCATCTCGCGTCCGCCGGGCACGAGCCGCGCGTGTTCAACGCGGCGCGCCGCGGCGCCGGTGCGCAGCGAGCCGGAACGTCCGCCGCACCCGCACCCAGCCGGCGCCGTCCGCCACGATGCGGGGCGATATGGTAGCGGCTCCGCCGGGCGACCGATACGATTCGCGCGATGGACACCGCTGCGGCTCACGTATCACCCGGCGCAGCGCCCTCCGAACCCGCGTCGCTGCACGATCTGGAGGATCGTTTCGTCCCGCTGCATGTGGATGACCTCGCGGCCCGCCTGGCGGCGGACGGCGAGACGTTCCGGGAGTCGGCCGCGCCGCTGACGGACGTAGCCCGCGCGATCGAGGACGTGATCGAGCAGGAAACCACGGCCTTCGAGCGCGCTCTGCTCAAACGCTACGCGCCTTTCAATGCCGACGCCGATACGCTCTCGTCGGCGAACGCCGGCGCACAGCGAACGCCCGCAGCGCTGCGCGCGGTGCTTGAGCAAATCGCCTATCTGCTGCGAAAAGCCAATTTTGAGCAACTGAGTCCCGCGCAGATCGACGCGGCCATTCTCACCGCCAACTCCTACGGCCTGCGCGTGCGGCTCGACAAGACGCGCCTGGAGGAACTGGGCGTCTGGGTCCGCGGCCGCGGCAAGTCCACGCTGCACCGCCGCACCTGGCGGCATCCGCTGCGCGGCGAGCCGCGGACGGTCGATACCTATCGCCGACTGGCGACGGTTTCGAAGTTGAAAGATGAGACGACGCTACGGCTCAAGATGTTCAAGGAGATTCCGATCGAGGACGTCGAGGTGCTGCTGCCGCACGCCGAGGTGATCATGCACTGGTACGACCGCATCCGAATCTTCAGCGGCGGCGCGGGGGCGCTGGGGTCGGCGGCGGGAAAGCTGCTGACCGTGCTGGCGGGCGGCGTGCTGGTCGTGTCACAACTGCTCTGGCTGCTGACGGTGGGAGTGGCGCTGCTGCTTTATCGCCTGCTCATGGGATACCGCAGCGTGCGCCTGTCACGCGAGTCGCAACTGACGCGGCATCTCTACTACCAGAATCTCGACAACAACGCCGGCGTCATTCACGCCCTCAGCGCCATGGTGGCGCAGGAAGACACCAAGGAGGCGCTCCTGGCATACGCAATCCTGCTGAACGGCGGCGGCGCTGAGCCGGACGCGCTCGCGGAGCGGATCGAAAGCTACCTTCATGCGCGACTGGCCGTGTCCAGCCGCTTCGATACGCGCGACGCCCTGCACACACTTTCGCGCCTGGGGCTGACCAACGGCGGCGAGCCGCGCGTCATCCCGCCGAGCGCGGCGCTGTCGCGGCTGCGCGAGCACTGGTCCGCGCGCCGCACCGCCGGCTATCACGAAGCCGCGGCGCACGAAAACCACTGGAACCCATCGCAGAGCTTTTCCGAGCCGCGACCGTGAGGGAGCGGAACCTAAAGGAACCGCTTACTTACGCGCGCGGCTCGGATTGAATCACCGGTCCGGGAATATCTGTAGCGCCACGCGTACAGCTTTTGACGATTCCGAGATCAGCCGACGTGAACAGCGACGAGAATTGCAGCCCGGCGGCTTCGATCGCCGCTCGCGCGCCTTCCTGCCGGTCGATCACCGCGACGATTCGTTCCACGTCGGCGCCGGCTTCGCGCAGCACGCGCGCCGCTTCGATGGCCTGCCCGCCCGACGTGGCGATGTCCTCGACCAGCAGCACCGCCTCGCCGCGTTCGAGGCGGCCCTCAATCAGCTTACCCGTGCCGTAATCCGCCTTCCGGGAGTTTCGGACGATGACGAAGGGCTTGTCCGTTTCCAGGGCCGTCGCCGCCGCGAGCGCCACCGCGCCGAGCTCCGCGCCCGCGATTCGGGCGGTGCGCTGCGTCACGTGCGTCGCGAAGCGCTTCGCCAGCTCGCGCAGTACGCCCGGTTGCGTCTCGAACAGGTACTTGTCCAGGTAGTAGCGGCTCTTGCGACCGGAGCGCAAGGTGAATTCGCCCTCGAGCAGGGCGGTTTCTCTCAGCAGTTTCGCCAGTTCGCGGTCGTTCATCGTGGGGCCTTTCGAGCGGCTTTGCGATCGGTCGTCATCTGTTTGGAAGCGCGAGCGTCGCGCGCGCCCACGTCAGAATCTGAATCCGACGTCAGGAGCTGTGCGAGTTGTCCGATGCCCCCCTCGCCGAAGTTCAGCACCAGCTCAAACAGCGTACCCATCGCCTTCAGGAAGTTCTGCAGGCTGTCGAGCCGGCGGCGGACTTCGTCGGTCTCGGCGGCTGCCGCAGGGTCGCGTCGGGCGGGAGACTCGACCAGCGTTCGGCAGCGCTGCAGCGTGGCAATGATCGGCTCCACCTCGCGGCGGCGGCGCTCGCGCATGATCGTGCCGAACATGTTCCAGACGTCCGTATCGGCCTGGAAGTACTCCTTGCGGTCGCCGAGCTGGTGAACCCGCTGCACCAGCCCCCAGTCGACCAGGCTGCGCAGGTTCATGCTGGCGTTGCCGCGCGAGACGTGGAGCTGCTCCATCACGTCGTCGGTGCACAGCGGCTGGGTCGAGATGAAGAGCAAGGCGTGGATCTCGGCCATGGTGCGGTTGATGCCCCAATAGCCGCCCATTTCACCCCAGCGTCGGACGAGCATCGACTTGGCTTCATCCACGGCGGCGGTCATGCCGGGCTCCCGGGTGACGTTTCAGAACCAATTGAAATTATCATACTCCCGGTCGGTAGAAGTCGCCATCGCGCCGGACGACACTTCTACGTGGATAAGACCGGACATTTACAATTCAGTTACGACAGCGATCAGCGGCGCAGTAGCCTCCGCTTTGCGATCGAAGTATCCTGCCGGGTTTCGCCAACGGAGCCTGCGTGATGTTCGAGCCGCTGCCGAGCAAGTTCAGTTTCCCCGAATCCGAAAAGCGCATCCTGGCGTTCTGGGATGAGCAGGACGTTTTCCATCGCTCGCTGGAATTGCGGAAAGACGCGCCGCGCTTTGTGTTCTACGAAGGTCCGCCGACGGCCAACGGCCTGCCGCACCCCGGACACTGCCTGACGCGGGCGATCAAGGACATCTTCCCCCGCTACAAGACGATGTGCGGCTTCCTGGTCGAGCGCAAGGCGGGCTGGGACACCCACGGCCTGCCGGTCGAGGTCGAGGTCTGCAAAGAGCTCGGCATCCATACCAAGGAGGAGATCGAGAAATTCGGCGTCGAGAAGTTCGTGCTGCGCTGCATCGAGAGCGTGTTTCGCTACACGAAGCAGTGGGAAGACCTGACGCACCGGCTGGGTTTCTGGGTCAATCTGAAGGACGCCTACGTCACGTATCACCAGAGCTACGTGGAGAGCGTCTGGTGGTCGCTGAAGACGCTGTTTGACCGCGGATTGCTGTACCAGGGGCACAAGGTCGTCTGGTGGTGGTGCCAGGGCGGAACAGCCCTGTCGGCGGGGGAGGTCGGCGAGGGGTACCGGACGGTGGACGATCCGTCGGTGTTTGTGAAGTTCCGACTGGCAGATTCGGGTGGGATGGGCGTGGGTGGGACGGGCGTCTCGCCCGTTCAAGCGGGTGGGACGGGCGTCTCGCCCGTTCAAGCGGGTGGGACGGGCGTCTCGCCCGTCCCCGCCGCCGGTGTCTCTGAAAAACTCACCATCCGTCAGCGCCACCTGCCGCATTGGGAAGCCGGCGGGAATACCTATTTCATCACCTTCCGAACGAGTGGTGTAAGAAAAAACGCCGACGGAACGGTTCGATCCTCTGAACTCTCAGAGGCCGAGCGCGACGCCGTTCTCTCCGCCTGTGTGCACTTCGACGCCACGCGCATGTTGGTCCATTCGGTCGTCGTCATGCCGGATCATGTCCACATGCTCATCACGCCGCTCGAAAAAAGCCCCGGAGTGTGGTGGTCGCTCGCCGAGCTGCTTCACAGCGTGAAGAGTTTCTCTGGCAAGCAAATCGCAGACCTGCGGCGAGCGGCGGGCGCCGCCGGCGATGCGGCCGTGTGGCAGGACGAGTACTTCGACCGCATCATCCGCACGCAGTCGGATTTTGACGAGAAACGTGCATACATCTTCGGCAATCCCGCGAAACGCGGGCTCGACCTGACGTACAAATGGGTCTGGGATGAAGCTGCGACGGAGCGACGGGTCGAGGGACAAGTGGCAAGGGACGGGCGAGACGCCCGTCCCACCCACGCAGGGAACGCCCGTGTCTCGCTGCTGGTCTGGACCACCACGCCGTGGACGCTGGTCAGCAATCACTTCGCCGCCGTGCATCCGGGGCTGGACTATGCGCTGGTGCATGATCCGGTGGATAACGAGCACCTGTACATCGCCGCCGCGATGGTCGAGTCAATCGCCAAGAAGGTGAAGCGCGAGTTGACGGTCGTTTCGACCTGCAAGGGCAGTGACCTGGTTGGGCGGCGCTACCAGCCGCCGTTCGATTGCTACGCTAAGACGCTCGGCGACACGACCGCGAAACTGATGGCCGGCGGCGAGGCCAGCGTCGGCTGGCGCGTGCTGGCCGCCGATTTCGTGACACTTGAGAGCGGCACGGGGCTGGTCCATGAGGCGCCCGCATTCGGCGAAGTAGACTTCAATCTACTTCAGGAAGAACGATCACACTTCGTTGATTTTGATGCGATTCCCCTGCTGTGCGCCGTCAATCCGGACGGCACGTTCAACGCCGACGCGCCGGAGAAATACCGCGGCCGCTGGATCAAGGAGTGCGACAAGGAGATCACGCGTGAGCTGAAGGAGCGCGGCCTGCTCTATCACCAGGAGCAGCACCGTCACGAATACCCCTTCTGCCCGCGGGCCGAAAACGACCCGCTGATCCAGTACGCCCGCAAGAGTTGGTTCGTCCGCACCAGCCGCTTCAAGGACGAATTCCTGAAGAACAACGCCGCCGTGCAGTGGCTGCCGGAGCACATTCGCGAAGGCCGCTTCGGCGACTTCCTGCGGAACAACGTGGATTGGGCCCTGTCGCGCGAGCGCTACTGGGGCACGCCGCTGCCGATCTGGGTGTGCGAGAAGACCGGCCGGATGGAGTCGATCGGCTCATTCGACGAATTGCAGAAGAAGCCCGGCGCGACCGACGGCGGTTTCTGGGATCGCAAGTGTGCCGAGGCGGCGGCGGCGGGGCATCCGTTGCCGGAGCATCTGCGCGTTCACAAGCCGTACATTGATGAGTGGACGTATGACAGCCCGTTCGACAAGGGAACAGGGAACAGGGAACAGGGAACAGAAAGTCGCGCCCGCATGCGGCGGGTGACGGAGGTCATCGACTGCTGGTGGGACGCGGGGAGCATGCCGTTTGCACAATGGGGATTCCCGCATTCACCGGGTAGCGTTGAACAGGTGTCCCGGCGCTGGCCGGCGGATTTTATCAGCGAGGCGATCGATCAGACGCGCGGCTGGTTCTACGGGCTGCTGTCCATCAGCACGCTCTTGCGCGAGCCGATTCGCTCGCTCAGCGGCGCGGCGGGGGAATTTCCGCTGCCCTATAAGACCTGCATTGTCCTCGGCCATATCGCCGGCGAAGACGGCAACAAGATGTCCAAGCGGCTCCGCAATTACAAGGAGCCGAGCTATATATTTGACACGCTCGGGGCGGACGCGATGCGCTGGTATTTCTTCAGCGGCCAGGCGCCCTGGACCAGCACGCGCTTCACCGAAGCCAACATCCGCGACAGCCAGCGCGAGTTCCTGGTGAAGCTCTACAACGTGCTGAGCTTCTTCACGATCTACGCCAACATCGACGGGTTTTGTAGCGTGGGCCGTGCCCACCATTGCTGGCAGGGAACAGGGAACAGGGAACAGGGAACAGGAACGGCCGGCGTTGCCAACCCGACGGCAGCGGTGGGCAGTTCCCACCCTACCGGATTCCGGCCGGTCGCGCAGCGCGGCGAGTTGGACCGCTGGATCATCAGCGAGCTGCATCGCACGATCGCCTTCGTTCGCGCGAAGATGGATGCGTTCGAGAACTTCCCCGCCGCGGGGCGCATCAATGACTTCGTCGACGCGCTTTCGAACTGGTACGTCCGCCGCAGCCGCGACCGGTTCTGGAGCGCGGTGGGTGAGACGGGTACGGGTGGGACGGGCGTCTCGCCCGTCGTGAACCAGGACAAGTGGGACGCCTACAACACGCTCTACGAATGCCTTACGACGCTCTCGCGGCTGATTGCGCCGTTTACGCCGTTCTTTGCGGAGATGATGTTCCAGAATCTCGAAGGGAACGGCGAACAGGGAACAGGGAACAGGGAACAGGGAACAGAGAACAGCAAAGCGCACGTTCCCACGTTTCCACATTTCCACTTTCCCACGATGGTACTTTCCGTCCACCTCTGCGACTACCCGCAGCACGACGCGTCGCTGATCGATGAGAAACTCGCCGCGGAAATGGACCTCGTCCGGCAGATCGTCTCCACCGGCCGAGCGGCGCGGGCGGGGGCGAAGGTGAAGGTGCGCCAGCCGCTGGCGCAGGTCGAGGTCGTCCTGGCACGGCACGAGCACGAATCATGGCTGGACGCCCATAAGGCGCTCATCGCCGAGGAGCTGAACGTCAAGAAAGTGGAGTTCATCCGCTCGGCCGACCATTACGTTTCCTACACAATCAAGCCCGACTTCAAGGCCATCGGCCCGAAGTTCGGCAAGATCGCCCCCGCCATCTCCGCGGCGCTGGCGAAGCTCGACGCGGCCGATGCGCGAACGGCGCTGCTTTCGTCCGACCGCCTGACGCTCGACGTCAACGGCCAGTCCGTCACGCTGACAAAGCAGGACGTCGACGTGCGGCTGGAGGCCAGGCCCGGCTGGTCGGCGGCACAAGACGCGGCGGCCGTGGTGGTCGTCAGCACCGAGATCTCGCCCGAACTGCGAGATGAGGGCGTCATTCGCGAGTTCATTCACCACATTCAGGCGGCGCGAAAGGACCTCGACCTGCCCTACCAGGCGCGCATCGCCGTCCATCTGGAAGCCGAGCCGGCGTTCAGCGAGACGGTGCGCCGCTTTGACGCACTGCTGCGGAGTGAATGTCTCGCAGACCGGATCGAATTCGCGATTCCGGCTCAGGTGAGCGCGGCGGCGCTGAGCGTTGAGGGCGCGCCGGTCCGGCTGGCGGTCACGCGCCTGGCCTGAAAGAAGTCGGGGAGTGCGGGCGCCCGAGCCCGTAGTCTCTTTGCGTGGAACGGGCATCTTGCCCCCTCCTGAGGCCGCGGGGACGGGCGAGACATTCACCACGCCGCTCTGCATAATACGCTGGCGGAACCAGGATAAGGATCACCAACCCCATGACCATCGAAAGCGGCCCCGCAAAGGGCGAACGGAACTACTGGCTGGTCGTGCTGACCGCCTGCCTGCTGTTTTCCGGCTGGTTCGTGCGCGACGGGCTTTCGGGCTATCCGAACAAGTGCATCGACGAGGCCCGCAAGAACATCGTCGCCCGCATGCAGGACAAGCCCGACCGCGTCAACGTCGAGGCGCTGATCGCCAAGCTCGGACGCACCATGGACCAGGCGGATTTCGACGCCGCCGTGAACGGCGTCGCCGACCCGGCCGCGGTGCGCAGCAAGCTGGGCGAGCCGTTGCACGTGCGCCCCGTGGCGCCCGGCGAGACGGTTGAGTATTTCGGCAGCATCTACGGCATGGGCGGCGTCGCCGTGCGCAACGGCCAGGTTGACGCGACGCGGCTCGTGAGCTGGAAGAAGTGGTTCAAGACGCGCGAGGAGGTCGTCGGCCAGCTCTATTTTGCGGTCGTCCCGCTCGTGTTCGCGCTGTTTCCGCTGTGGAAAATCTTCAAGGCCGTGACGCTGCGGGTGCGCGTCGACGAAAACGGGATCGTCTACGGCGGCGCGACGATTCCGATGAGCGAGGTGGTGTCCGTCCGCGACTATCATCGCAAGGGCGTGGTGGACATGTACTATCGCGCCGGCGGGCAGGAGCGAAAACTCCGCTTCGACAACCAGAAGGTCGCCCGCTTCGACGAGGTCGTGAAGGCGATCTGCACGATCAAGCGTCTGCCCAACCCGATCGAGGAATACTACGCCGCCAAGCAGCGCGAAGAAGCCGACGACGATCAGGACGCATCCGGCGACGCCGAGCCGCGCGATAACTCGACGTAGCGTTCAATTACACGGCGATATTCTCGTGGGGAGCATCGGCGTCCCGCCGGTGCGCACCGGCGAGACGCCGATGCTCCCCGAAATGGAATGCCGCTGCTTCGCCGAGGAGAGCACCGTGACGCGACGTGAACTGGCGGCGATGATCGACCACACCGTCCTCAAGCCCGAAACGACGCAGAAGCAGATTGACGCGCTCTGCGACGAATGCCTTGAATTCGGCTTCTTCTGCGCCTGTGTGCAGCCCGTGTGGGTCGAGCATTGCGTACGCCGGCTGGCCGGCAGCCGCGTATGCGTCGCGAGCGTGGCGGGGTTTCCGCACGGTGCGTCGTTGCCGCAGGCCAAGGCGCTGGAGGCGCGGCTGGCGGTCGAGCAAGGGGCGCGCGAGGTGGACATGGTCGTGCACGTCGGCGACCTGGTCGCGATTCGAAAGGACACGGTGGTCCGCGACATCGCCGGCGTCGTGCAGGCCGCGAAGCGCGTCAATCCGGATGCGCTCGTAAAGGTGATTCTCGAAACCGCGGCCCTGAGCGACGAGCAGATCATTCTCGGCTGTCGCTGCGTCGCCGAGGCGCAGGCCGATTTCGTCAAGACCTCGACCGGCTTCCACCCCGCCGGCGGGGCCAGCGCCGCGCATGTGGCCCTGCTGCACAAGCACGCGGCGCCGATCAAGGTGAAAGCCTCCGGCGGCATCCGCGATCTGCCGACGGCGCAGGCGATGATTGCCGCGGGCGCCTCGCGGCTCGGGTTGTCTGCAAGCGTCGCGGTGGTCAGGTCACTTCAGGTGTGACGAGAGTGATGTGAAAGTCCCGGCGGGCACGTCTGTCCGAACTCCGCGGGCCAATCTGTCCGAACCCGCCGCGCCCAGCGGCGGGCTGACGTCTCCGGCCAATGTGACATCGCTCACTCACGATTGTCACCCCGCCGCTGGGCGCGGCGGGTTCGGAAATTCGGAGCGGCCGGCGGCGGCGACGATCGTCACCGTCCGCGGCGGGTCGCCGGCGGTGATGTCCGCCGTATCGCGGGCCGAGGTCTTCAGATAACCCAGCGCCAGCAGTTCATCGGTCGCCGGGTGCGGCGCCGCCGACGTGACGCGGCCGACATCCGCTCCCGCTTTCAGGAGGGTTGCAGGCGGGGCGAGTTCCGCGCGGCCCGCAATTCGCAGGCGAACGAGTCGCCGCGCCAGCGCCCCGTGCGAGCGCATGCGCTCGACCACTTCCTGGCCCAGATAGCAGCCCTTGTTGAAGCTGATCGCCCGCTCGATTTGCTGCGTTTCGGCCGGCAACGTCTTGTCGTCAATGTCGCGGCCCGGCCACGGGATTCCCGCTTCGATCCGGAGTGCGTCAATCGCCGCGAATCCCGCGGGCGTCGCCCCGGCCGCCGCCAGCCGCTGCCACCAGGCCGGTGCGTCGGTCCGCGGAACGATCAGCTCGAACCCCGGCGTCCCGGCGAAATCATGCCTGAAAAGCTCGGCGCCGCCCGTCACGCCCAATGTGCCGAGCTGCGCCATGGCGGAGAAGTTCGTCGCGCCCAGCGCCGCTGCGACCGCGTCCGCACGAGCTCCGCAGCAGCCGAGCCGCGCGAAAAAACCCGAAACGTCCTCGATCTTCGCGTCTTCGGTAATCAGGTAGCGCTCAAAATGCGCCGCGGCGGATGCGCACGTCGCAGCGTCGATGTCGAGCAGCAGACGGTCGGGCAGCACCAGGATGTTCATGTCAAACTGAATGCGGCCGCGGACGTCGCAGGCGAAGGCGTAGTTGCCGCTGCGATCGTCGAGCGTCTTCACGGCGTTGGTCACGAGGTTGTGAACCCACGCCTTGCGGTCATTACCCGTGATGGCAAGAACGCCGCGGTCGCTGCGGTCTACGAGCGCTGCGCCCTCGCGCGCCGCGCGGAATTCCTCCGCGACGTCGCCAAAGCGCGCCGCAAGTCGGACGCCGCGATATTCAATCCACGCGGCGGGGCGGAAGGCGTCGGCGTTCTGGAATGCGCTCTCGGTCTGCATGGCACTTTCCGAATCGGCGCCGGGTCAGTCCGGCGGGACAGGACTGCGGCCAGTCTGAGACCGCCGGGACGGGCGAGACGCCCGTCCCACCCAATGTTCACAGGCTCAGAGGCCGGTCCGCCAAACGGGCGCTTAGAATGAGCGTACGTCGGGCACGCTTCGTCGGCAATCGCGCCCACGTTTCAGGTAGAGGCGATGCAGACGGCATGGATCATCTCCAGCGGCAGCGAACTGACGCTGGGCCAATCGATCGACACGAATTCCGCCTGGTTGTCGCGCGAGCTGGCCGGCCGCGGCATTCGCCCGGCGCGGCACATCACGGTCGGCGACGCCGCCGCGGACCTGCGCGACGCGCTGGAATCCGCGGCCCGGCGCGCAGACGTGATTCTGCTCACCGGCGGACTGGGCCCGACCGAAGACGACCTGACGCGCTTCGTTCTGGCCGACATCGCGGGCGCCCCGCTGGAGCTGCACGCAGCCAGCCTGGCGCAGCTTGAGGCGTTCTTCGCCGCGCGAAAGCGGCCCATGCCGGAGCGCAACCGAATTCAGGCCATGATCCCCGGCGGGGCGCGCCCGCTGCCTAACTCGTGCGGCACGGCGCCGGGCATCTTCATCGAGCTTCGCGGCACGCCCTGTTTCGCGCTTCCAGGCGTGCCGTTCGAGATGCGGGTCATGTTCCGCGACCAGGTTGCCGCGCATCTCGACGGCAGCCGGGGCGTCATTCTGAGCCGGCGGCTGAGCACTTATGGCCGGGGCGAATCGGAAATCGGCGACGCGATTCGCGACCTCATGGCCCGCGGCCGAAACCCGGAGGTGGGCACGACGGCGCAGCTCGGGGAAATCGGGATCCGAATCAACGCGGCGGCCGATGCGGTTCAGGCGGCGCTGCGGCTGCTGGACGCGGACGAGGCCGAAGTGCGCCGCCGGCTGGGCGAGCTGGTGTTCGGACGCGATGAAGAAACACTCGCCGGCGCGGTCGGGGACCTTCTCCAAAAGAGGCACGCCACGCTCGCAACGGCGGAGTCCTGCACCGGTGGGATGATCGGGCAGATGCTGACCGCCACGCCCGGCAGCAGTGCGTACTACCTCGGCGGCGTGGTGGCCTATTCGAATGAGGCCAAGGAGCGGCTGCTCGACGTGCCGCGCGATGTCCTGGACGCGCACGGCGCGGTCAGCCGGCCGGCGGCGGAGGCGATGGCCGAGGGCGCGCGGCGGCGCTTCAGCGCCGATTTCGCGGTTTCGGTGACGGGAATCGCCGGCCCCTCCGGCGGGCGCCCCGACAAGCCGGTCGGGCTGGTCTACCTCGGCATCGCCGCGGCGGAGGGCGTGGCAGTCGAGGAATATCGATTCGGCGAGGATGCGCCGCGTGACGTGATCCGCGAAAGGGCGGCGCGGACGGCTCTAAACCGGCTGAGGCTGGCGCTGCTCCGGCGCGCCTAGCCCGCTCGATGCCGTTCGAACGCCGCCCTGCGGTGGACGTATGCCCCATATCGGGATTTACGAGCAGGCTTGTTACCGCCGATAATGGCAGGGTGCCGCCGCCCGGCGGCGCTCAGGAGTTTCACATGGTACGCGTGCGAATCCTCATTGGCGTTTTTTGCGCGGCGGCCGCATGGGGGCAGGCGCCGGGCAGCGACCCGGCGTCCACGCAACCGGCCGGCGGCGCAGCCGACGCGCCGGCGAAGATCGATGTAAAGGATTCGCTGCAGCGGGCGCAGGCGCTGCTCGAGTCCGGCACGGAAGAGGATCTGATTGCCGCACAGCAATTCCTGCAGGACGTGCTGCGCGTCGAACCGACCAACGCCGACGCCATCATCATGGTGGGTGAAGTTGCGCTCGAACGCCGCGACGGCAACGTTGCGCGGCGCTACTTCAGCGACGTTCTGAAGCTGGAGGAGAACAACTTCCGCGCCAACCGCGGCATGGGCGAGTTGTACTTCCGCTCGAAGATGTGGCGGCAGGCGATGCGCTACCTGGAGACGGCCGCCCGCGTGGCCCCGCCGGACAAGCGGGCCGAAACGCTGAGCGTCCTGGCGCGCTGCTACGTGCAGGACGGGACGGTGAACAAGGCGCTCGAAACGGCCCAGCAGGCGGTCGCTTCGGACGCGAAAAACGTCGACGCCTTGCAGACGCTTACCGTGGTTCGCATGGGCCAGAAGCAGTTCGAGCAGGCGCTGGAAGACGGGCGCAAGTTGATGGAGCTGGTCGAGCAGAAGCTGCATGACAACCCGGCCGACGCCAAGCTGCTCCGCCAGTCCGGGCAGGTCTACCAGACGCTGGTCGAAGGGCTGATTCTGTATCACGCCACGCTTCACCTGCCGAACGCGCGCGGCGAGCCGACCACCGACCCGATCCCCGGGAAGGAGCGCGAAATCGCGCAGGTGCTGGTGCGAATCGGGGAGGCGCGCGGCCGCCAGGTCGTGCTGGAGTCGCGGATCAGCTACCTGCGAGCCGTGCTGCCCTACTACGAAAAATCTCTGAAGTTCGACGACCAGAGCGTCCCGGCCCTGCTGGCCTACGCGCGCGTGCTGCTGGTCGTCGAACGAACCAGCGACGCCGCCGAGCAATGCCGCAAGGCGCTTGAAATCGACCCCACCAACGTCGAAGCGCAGCAGCTCTTGCAGCAAATCGGGCCGGCGGCGCACGAGCCGGCGGCGGCCTCGCGGTAGCCGCGGCCGAGTGGGCAGGTGCGGCGCACGATCTATGCCAACGATCGCCGAGCGATTCGCCGCCTGCCGGCTGCTCGACGGCGCCATGGGCACCGAGCTGGAGCGACGCGGCGTCGCGTGCCCGCCGCCGCTCTGGTCGGCTGCAGCGCTCACCGCCGCGCCCGATGCCGTGCGTCAGATTCACGTCGCATATCTGAAAGCCGGGGCGGACATCCTGACCGCCAACACGTTTCGGACCAATCCGCGGACGCTTGCGGCCTGCGGCCGGTCGGAAGAGGGCGCCACACTCACGCGACTCGCGGTTGAGCTCGCGCGGCAGGCGGCGCGCGACGCGCAGCGTGACGTGCTGATCGCCGCCAGCGTCGCGCCGGCCGCGGACTGCTACCGGCCTGACCTGGCGGCCGACGACGCGACACTCCATCGCGAGCATTCGCAGATGGCGGCGTGGGTGCTGGCCGCGGGCGCGGACCTCGCGTGGATCGAGACCATGAACACCGCCCGCGAGGCGGCGATTGCGGCGGCCTGCTGCGCCGCAGCGGGCTTGAGCTTGTCCATCTCGTTCGTACTGCGAGAGGACGGCGGTCTGCTCGGCGGCGATGCGATTGAGGACGCGCTGGCAGGCGTTGAGCCTTTCGAGCCGCTGTGCGTCGGGCTGAACTGCGGTCCGCCGACGGGGATCACGCGGCATCTGCCGCGGCTGCGAAGGGCGACGCATCGGCCGATCGCGGTGTATGGGCACATCAACAACCTGACGCCCACGCCGGGGTGGAGGCTGGCGCAGGCCATGTCGCCGCGCGCGTATGCCGCCGTCGCGCAGCGGTGGATCAACGAGGGAGCGGCGATCGTCGGCGGCTGCTGCGGCACGACGCCGGAGCATATTTCGGCGATGACGCAAGTCGCGGGGGAGTACGGGACTCTGAGCTTGTGAGCATTTGGGTGGGGCGGGCGTCTCGCCCGTCCCCGCGGACTCAGGAACGGGCACGATGCCCGTTCCCCCCGAACACATTCACCGGCTCTCCGACCCGCCGGAAAGCGCCGCGTCGATCGCCGTCAGCGCGGCGCCGCAGCGACGCCGGATGCACACATCGGCGATTTCGGAAATCGGCGTCGGTTCGGGGTTGATTTCGATCAGCATCGCGCCGCCGGCTTTCGCACGGTCGGCGAGGGAGGCGGCGGGTTGCACGACGCCGCTGGTTCCGATGACCAGCGCAACGTCGCACGCGTCGACGGCCGTTCGGGCGGCCTCAAACGCGCCGGGTGTAAGCGGCTCGCCGAACCAGACGACGCCCGGCCGCAACCGCCGGTCGCAGGCGGGACAGCGCGGGTCTTCGCCAAGGTCGCGCAAGCCGAGTTCGTGATGGGGGCAGGCCGTGCAGCGGGCGGCGTCGAGCCGACCGTGGAGCTCAATGACGTTACGTGAGCCGGCGCGGTGGTGCAGGCCGTCGACGTTCTGGGTGATGATGGTCATCGCGGCGGGCCGCGGCGATGTTTGCGCTTCCTGCTCCATGCCGGATTGAGCCTCCCACCGGGCGAGGACGTAGTGCCCCTCATGAGGCTGGCGCTTCGCCAGCTCCGAGCGGCGCCAGCGATACCAGGACCACACCTTGAGCGGATCGCAGACGAAGGCCTCCGGCGTGGCCAGCTCGGCGGGGTTGAACCGGGACCAAAGTCCCTGCGCGTCGCGAAACGTCGCCACGCCCGACTCCGCGGACATCCCGGCGCCGCTCAGCACGCAGAGCGACGTGCATCTCGCGATGGCTTGCGCGGCGCGGTTGATTTCAGCGGCGTCCACGGCGGGAGTTTATGGCGATGTCTCGGGTCGATCGAGGTGGCCGTTTTTCCGAACCCGCCGCGCCAAGCGGCGGGTTGAGGATCGTAAGCAAGCGGCGCCAGACACGTCGGGGACGTCAACCCGCCGCTCGGCGCGGCGGGTTCTGACAGACAGGCCCGCCGAAATTGGGTGTGCGTAGCGCGAGGAAATTCTAAACTATTGTAACTAAACATGTTATGTTCATATTCGGAATTCGGACGAAATGCCACCATGGACACCCCCGGGGGTATCTGCTATAGTCCGCCGGTCGATTGGAGAGTGCTTCCGACGACGTCAAAAGTGGAATAAACGGCTGTTCTAGCCGTGGCGCACTTCCGGGATCAACCCACGGGTATGGTCCCGGAAGTTTTTTGTTCAGGCAGGTCGCGACCCAGATCCTGCGGCGGGGCTCTCAGAAGAATCTAATGACGGCCTGGTGCAAAAGATAGAACCCCAGCGCGATCCCGCTCATTGCCAGTGTAATCATCACAAACGATGTCACGGTCGCCTTCGGCAGCTCGGCGGGCGAGCGGGCGCGCGTCGCGCGATAAACCGCCGCGATGCAGAATGCCAGCGGCAGGAACGTCCACAGCCGGCTCCCCGCCGGGAGTTTCAGCGGATGCACAAACAGCACGTCCGCCAGGATGCCGAGGGAGTCGAGCATCAGGCGCGGCCTCCGGCGGTTTCCGCCGCAGGCAGCACGGAGGCATAGGTCGGCCGGCCGCCGCTGGCGGCGCGAGCCATGGCATCGCAAATCGCCAGGATGTTCAGCAGCCCGGCGGTCGCGAGGTAGATCTGGGCTATTTCTGATTCCGGATAGAAGCTCACATACTTCAGCAGGCTCGCCTCAAGCTCCTTACGCCGATCGGCGCTCGCGTGCATGAAGGCCTGGTCCTTGTTCAGCACGCTGCCGACCGCGGCCGGCGGTAGATCGCTCAGGGCGTGGTTCCACGTCAGGCCGGCGGTCGTGTATCCGCCGGCGCCCATCTCGGCCAGAAACAGCCAGCGGTTGGTCCACGGGTTGATCGAGTTCTTGATGCCGCCGACCGCGAGTCCGGCCCAGAAGGGGAAACTCACGAAGATGAAAAACACCGCCGCGAGTCCGCGCTGGCCGATGCGGAAATGACCCAGTCCCGGAATGAGCCAGGTCAGCACACCAGCCTGAATCGTCAGGAGGGTCCTGTCTTCGCGCCCGGCGTTAGCCATCCCGCTTTGCTTCCGGAAAAGGTGATCATGAACGTCGGCGAGCGCGGTCCGTCAACTGGCAAACCGCGATCACGCCGAGGCTTCTGCCGGCGCGCTGCATCATAGCCCGCAGGGACCGTCGGGGTCGCCGCATCGCCCGCAGCCGCGTGGCGCCGGCGCCGCGGGGGCAGCGCCGCTGCGCGGAGCGAAGACGCTGAGCTTGCGGCGCACGCGGCCGCCTCCGCACTGCGGGCACTTCACGGATTTTTCCTCGCGCGCCGTGCGGACCAGTTGCTCGAACTCCACGTCGCAGGCCTCGCAGGCGTACTCGTACATCGGCACGGTCGCTCTCCACGCAGGTTCGAGTAACTATAGAAGTGACGTGCCGGGCGTGCAACGGGCGCACGCCATCCGCGCCGCGGTACTGTAACGGACTGCTTCCGACAGACGCCGCCGTTCGCAACCTGCACGGCGGTGCGGAAATTGTGTTATGCTCTGGCCGACGTGCGCACGCTGCTGGAGGTGACCGTCGATTCCGTAGCCGATGCGTTTGCGGCTGTCGCAGCCGGCGCCGATCGCATCGAATTCTGTGCGCAACTGGAGACGGAGGGGCTGACCCCGTCGATGGCGGACGTCGCCTCGCTGCGGCGAGGTCTCGCAGTTCCGCTGATGGTGATGATCCGCCCGCGCGTCGGCGCGTACTGCTACACACCCGCGGAGCTGCGGCAAATCGGACGCGAGATTGACGCGGCGCTCGGGGCCGGCGCCGACGGGGTGGTCATCGGCGCTGCTGGGCCGGACGGCTGCATCGACGTGGATGGCTGTCGCTCGCTGACGGACCGCTGCCGCGGGCGGGAAGCTGTCTTTCATCGGGCGATGGACGACGTGCCTGATCCGTCCGCCGCGCTTGAGCAATTGATCCGGCTTGGGTTTCGCCGGGTGCTGACGTCGGGCCGTCCCGGCAGTGTGGCGCCGCCGTCAGCCGGCGCGGAGGTCGTCAGGGCGCTGGTCCGCCAGGCGGCGGGGCGAATCGAGATACTTCCCGCGGGCGGGATCCGGGCGGACAACGTCGGGCGGGTGCTGGACTTCACGGGCTGCGGGCAGGTTCACAGCTCCTGCCGTGCCCGACCGCTGCCGCCGGGGGCGGGGGTTGACGCGACGGCGGTGCGAGCGCTGCGAGCGGCGATCGACGGACACTGCGGCGGTCGCGGGCTGTCAGAATGACACTGCCAGCGCGACAGAACGGCGGGGACTCTCGGCTTTTTTGGCGGCGTGCCGCGTCAGTGTAAATGCTTTGCCTATAGAATCTTAAGATTACTCCGACTTGCGATGCGGCGAGTGGCACGCCCATTGCCAACGGATGACCGGAAGCATCGCGCGCGTATCGCCGGCCGGCGAATCGCCGCGATCGCACGTTGCCCGATTCTCGGTGACATTCAGCGGCGAACGGCGCTCCGTATCGCCCCTTGCAAGGAGAACCCGCATGGCGGTCAAGCAACTCGCATTCGATCAGGAAGCCCAGAAGTCGATCCTCGCCGGCGTCGAGAAGCTCGCCGCCGCCGTCCGCAGCACCTTCGGCCCGCGCGGCCGCAACGCGGTGCTGGACAAGGGCTGGGGCGCTCCCACAGTGACCAAGGATGGCGTCACAGTCGCCGAGGAGATCGAGCTCTCGAACAAGTACGAGAACATGGGCGCGCAGCTCGTGAAAGAAGCCGCCAGCAAGACCAGCGACGTGGCCGGCGACGGCACGACGACCGCGACCGTCCTGACAGAGGCCATCTATCGCGAAGGGCTGCGGAACGTGGTCGCCGGCCACGATCCCAACGGCATCAACCGCGGCATCGACGCGGCCATCCGCGCCGTCGTCGCGGAGTTGAAGAACATCTCCCGTCCGGTGAACGACAAGAAGCCCGACGACATCGTGAACATCGCCAGCATCTCGGCCAACAACGACCGCACCATCGGCGAGATTCTGGCCGACTGCTTCACCAAGGTCGGCAAGGACGGCGTCATCACGGTCGAAGAGGGCAAGATTCTGGAAACGACCGTGGACGTGGTCGAGGGAATGCAATTCGACCGCGGCTACCTCAGCCCGCACTTCGTCACCAATCCGGACGACATGGAGTGCGTGCTCGACAAGGCCTTCGTGCTGATCTACGAGGACAAGATTTCGAGCGTCACCAAGCTCGTCCCGCTGCTCGAAAAGATCGCCCAGTCGAAGCGCCCGCTGCTCATCATCGCCGAAGACGTCGAAGGCGAAGCGCTGGCGACGCTGGTGGTCAACAAGCTGCGCGGCATCCTGAACATCGCCGCGGTGAAGGCCCCCGGCTACGGCGATCGCCGCAAGGCCATGCTCGAAGACATCGCCGTGCTGACCGGCGGCAAGCCGATCTTCAAGGATTTGGGCATCGAGCTGGACACCGTCGCAATCGCCGACCTGGGCCAGGCCAAGCGCATCCACGTCGACGCCGATAACACGACGATCATCGAAGGCGCGGGCGACAGCGGCAGCATCAAGGGCCGCATCGGCATGATCCGCATGGAGATCGAAAAGACCACCAGCGACTACGACCGCGAGAAGCTCCAGGAGCGCCTCGCCAAGCTCGCCGGCGGCGTGGCGCAGATCAACGTCGGCGCCGCGACCGAGAGCGAGCTGAAAGAGAAGAAGGCCCGCGTCGAAGACGCCCTGCACGCCACCCGCGCGGCGATCGAAGAGGGCATCGTTCCCGGCGGCGGCGTGGCGCTGATCCGCGCCATGAAGGCGCTCGATAACATTCGCGTCAAGGGCGACGACGAGAAGGCCGGCGTCGAGATCATCCGCAAGGCGATTACGTCGCCGGTGCGGCAGATCGCGGCCAACGCGGGCTACGAGCCGGCGGTCGTGCTCAAGAAAGTCGAAGCCAACACCAACGTCAACTACGGCTTCAACGCCGACACGGGCGAGTATGGCGACATGCTCAAGATGGGCGTGATCGACCCGACCAAGGTCGTGCGCTCAGCCCTCGAAAACGCCGGCAGCGTCGCCCGCATTCTGCTCAGCACGTCGTGCCTGATTTCCGAGAAGCCGCAGGAGAAGAAGGGCGGTCCCGGCGGCATGGGCGGCGGAATGGGAGGCATGGGTGGCATGGGCGGCGGCATGGGAGGGATGGGGGGCATGGGAGACATGGACGACATGATGTAGTTCAGAGCTCAGAGTAGCGAGTAGCGAGTTACAGACGTGTCGCTCAGTGGATCTGAATGGAGCACCAACATGGTACCCGTGCCGTCATACAAAGTTGGTGACAAGGCGAGAATCGCGAAGGGTAAAGCGTCAGGTAAGCTTGTTGAAGTTATTGCGATTGGGCCAACCGTACCGATCTCGCAGATGACCTTCGGTAACGAGTGGCCGACGATGGACACTGCAACACCCATCTCTACCTACTGCGTGAAGGTACTGGAGACTGGCGAGGAACTGGAAGTGAACACTTGGGGCTTGGAACAACTTCCTTGAGCGACGTTCGCCCCGCCGCCGTCGGCGACAAGCTCTGCCTGGCCGACCCGCGTCATCACTACGAGGAAGTGGTGGTGAAGGAGGTCATCGTCAAGCAGGCCCCGCCCCAGGCGCGCACGCCGCGGGACCGCGTCGGCACCATGGTCGGCGGCGTGGCGGAGCCGGAGATCTGGTACCGCGTCGAGGTGACGCGCACCGGAGAGACGCTGACGCGGCTGGCGACGCTGTTTCGGCCGCACGCGGATTGCAGGAAGTACATGACGGAGGAGAAGGACGAATAGCCAATGGCGTTCGTATTCGTAGATGAACTCGAGTCAGAACCTCGGAGAAATGAGATGCTCACTCGGTCGGAATTCGCCGCGAAATCCACACGCCAAATTGTCCTGAATGTTGTTCGGACCTCCGCCGAAACGCCGGACGACCTCCGGGAGTACCTCAATTCGCTGCCGCTCGATGTGTTGCGGAAGGTAGTTGCCGTCATGTACCTTGGCAGAGGAGGAAGCGGCAGGACCTTTGCGGGCATTCTCGCCCAGCCATTACCTTGCTATTCAACGAAGGTCGCTGCGATTTGCAAGCTGATCGAAAAGCAACCGCGCCTCTGCGATTACTTGAGCAAGGGCTTGGACGCTTTTGATCGTGCCTCGCTCGATCGTTGAGGGGCGGGTGGCATGGTTGGCGTGATGTCTGCGGGTGCCACTGCTCTGCGAGCAGTGCCGGGAGTCGGCGACGGGTTCGGTGACGATGCGACCTGATTGAGGCGTAACGCGGAGCACATGCCGACGCAAAGGCCGTCGGCATGGCACCCGAGAGCGAGCTGTGAATGACGAAGGCCGAATTCAGAAATCCCCCGATGACCGAGGTTTTCGACATTCGCTATTCGACATTCGATATTTGAGGTGATTGGTGGGCAATGCCCACCCTACGAAGGACGTAACACCGAAGGACGTAACACCGTAAGAACGGTGGGCACGGCCCACCCTACAGGAGCGATTGCAATGGCGACTGCGACGATGAGCAGAGAGTCGACGAAGAAGAGCATGAGCATCAAGGTCCGCCCGCTGGACGACCGCGTCGTCATTCAGCCGGCCGAGGCCGAAGAGCGAACCCGCGGCGGGATCGTCCTGCCCGACAGCGCCCGCGAGAAGCCGCAGCTCGGCAAGGTCATCGCGGCCGGCCCGGGCAAGCTGATCGAAAAGAGCGGCCAGCGCGGCGAGATGTCGCTGAAGGTCGGCGACACGGTGTTCTATGGCAAGTACAGCGGCACCGAGATCGAGATTGATGGCGAGACGTATGTCATCATCCGCGAAAGCGACGTGCTGGCGATTCAGGATTAGTAGCGAGTAGCGAGTTAAGAGTAGCGAGTTGAAGACACGTGCCGGAACACCGCCGGCGACCCGTCTGTAACTCGCTACTCGCTACTCGCTACTCTTAACTCCGAAAGGTGCCCAATGCCCGCAAAGCAACTCATGTACAGCGATCGCGCCCGCCAGGAGATCCTGACCGGCATCCGCACGCTGGCCAAGGCCGTCAAGAGCACGCTCGGCCCCGTCGGCCGCAACGTGCTTCTGCAAAAGTCGTGGGGCGCCCCGCGCATCACCAAGGACGGCGTCACGGTCAGCAAGGAAATCGAGCTGCCCGAGCCGTTTCAGAACATGGGCGCCAAGCTGGTGAACGAAGTCGCCAGCAAGACGTCCGACGTGGCCGGCGACGGCACGACCACGGCGACCGTTCTGGCCGAGGCGATCTACGCCGAGGGGTTGAAGAACGTCACCGCCGGCGCCGCGCCGATGTCGCTCAAGCGCGGCATCGACAAGGCCGTTGAGGTCGCGGTTGAGAACATTAGAAAACAGGCCGTCGCCGTCCGCGGCAAGGATGACATCGCCAAGGTCGGCACGATCAGCGCCAACGGCGACAAGGAAGTCGGCAAGATGCTGGCCGAGGCCTTCCAGAAGGTCGGCAAGGACGGCGTGGTCGAGATTGAAGAGGGCAAGGGCATCGACACGACGTGGGAGCACGTCGAGGGCATGCAGTTCGACAAGGGCTTCATTTCGCCCTACTTCATCACCAACCCGAGCACGCTCGAAGCCGTCTTCGAGAATCCGATCATTCTCATCTTCGAGAAGAAGATCAGCTCCGTCCGCGACATGATCCCGCTGCTTGAGAAGATCGTCACCGCGGCCAAGCCGGTCGTGCTGATCGCCGAGGATGTCGAGGGCGAGGCGCTCGCGGCTCTCGTGGTGAACAAGCTTCGCGGCGTGCTGAACATCTGCGCGGTGAAGGCGCCCGGTTTCGGCGACCGCCGCAAGGCAATGCTCGAGGATCTTGCCGTCCTGACCGGCGGCGAGTTCATCAGCGAGGATCGCGGCATCAAGTTCGAGAACATCGAGCTGTCGATGATGGGCACGGCCAAGCGCGTGGTCATCACCAAGGACGACACGACCGTCATCGAGGGCGCCGGCAAGAAGAAGGACATTGAGGCCCGCATCGCCCAGATTCGCGCGCAGATCGAAAAGACCACCAGCGACTACGACCGCGAGAAACTCCAGGAGCGCCTGGCCAAGCTCACCGGCGGCGTCGCGGTCGTGCGCGTCGGCGGCGCGAGCGAGATCGAGGTCAAGGAGCGCAAGGACCTGGTCGACGACGCCTTCCACGCCACCAAGGCGGCGGCCGAAGAGGGCATTGTCGCCGGCGGCGGCGTGGTGTTTCTGCACGCGATCAAGGACGTGAAAAACGCCGGCAAGAACGTCGAAGGCGATGAGCGCATCGGCTACCAGATCATCGCCAAAGCGCTCGAGTTCCCCGCGCGGCAGATCGCCGAGAACGCCGGCCATGACGGCGGCGTGGTGGTTGATGAGATTCTGACCCGCGGCAAGGGCGTCGGTTTCGACGCGGCCCGCGGCGAATATGTCGATATGTTCGAGGCCGGCATTCTCGACCCGGCCAAGGTGGCGCGCGTGGCGTTGCAGAATGCGGCCAGCGTCGCCGGCCTGCTGCTGACGACCGATGTCCTGTGCACCGAGTACAAGGAAGAGAAGCACAAGGACATCGAAGGCGCGACGCGCTAGCGGAGAGCGTCGGAGGTTGAGGGGAGCATCGGCGTCCCGCCGGTGCGTGATTTTCAGGGGCGCCTCGCTCTCGCCGACGCACCGGCGGGACGCCGATGCTCCCCGAACCGCGCGGGGCGCTGGCGCTTCAGGCGCACGCGCCCCGCGACGTTGTGTGTGTAGCGTAGGACCTCTGCGTCCAACGGCGAAGTAGTCGTCCGCAGCCTGTCCGAACCCGCCGCGCCGAGCGGCCGGGCTGAGTGGCCGCCGTGGGCGTGCGGGCCGGTCCGTTGAACGTCACCCCGCCGCTTGGCGCGGCGGGTTCGGAAGGGCGCTCGCGACGCTGCAGCGACCTCGCGATTCCCAATGAGCACCCGCGTGGCCCAAAAGCGAGACTACTACGAAGTCCTGGGCGTCGCCCGCACGGCCGCGCCGGAGGAGATCAAGCGCGCCTTTCGCCAGGCGGCGATGAAGTACCATCCTGACCGAAACAAGGAAGCCGGGGCGGAAACCAGGTTCAAGGAAGCGTCGGAGGCGTACGAGGTTCTTTCCGACCCGGAGAAGCGGCAGCGCTACGACCGCTACGGCCACCAGGGATTGCAGGGCGCCGGGGTTCACGATTTCTCGCACATGGGGGTGGAGGACATTTTCAGCATCTTCGGCGACATCTTCGGAGACGTGTTCGGCGGCGGCGGGGGGCGCGGCCGCGGCCGAGGACGGGCGGATTACGGCGTCGACATCCAGAAGGTGATCGAAATCGACCTGCGCGAGGTCGCGACCGGGGTCGAGAAAACGCTGCAATTCGAGCGCAACGACTTTTGCGAACGCTGCGGCGGACAGGGGGCCGAGCCGGGCACGCAGCGGCGCACCTGCCGCACGTGCGGCGGATACGGGCAGGTTGAGCGGCAGACGTCGATGGGCATCTTCGTCACGCGGACGATCGCCGACTGCCCGGGCTGCCACGGGCGCGGGTCGATGATCGAGAGCGCCTGTCGTGACTGCGGCGGCAGCGGCCACGCCCCGCGGCAGCGCGTCATCAACGTCAAAATTCCCGCGGGCATCCAGGATGGACAGAGCATCCGCGTCCGCGGCGAGGGCGAGCCGGGGCAGACCGGCCAGGTGCGCGGCGATCTGCGCTGCGTGATCCGCGTGCGTGAGCACGAGTTTTTCCAGCGCGACGGAGATCACCTGGTCGTGCGCCTGCCGATCACGTTCACCGAGGCGGCCCTGGGGGCACAGGTTGAGGTTCCGACGCTGACGGGCACGGCGCCGCTGCGGATTCCCGCGGGCACGCAGTACGGCGCGATCTTCCGCCTGCACGGCAAGGGCGTTCCGAATCTGAATTCCGGCCGGCCCGGCGATGAGATTGTGCAGGTGGTGATCGAGACGCCCAAGAAGCTCAGCAAGAAGCAGCAGGAGATTCTGCGGCAGTTTGCCGCGACCGAGGACAAGACGATTTTGCCGGAGACGAAGGGATTTTTTGAGAAGCTGAAGGAGTACTTGACCGGTGACGCGAAGCCGGGCGTGTAGCGTCGGTCCTCCGCGTCCGACGTTGCCTTCCGAGCCGCGCCCAACAGAGCCGCGACCGTGAGGGAGCGGTGCGGCCGACGAGAGCGTCAATTGAGCACCAGACCGCTCCCTTACGGTCGCGGCTCTGACAAACGTCGCGGCTCTGACAAACGTCGCGGCTCTGACAAACGTCGCGGCCCTGAAAAAAGGTCGCGGTCTTGATTCTCAAGCAGAAGCTGGGTGCATACGCATGACGACGACTGATCCGAAGAAGAAGAACCAGGAAACTCAACCCGCGGCGGATGCTGCCACGGCTGCGGACGCCGCAGCAACAGGGGCCTCGGCGGCCGGCGCTTCAGCGCCGGACGAAGCCGAGGCGCTGCGAAAGCAAGTGGCGGAGCTGACCGACAAAAACCTGCGGCTCGTGGCGGAGATGCAGAACATGCAGCGGCGCGCGGCGCGCGAGCGCGAGGAGTCGCTGCGCTTTGCGGAGGCCGAGTTCGCCCGCGAGCTGCTCGTGGTGATGGACGACCTCGAGCGGACCCGCGAGGCGATCAAGGCCGGAAACGACGCCGCCGCCATCGCCGACGGCGTGCGCATCGTCTTCGAGCACTTTGACAAGGTGCTCCGCAGCCGCGAGATCGTGCCGATCGATGCGGTCGGCAAGGCGTTCAACGCGGACGAGCACGAGGCGCTCATGCAGGAACCCAGCCCCGACGTGCCCGCCGGGAGCGTCCTGCGCGAAGTCCACCGCGGCTATCGCATGCGTGACCGCGTGCTGCGGACGGCGCGCGTCGTTGTGTCGAAAGGAAAAGGGGATTGACTGAGAATGTCGAATGTCGAATTCAGAATGCTGAATGGGACGGCGACGTTTCGCCATTCGCTTTTCGACATTTGACATTCTCCGCCCGGAGTCCGTGCCGATGCCCACGTATGAGTACGAGTGCGATCGCTGCCAGCATCGCTTCGAGGAATTCCAGCCGATCACCGCGGCGCCGCTGACGAAGTGCCCGGCGTGCAAGAAGAAGGCTCTGCGGCGGCTGCTGGGCGCCGGCGCCGGCGTGATTTTCAAGGGCAGCGGCTTCTACCAGACCGACTATCGCAGCGATTCCTACAAGAAAGCCGCCGAGGCCGAGAAGCCCGCGGCGGCCGCATCCAGCGACGCCAAGCAGCCAGGCGCCAAGCCGGACGCACCTGCGACCAAGGCCGACACCTCCTCCGCGGGTGCGCCGGCAACCGGGCCCGATTCAAACGCGGGCGCGGCGAAAACTGCGCCGGAATCAAAGCGCGCGGGCGACAGCCGTCGGAGGGGCGGCGGGGGCGGAAGCCGTGGAGCGGCGAGAAAGTGATGCGCGGTCGGAGGCGACGCGCTACTTGGGCGGCTCGGCCTGCAACTGTTTTCGCATCTCCAGCAGGCGGTTGTACGCCTGCTTGGGCGACAAGTCCTCACGCAGCACGCCGCTGAACGGCACTCCGCTGTCGCGTCCGTCGGCGATCGTCTGCAGGCAGATGGTCTCGACGTACGGCTTCGACAGCGCGATTTCGCACAGTGCCACCAGCCAGTCGGCCTGCGACTTCTCGGTCCACGACTCGTGCCACTGCCCGCCGGTCCCGATCGGAACGGGCTTCCCCTCGGGCGCGGCCGACGGGGCGGCGATGGCCGTGACGTGCAGCGGCTTGCCGAGGTTGGCGATGCGGTCGATCAAGGCACTGATCTGCAGCAGGTCGCGAAAGTGATAACCGTCGTAGTCGATCCCGAAGACGAATTGCAGCCCGAACGCATCGAACGGCACGCCCGACTGCACCAGCATGTCGGCATACAGCAGCGGCGGAATGCTGCGCTGGTTGCGGGCGTAATACTCGCCCCACGGCTGCGTCAGGTCGACCAGAATCTGGCTGCGCGGCGCCGCCTGGCGCGTGACCGTGGCCGCCATCCGCGTCAGCTCCATGATCTGCTCGAAATTGAACGACAGCGCGTTGTCCGCGTGCAGACCGCTGGCGACGGTCCAATGCGTGATCGAGTTGCCGTAGCGCTCAACGGTGCGGCGGATGTGATCGCGGGCGAAATCGAACACTTCCTCGAAGTCGTTCTCCCAGATGTAGATCCAGTCCGGGAGAAACTGCACGCCGAAATTCAGCAGCGGGCCGCTGCGCACCGGCATCTTCACCGATGAGCATGCCTTCAGGCAGGCATCGACGCTGTCGTACTGGCTGCCCTGTTCCTTTGGCTGAATGTCGCGCCAGGTAAGCGGGACGCGCACGAAGTCGATCAGGCTGCGGGCCGCCTTCACCAGGGCCGCGTTGACCGGGCCGCCCGGCAGCGACGCCCCGAAGTAGCCGCGGGCGAAGCCGCCGCTCTGCTGCCGCCGGCCGAGGAAGACCGAGGCGTGAAAGCGCGCCATGCGCTCGGAAGCCCACATGGCCTCGCGCAGCGCCTCGTCGGCGATGCGCGCGGCCTGCTCCGGGCTGCTCAGCTTCTGGAGCGCTTCGATAAAACGCTGCCGGGCATGGTCGATCTGCTCGCCGATTTCCTCCATGCCGCGGTAGTCGAACAGGCCCCACTCCTCGCGTTTCAGGTTCAGCCGCAGCAGGCGGTGGCGCGTCAGCTCGACGTGCAGGTGATACGGCGCCGGCCGCGCGGGCAGCCGCGTGGTTTCAAGCTGCAGCGTGCCGAAGCCGCTGACCGGCCAGAGCAGCGAGAGACCGGCCGGCTCCTGCGAGCGCGACTCGCAGCGCACCTCGCCGTCGGCCAGGCTGAACTCGGCCCGCACCGGCACGCCGTCCGCCCCGACGACGTGCGCCCCGGCCAACTCGGTAAGCGGCTGGCGGCCTTCGGACTGGAAGAACTGAAATCGATGCACGGCGCCAACGCTCTCCGCAGTGGTCTGAGGCCAACGCCCGCGTGCGCGAGCGGCGGACCTATCTTATGACGGCGCGATGGGCGGGAAAAGGCGGGCAGAGGCGTGACCGCGCGATCACTGGCAGCTCCGCGGTCGGGTCGGTCCGAACCCGCCCGCCGAGCGGCGGGGTGACGCTCGAGCCCAAACAGCGCAACCCTACCCATCCGCGAGTCTTTTTCGTCGCTTGCCTGACGGCGATTGCGAAACTAGACTCCCGTGCTCTGGTCAGGGCGGACGGTTCGCGCCTCGCTAGCTCAGTTGGTAGAGCAGCTGACTCTTAATCAGCGGGTCGTAGGTTCGAGTCCTACGCGAGGCAATTACCGATTTTCTCGGCAGTCCGGCGCGGCGCCCGCGTCACCGGAAGCGGCCACCGCAAAACCACCGGCCGCCGGATTGCGGCGGCTCGTGCCGGGGCGTATGATTTTACCGAAGCTACCGGGGTGTAGCTCAGCCTGGTTTAGAGCGCTTGGTTCGGGACCAAGAGGTCGCAGGTTCAAATCCTGTCACCCCGAGTTTTCTTCAAGAGCGGCCGTTCGGCGGAAACGTCGAACGGCCTTCTCTTTTCGGTTGTGAAGCCTGCTCTACCGAGGCAGCGTTTCAATGCCGGAACGCACGGACCAATCTAAGCGAAGCGGCTTTGCATCCCTGGGGATCACTGATTCAACTGGATTCGGAAGCGTTTCGGGTCGTTGACGCGTGTCGGACTCCATCGGAGGATGACCGCCGCCGCCCACGAGCCTTGAGGCGAGGTGGTGGACCGCCGCCGGGTCTCGACAAACGGAGCGTCGCGAGCCGTGAAACGTGAGAGTCGCATTCGTCGGCCGCGTTGGCTACGGCTGAGCGTGATGGTTGGCCTGGCCCTCGCGTGCGCCGGCAGCGCCTGCCGCACCGCCCGCCCTCCCCAGCCGGGCGCGAGAGTCAACGACGGCGCGGAGCGGATGCCGACATTCGCGGGCCTGCGCGACCAATTGCCAGCCCCGATCTACGAAGAAAACCCGGCGTATGTGGATTGCTATTGGGAGGCGTGGCGCGTCGTGTGCGCGCATGTTCGGCAGCCCACGGCGGAAAGCGGATTCGTCTCACCCTACGTCGACCTGGACTTCAACCAGAACATCTTCTTCTGGGACACATGCCTGATGACGATGTTCTGCAACTATGCGCCAGGGTTGACGCCCGGCGTCGCGGCGCTCGACAACTTCTATGCCAAGCAGCACGAGACCGGCGAAATCTGTCGCGAGATCAATCGCGACACCGGCCGTGACTTTGAGCCGTGGACGAACCGCGAGGCTCAGCCGCTCTTCAGCCGTTGCGGGTGGGGCGGTTGGGATCGGCGGGACCAAGGGCCGACGCCGGTCGAGTATCGCGGCCGCGCCGCGCCCACGCCTCCGCCGCTCTGCACGTTGGACGCGCTTAATCATCCGCTGGCGGCCTGGGCGGAGTTGGAGAGCTTCCGCGTGACGGGCGACGCCGCGCGGCTGCACCGCGTTTGGACGCCGCTGGCGCGGTACTACGCGGCGCTGCAGACCTATCTGCGTCAGGGCAACGGCCTGTACATCACCGATTGGGCCAGCATGGACAATTCTCCCCGAAACATGCATGTCGATCGCGGCGGAACGGCGGTGGACACGTCGGCCCAGATGGTGCTGTTCGCGCGTGGCCTGGCTGAAATGGCAGACGTCCTTGGAAAACCGGACGACGCCGCGAAATACCGCGCCGAGGCCAACGCGCTCGCGGAGCGCATCAACGCGCTGATGTGGGATCCCGCCCGGCGATTTTACTTTGACCTGTCCGTCGACGGCGAACGCGGGGGGATAAAGACCATCGCGGCCTTCTGGACGCTGCTGGCCGGCGCCGCGTCTCCCTGGCAGGCCCGCGCGCTGGCCGCTGAACTTGAGAATCCGGCGACATTCGGCACGCACCATCGGGCGCCGTCGCTGGCCGCTGATGAAAGCCAGTTCGCGCCCGGCGGAGAGTACTGGCGCGGCTCGGTCTGGTCGCCCATGGACATGATGATCGTGCGCGGACTGGAGCGCTACGGTTTCACGGACCTCGCGTACGAGATCGCGCTCAACCACCTGGAGAACGTCACCGCGGTCTACCTTCAGACGGGCGCAATCTGGGAGAACTACGCGCCCACGCGGGTCGCGCGCGGCGACGGCGCGCTGCGCGACCTGGTTGGCTTCTCGGGCCTCGGGCCGATCAACTTCCTGCTCGAGTATGGGATCGGCCTGCGCCCCGACGCGCCGAACCGCAGGCTCACCTGGACCATCCGCAGCGAACGGCGCGTCGGCTGTGACCGGTACCGTTTCGGCGACGTGGCTGTATCTCTCGTCTGCGAGCCGGCAGACCCTGACGGTCAGCGCGAACTCCGCGCCGTGAGCACCGGCGACATTCGCCTCCGCATCCTGCTGCACGGTCGCCCATACGGGTTCGAACTGATCGCGGGGCAGCCGCTTCGCGTGCGCTTGAAACGGTAGGAAATCCCGAACATCAAAGAAAGGGCCCCATGGACCTTCTCCTTTCGCTCTGGCTCCCGATCCTCCTCTCCGCCGCGGCCGTCTGGATCGTCTCGACCATCTTCGGAATGCCGTTCCTGCATCACAAGAACGACTGGATCGGCCTCGGCTCCGCCGACGAGGACGTGAGCTCCGCCGCACGTGAGGACGCCTTCATGCAGTTCCTCCGCCAGAGCGGCATCAAGCCCGGCAATTATCTCTTCCCCGATTTCCGCAGTCCCGCAGCCATGAAGTCGGAGAAGGTGAGCCAGGCGCTCGAGGCAGGCCCGGTCGGCCACCTCAGCCTCTGGCCGCCGCCGCTCAGCATGGGCGGCAAGCTGGCCGGCACGTTTATCGTCTATCTCGTCGCGAGCACGCTCATCGCCTACCTCGCCTCCGTCACTCTTCCCCTCCCACCGCAAGCCGATCCGGGCGCGCCCGGATTCGCCAGGGTCTTCCAGGTCGTCGGCACGGCCGGCGTCCTCGCCTACTCCTTCTCCTTCATCCCGAGCGCCATCTGGTTCGGCGCGTACAAGCGCGCGATCGTCGCGAGCATCGTTGACGGCATCGCGTACGGCGTGATCACGGGAGCGATATTCGCCTGGCGCTGGCCGCATTAGGTGACGCTGCGGCAAACGCCGAGGATTGAGAGCGGGCACGCGAGACCTCGATGGATTCTGCGCCGGTCTGCTCGCTCTTGGACCCTCCGGGTTCGATACGCTATTATCAAGCCCATGACGGTCGATTCCATTCGCGATATTCTGGAACGCGAGCCGTTTCACGCGTTCCGTGTCCGCGCCAGTAGCGGGGCGACTTACGACGTGCGCAACCCCGGCCTTGTCGTGGTGCTGAAGTCGCAATTGCTTATCGCCGAACCAAGGTCCGACCGCTACGCCCTCATTCCGTTCCTGCATGTGGCCGGAATCGAGCTCATTTCCAACGGCCACACGCATCCCTCGCGCAAGCCGCGTCGATAAGCTTCCGGGGTTGTGAAAAAAACGCGCTAGTTCCTGAGGCTATCTCAGAACCCTGATTTCGATCCGAGCCGCGCGCGTAAGCAAGCGGTTCTTAGGCCCCCGCTCCCTACGGTCGCGGCTCGGAAAGCGTTTTGGGATAGCTTCCGCTCAAATCGGCCGGCATCCTCGCCTACTCATACTCGCGCATCCCGCTCTTCGCCCCGTTGGAGCGAAGATCACGGTACCGCTGGCGCGAGAATCCGTTCTCGCACCCCGACCGCGGGAATCCGTTCCCGCATGTGCTCTTGGGATGGGAATCCGCCGGAGCGCGTGCGCGATAGTAATCTCGCCGAGCGGAATCACCGGTCGAAAACCGGTGCCACAGACAAGCAGAAGGAGTTACGCCTGGGCGCCTACCCCACCTCGCCGCGGGCCGCGTTACTGGCATAGGCGTCGGCCGGTCACGGTTTCACGGGGCGAGCCAAACCGGGATTCCAGGCCCTCAGGCCCGAATTCGCTGTACGACGACCGCGCCCGGTCAGGCAGCCGCGGAGCGGCGAGAGAGCAAAAGCCCACGGCGCAAGCCGTGGGTACGCGGTCGGGAACCGCCGTATCCTCAAAATACGCAGCCCCGCATGGGAGAGAGAAGCGCCGGACGCGGGAGGCGCCCCGGTTCTTTCGCCCCTTCGGGGCTGCCGTTCGCCGCGGGCCGCTATCCCACGGCTTGCGCCGTGGGCTTTACTCTTTCGCCCCTGGCGGGGCTGAAAACGACGCCGCCGTTTGTGTTCTGCACCCCGCCAGAGGTGTCACGCCCCGCCCGCCGCGCGCTTCGCACTTTTGGGTTGACACACGCGCCGCTCACCGGCAAACTACCGCCCGAGCGTGAGTAACCCGCAAGAGGTGCTGTATGCGCAAGGCTGTCGTGCTCGCCGCCCTGATCTTCGCTTCGGTTCTCGGCACCGGTTGTTCGACGGTCACCAAGTCCCCCGGCGAGGTGGCGGCCACCTACCGCACCGCCCTCGACATCGAATCACGCCAGATGTTCGAAGATTGGAATTACCTCTGGCGGGCGGATCGCCCCGGCCGGCTGATGCGCTGGACGTCGCGCTAGTGTAGCAAGTCACGCTGTTTGCATCGTGATTGGGTGGGACGGGCGTCTCGCCCGTCCTGGCGATCTCTTGAACGGGCACGATGCCCGTTCCACGCGAACGAGTTCACAGGCTCAGGCCCCCGCACCATGCCCGCTCATTTCTTCGTCGGGCGCGGCCAGAACAGATAGTCGTTCGTCTCGGCCTTCGGATCATGCACGCCGCCGTTGTCGACGCCGTCCTTCCCCATTGAATACAGTGTGAAACGCCCGTCCTCGGTTACGTGGTAGACGAAGCGGCTGCCGGCCACCGGATCATCGACGAAGCGGCGCCCCGCGAAGGCGTCGAGCGAATCGGGCAGGCGGCCGTGCTGTTGCCGGTACGCCAGGATATTCGTGACGAGCATCGACGCGCGGGTGTTGGCGTCATGGCGGGCGTTCAGATAGGCCGCCCGCGACAGGCTGGGCGCCAGCACGCGCAGCAGCGGATTCAGCCGCGGCCCCTCCAGCCGCTGATCGATGGCGGCAAAATCGTCGCGCCCCTCGACATACGGCTTGGCCATCGCCCCGCTGAGCGCGTCGTAAAACTCGTTTCCGGCGGCCACGTGATCTTCGAAGCTCGTGTTGGCCAGCGTCCACAGGTTGCCAAGCTGCTTGATCGCGCTCCCGTCGGAGCCGGCGTTGACAAATTCCATGAACTCGCGCGCCTTGCTCATATCAGCCGTGTACTGCCCGGTCGAAGGATTGACCGTGTACAGGCGTTGAATCGTGTCCATGAACGCGGCCCGCTCGAATTGCACCGTCTCCGCCATCGGACGCGTCGCGATGAACGACGCCTCCAGTTTCTGCGACAAGACCGCGAAGTCGATCTGGTCCGCCTCGGGCCGTGAGGCGAGATCCAGAATCTGCTCGGTCGCGAGATTCTGCACGGCTACGCCGACCAGGTTTTCGATCAACGTCGGGCCCTGTCCCGAGTGCGCGCCGGCGCGCAGCGCCGTCACATACGTATCAATCGCATCGTCGAAGCGTCCCTGCTGCTCGAGCGCGTGCGCTTCAATGACCGCCGCCTTGGCGATCTGCCGCAACGAACCGAGCTGCGGCAGGAGCACGCCGATCAAGCTGCCGTCGCCGCTCTCAAAATGCCAGCCTTTGCGGTCCAGCGCCGCGCCGGCCTCCCATTGGCCAAGCGCGTTCTGGTTGGCGGCCAGCCAGTTTGTGATCTCCGGCGAGGCGAGCGCCGCTGGATCGCTCTTCATGGCCGCGTCGAACAGCTCCTGATTGCCCTCATACTGCACAAACGCCGCCACGGCCGCGTCGTAGAACGGCTTGGCGTCCGGGCCTTCGACCACGCCCAGCTCGTTGGCCCACTGCACGTAATTGACCGGCGCGGCGGGATCGGGAGGCGGGGGCGTGACGGCGGCGATGGCGTCGGCAGCAGCCGCGTCCAGGCCGTTTTCCCAGGCCAGACCCGGCTCCGTCTCGCCCGCCGGTGCGCCTGCCGCCGGTGACGGCGATGCCGCGGCCTTGGCGTCGCCGACATTCGGCTTCCCCTCGCGCAGCGCCGCGTCGGCAAACTCGATGTCCAGCTCGGCGGCGGCGGCGAGAAGCTCCTCGGCTGACAACCCCGCGGCGTTGAACTCGGGATCTTCCGCCCTGATCTGCTCGATGAGCGCGGCCATCTGCTCCGGCGTCAGCTTCGCCGCGGGCTTCAAATCAGGCGGCGCACCGCCATCGGCGGCTGCATCGAGAATCGCGGAGAACTCCGGCGGCGCGCCCGCCGAATACTCCCGCTCGTCGCCTTTTTCGCGAATGATCTGAAGCGTCTTCAGATCGATCCGAACGGTCCGGCCCCACGACAGGTCGAGCTGAAACTCGGGCGGCTGCTCCTGAAACGCGTACTCGGCGTTTTCCAGCCAGTCGATGCTGCGTTTTCCTTTTCGGACGCGCTTCCATTCGTCGCGGCGCAGTATGTCTGAGAGCACAAAATGCCGTAGGAGCTGGCCGCGCTCGCCGTAGATGACGATCGGGTTGCGCGCCCCGCCGCGGCGAAACTCATCCAGCGTGACCACAAATTTTCCATCATCGCTGATCGCCGCGGCGACCGGAGCGGTGTCGTTGACGAGCCCCCGTTCCCAGCGTTTTCGGCCGCCTTCGAGCAGTTTGGCGCTGCATCCGCTGTTGTCGCCGCGACGCGTGCCGGGCGAGATGTGCAGGGTGAATCGCTGGTTATCGGATTCGGCTTCGCGGAGCGGCCCCCCGGCGAACGCCTCGGCCGCGGAAAGGACGCAAGCGAGCAGAAGACAGGAGTGACGGCGTTTCATAAAGTCGTTGTCTCCCAGACGTTGCGGCTGCGGGCGCAATCTCGCTCCAGCCCCGGCGCCTGATTGTACCCTCTCTCAACGCAACCCGCGGCGGTCGCTTTCCACGAGCGGACTGATGCACGACTTTTCATTTCGCTACTTTGGGCGGATGCAGCGTATTCTCCGAACCCGCCGCGCCAAGCGGCGGGTTGACGTCCCCACATGCTGATGCCGGCGGCCACGGGGAGGCGCTCGATCCCATGAACGTCACCCCGGTGCTTGGCGCACCGGGTTCGGACAGACTCGCCTCACCACGCGTTCCAAACCGGCCGGCGCCCCGGACGCGGCGTGTATCGGAGTAACTCGGCTCGATCCCCTATGATGTCGCGCGGCGGCGCGTCGTCACAAACGCTGTCCGGAGAATCCACCGTGTCCGACCCGATTTGCACCGTCGATTCCGCGTCGGCGGACGAACGCTGGATCATCACTGGCGCCTCCGGCCAGCTCGGCGGGCACGTCGTCTCTCTGCTCGCATCGGCCCGCGCGGCGGGCCGCGTCCTGGCGCTCGCCGGCGCCGGCGCTGTGGGTGTCGGCGTCGAGGTGCGCCGCATTCCGCTCCAGGAGCTCGTCGCGCTGCGCGCGTGCGTACGCTCATGGCGGCCGACGCACGTGGTCCACCTTGGCGCCATGACCGCCGTCTCGGACGCCTTCGCTCGGCCCGACGAGGCGCACGCGATCAACACCGTCGCGACACGCGTGCTGGCGGAGGAAACCGGCGCCTGTGGCGGGCGCTTCGTATTCTCATCGACGGACATGGTCTTTGACGGAAACGCGGCCCCTTATCGCGAGACGGACGCGCCCTCGCCGCCCAGCGTGTACGGGCGCACCAAGGTCGCCGCTGAGCGGGCCATCGTGGGCATGCCGCACGCGCTGGCGATCCGCATTCCGCTCATGTTCGGCATCCCCGTGGCGAAGACCGGAACAACATTCGCCGCGCAGCTCGCCGCGCTCCGGTCCGGCCGGCCGCTGAAGCTCTTCACCGATGAACACCGTACGCCAATCTGGCTGTTCGACGCCGCCCGGGCCGTAATCGCGCTGGCCCGCAGCGATGAAACCGGCCTTATCCACGTGGCCGGCCCGGAGCGCCTTTCGCGTCTTGAGATGATCGAGCGCGTCGCCCGGTTGCTGGCGATCCACGAGCCGAAGCTGGAACCGATCAGCCGGCTGGCGATCAGCTCGGCCGAGCCGCGCCCGGCGGACCTGTCGCTCGATGGTTCACGTTTCCTCGCTCGCTTTCCGCAGCTCGCGCCGCAACCCATGTCAGCCGCGATGCTCAGATAGGCGAGAGCCGAAGGGGTGCGCCCATTTTTCCGGGCGGGCGGTCCTGATTTCCGAACCCGCCGCGCCAGGCGGCGGGTTGAGGTGCGCTCGGCGATCGGCGTCCATCTACGACGGGCCGCCGCGAACGCGCCCGGACGTCACCCCGCCGCTTGGCGCGGCGGGTCCGGACCATCTAGCGGGCTTACCCCGGTTTCTGGCCACACCCAGCAGAAGCGCCGCCACAACCGTGCTGGACCAATGCCCGCGGGGCGACAAGAATCCGCCATGCCACGTTCGATTTCTCTTCTGATTCTCGCGTCGCTCGCCGCTGCTCCCGCCGCATCCGCCGACGAGCCGCCCGCAGCTGCGCCCGCAGCCGAGTCGGACGTTGAGCGCATGGTTCGCGACGGCATGGCGGAGGCGCTCGAATCGCGCTTTCGCGGCGGACGCAGCGCCGACGAGCTGCTGCTGCTCGCGCGGGCCTACACCAATAAGGCCCGGCGCGTCACGCAGGCCGATGAACGCGAGCGCGCCTTTTCAAAGGGCGATGAGACCTATCGAAAAGCCCTTGCCGACCTGGAGCGCGCCGCCGCCGGTCAGCAGCGCGAGAAGCAGAAAGTCGCCCTCGCCGCCGCACACGTCGAGTTGGGAAACATGCTGCTCAATTTCCGCGCCGGCGGTCCGCTCGACGAGCTGGAACTGACCGGCGGTCTGCGCGGCGATCGGAAAGCGGTGCTCGCGCTCCTGGAGCCCGCCCGCGAGCAGTTTGAATCGGCTGCCCGCATCATCAAACCCCTCGCCGATCAGCTCTTTTCAAAAGAGGATGAATACGCCGCCGCGGGAATCCTGCAGCCCATCGGACAGGTGCGCCTCGACGCGGCCTTCGGGCTGGCGTGGTCGAATTACTACGTCGGGCGCACGTCGGATCCGGGCGATCGCCGCAGGACGTCTCTTGAGAATGCTGCCAAGCGCTTCCGCGAGTTGCTCGACGAGCATACCGCGGAAAAGACCGGCCCGTTGCAGTTGGGGCTTGCGCTGACGCAGCGCGAGCTGGACCGGCCTGACGACGCCGAGCGCCTGCTACAGTCCATCGCCGACACGCCAGCCGAAGACGTCGCGTTTCGGGCGCAGGCCCGCTACGAACTGGCTCGCTGCCGGCTGGCGCAGTCGAAGTTCGCCGCCGCCCGCGAGACGCTGACGCCGCTGGTCGAGAAGGAGCTGGAGCGCCTCGCGGCGGAAGATCGCCCGGCGCGTTTCTACATCAGTCTCGCCAAGCTCTGGGACGCCAACAGTTACCTGCTCGAAGCCGCGGCCCTGCGAAAATCGGCCGAAAAAAGCGCCGGAGGCAAGGCGATTCTGCTTCAGGCGCAGCGCGCCACGGAGACGGGCATCGCGCGGTTCAACCGCCTGCGCGCCCTGGGCGGGTCCTGGCCGCCGATCGTGCAACTGTATATCGGCGCCGGCATCGACCCCGCCGCCGACCCGCGGCAACTCGGCCCGTCCGAACTGCTCGCCACCGCGCAACTGATGCTCGAAGCCGGAAAATATCGCGACGCCCGGCTGCGGCTGGAGGAAGCCGCGGGCCGCAACGGAGTGGATAAGGACGTGGCCGGCGACATCGCCTTTGAGCTGGGCCGCTGCCTGGCGCTGCTCAACGAGACTCGGCCTGCGGCGGAAATGCTGGAAAAGCTCGCCCGCGAGCAGAAAAGCCACGAGAAGGCGCCGCGGGCGGCCACGCTGGCCTACCAGCTCTGGGCGAAGGTGGCCAAGCTAAGTGAGAAGCGGGCCGACTATGCCCGGCTCGCCGCCACGCTCCTGAATCTGCTGCAGAGTTACCCCGATCACCCCGAACGCGAAGCGGCCGCGTGGTGGTACCCGGTCGCTCTCCAGCACGCCGCGCGATACGAAGAAGCCGCCGTGAATTTCGGCAACATCCCGCCCGGTTCGAAGTACTGGGAAGAAGCCCAGTTCCGCCGCGCGCTCTGCGGGCGGCTGCTGTGCGAGAGCGCTGCCGGGGTCGCCGCCGACGCGCGCGACGCCGCCGCCCGCAAGGCCGCCACGGCCCTGGTCGCCTACTCGGACGAGGCGTATCAGCGGGCCGAGAAGGCCGCCAACCGCGCCGCCGTGCTGAAGCTCTCGGCCGAAGCGCGCGTCAACGCGGGCGAGATGATGACGGCGTCGTGGGTCGAGCAGTACGAGCTGGCGCTGCAATTGCTCGAGCCCTTCGAACAGCGTTACCCGGAAAGCGAACTCACCGGCCGGGTCCTGGGCGTCCGCATCCGCGCTTATCGCGGGCTGCGGGACCTGGAAAAGGCGTCGAAGATTCTGGATCAGTACGTTCGCAGCGTTCCGCCGGAACGCACCGCGGGCGTCCTGGCCACGCTCGCCCGCGGGTTGCAGGAGGAAGTCGAGCGACTGCAACGCGAGGGGCAGACGGACGCCGCGGCGCGCATGGCGGCCGAGTCGATCACCGCGTTTGAGCAACTCGAATCCCTGCTGGCCGCCGACCCCGGTCGGGCCGGAAGCGCGGCGTCGGTCGCGTTCGGCCGGGCCCAGATGCTGCGTATCTCGCGGCAATACGATGCCGCCCTGCGCGTGGCGTCTGAGCTGTTGGCACGCGACCCCAAGAGTGGGCCGTATCAGCACCTGCGGGCCCAAATCCTCGCCGAGGGTCTGGGCGATGCGCCGGCGCCGGCGCAGTTGCGCGAGGCGCAGGAGGCGTGGGAGGCGCTGCTCGCCGATCCCGGCCTGCGACAGCGTTCGCCCGAGCGATACTGGGAAGCTCGCTGCCAGTGGCTGACGATCCTTCTCCGCGGCGGCCGCGCCGCGGAAGTCCACAAGGCGATCCACCAGGAGCGGCTCTGGTATCCCGACCTGGGTGGTTCACCGTGGCAGGAGCGGCTGGAGGAGCTCTACCGCCGCGCCGCGGCCGAATCCGGAATGCAGATCGACTCCGACCCCGCCGGCGGTCCGTAGCGTCGGACCTCTGTGTCCGACGGTTCGCTCTTCTTTTGGGGGAGCATCGGCGTCCCGCCGGTGCGCTGCGACTCTTGATTTTTTGGGGGCGGACACCGGCGGGACGCCGATGCTCCCCCAGACGTCATCAGGCGGCATGATGTGGCTCCGCCCGTTGCCGGTGCGGCTCAGCCCCGGAAAACCTCTACCCATCGCGCGACAAATAGCGCCCGGGATCGCCCAGCAGATCGCGCAGTTGCCGGATGCCGCGATAACAGAGCATGTGCACGGCCCGCTCGGTGCGCCCCATCTTCTTCGCGATCTCCGCCACCGACAGCCCCTCCACGTATCGGAGCTTGAGCGCGTCGCGATATTCGTCCTTCAGCGCGGCAAGCTGCTCGCCCAAGGCCAGGCTCCACTCACCGCGAGCCGCGACGCGGCTGGGCGTGTGGTCGTCCTGTCGCAGTACGTTTACCAGCGGACCGAACGAAGAGGAGAGCCCCAGCCAGGCGGTGTCGATCCGGTTTCGCCCGCCGCCGCGCTTCAGTCGGCGCTGCGCCTTGATTTTGTCGAGCATGCGCTGGTCGGCGATGGTCACCATCCAGCGGTAGAACGCGACCTCGCCGCCTTCCGGGCGAAAGCGCTGAATGCTGCGGAACACTTCGATGAAGGTCTCCTGAACGACGTCGTCCGCAGCTACCACGCCGCGCAGATCGGAGGGCAGCTTGCGGTCCACGTAGCGCAGCAGCGGATCGAAGTGCTTGAAGAGCAGCTCGGTCAGCGCGGCGTCGTCACCGGCGACGGCGCGCGCCGTCAGTTCGCCCGGCGGGGCGGCGGGGGTCTGGTTCGATTGCGGATCCGGCGTCATGCACTCCCTCAAAACCACCGACCTGCACGCAGCCCGCCCGGCGCCGCGAATCACCGCATCGAGGCTGGCCGCGGCGTGAAGTATAGCGGCTCGGCAAAGCGACTGGGTCCCCGCGTGGAGGATCGTGCGCGGTTCGTGTCCGGTGTGTAAGCGCGCAGCTCGCGGCTGGATTTCTCAGCCGCGGCGCGCTATCCTTAGAGCGCCCCTGTTTGGGGGCGACAGGCTTTCGACCGGGCAGGTTGAGGTCTGGGTGGCGTGTCGAGGTTGCTAGGAGGCCTCGTTAAACACCTGGCAGACTTTTAGATGCCGATTCCGGCTATCGCATGGCTGCCTAAGTAAGGTAGTCCGACCGCCGCCAACGCCTGCTAGGCGGACGGTCGAAACAGCAGGCTGGTTCGTACGCTCCCGTCCCGTGGCGTGCGGATGAGATGCAGCGGGGCTGGGCGATCCGATGACCGGCCGGTGGGTCTGCGGTGAGCCGAGATCAAATCCGCCGGACACACACGTAGAGGCCCAGGCTGAAATGCTTCGGGACGGGGGTTCGACTCCCCCCGCCTCCACTCTTGCGGCGTCCGCGCACTAGCGTGCCGGACGCTGCTATTTTTTGCACTGACAGACACTTGCGCTTCATTCGCATTGTCGCGTTGCGCGTCCGTGCGCAACCGTTCCCGGTCGTGCAATACAACGGGGAATGCAACGGGGAGTACAACGGGGAGTACAACAGCCTCAGCGTCGTTTGTGCCCAGCTTCCGAGACGGCTCGGCGTCCGGCAACGGCCGCGCCGAACCCACGTCCGGCAAATGCTCCACCGCCGCCGCCGTGTTAATCAAGCGCGGGTCGGTGTAGGTCTGCATGGTCAACCGGATGTCGGTATGCCGTGCAAGCTGCCGCGCCGCCTGCGGGTCAACGCCTGCCGCGCCGAGCCAGCTCACGAACGTTGTTCGCAACGAGTGCCGGTCCAACGTCCGCCCACGGTCATCCGCCTTCCACGAAACACCCGCCCGGTCGCAATCGGCCCGAAACGTCTCGCGCTTCGGCGTCCGCGGGAACACCCGATCCGTCGGTTTCGTGTTCGCCGGTCGTAGCTCTCGCAACTTCGTCGCGAGAGACGCTTTCAGCGGGATGATATCGGCCCGACGCGCTTTCGTCGCTTCCGCTCTCAGCGTCAGCCCCGGCCGACTCGCCACAAGGTCTACGTCGCGCCATTCGAGCCGCGCCATTTCTCCGCAGCGTAGTCCGGTCAACATCGCCGTTTCGTACCAAAGCGCCCGCGGCCCGGCAGCCGCCAGCAGCCGCCCCGCCTCTTGCGGCGTCAGCGCCCTACGAACCTTGCGGATGTCGCCGTCTATGTCTCGGCGCGTCACGTCCGTCATGGGGTTGCGGTCCAGAAGCTCGCCAGGAGAAACCGCCCAGCGACAGAATCCGAACATCGCCGCGCGGTAATCGTTGTACGTTTTCGGCGCACGGTTGCGACCCGCCAACACCGCGAGCGACTTTGAGACGTTCGGCGCGTTCACGTCCGCCAGCCGGATGATGCCAGCCGTGTCGGCAATCCACTTCACGCGCGTCAGCGTCTTGCGAACATGCACGTAGGACAGCTTGCGTTGACGCATGTAACGAGCGAATCGAGCGAGCGCGACGCGCAGCGGCAGCCCGGCCGACTCTACCGCGCGGTCAATCAGCCCGACGGCCCTCCTCTCCGTGCGACGGATTAGCTGCCGTAGCACTTGCTCTGCCGTCTCGCGGTCGCTCACCGGCTGCCCGTTCGGGAGTTTCAACGCCTTCCGCACCGGCTCACCCGCGGCGTCCGAAAGCGACGCCCAGTAGAACCGCGAACGCCGCTTGATTTTGCGGCCACTACGAACGCGCGTCACTGTTGGTGTGAACACGAACGCCACAAGTCACCTACCTTCTCTTCCCGCAGTGCGCCGCGTCGGGCGCAGCTCCAGCCCCAGTATCGCGACGAGCTTGTCGGCGCAATCGAGCCGTAGGGATTGCTTGCCGCGAATGAACCGGGACAAGCTCGGTCGTTTGATTCCCGCCGCCGCCGCCGCGCCGTACAGCGTCAGCCCGCTCTTGCGAAACGCTCTCTTGATTGTCTCGGTCATCGTCATGTAATAAGTGTTACTCGTGTCGATGTCGGTGTCAAGCCCCGCGCGGCGGAATTCCGAATTCTCCGGCCTGCCGCATCGCCGCCAGCGTTTCGACCAACGCTCCAGCTTCGGCGTGCTCGCGCAACTCGCCGCCGTCGTACTCGCGGATCGCGGCGCGCTCCTCATACCATTCGCGCCAGTCGATCGGCAGGTCCGCCGGCCCAACGTAGCCGGCCGCGCTTTCGTACGTCGCGCCGCCGTGGCGGGAGCCGGGAGCTGTCGGCAGGTCGGGCGGGTTCCTCGTCAGCGCGACGCCCCCAGTTGATACGCCAGGTAGGAGTGAATCCCAAGCTGATACGTATCCCGGAACGCCTTGATCTGCTCCGGCTGGCGGGTCATGTCTTCGGGCTTGCCGTCCTTCACGTCGCGCTTGCGCGTGCTCACCTGCCAGTTCGAGCCGAACTTGATGCCGTAGGGCGGGTCGAAGTAGATCGTCTGGACCTTGCCCTTCAGCCCTTCTTTCTCGGCCAGGCTGGTCATGACCAGCAGCGAATCGCCCAGGATCATGCGGTTGGACCAGTGCTGCTCGTGCGCGTAGAACTCGACTTTCTTGTCGAAGTCGTCCAGCCCGTTGAAATCGGCGAAGAGGCTCAGTTGCGCGCCGGTCCCGCTTCCTGACGGGCGCGGCTCGGACGGATCACTTCCTGACGGGCGCGGCTCGGCGGCAGCGGCCGCGGCGCTCGCCCGCACGTCTTCGACCAGCGCCTGCGGGTGAATCTTTTCCTGGATGTAGATCGGCACGACCGGGACGGCCAGGTCGGCGCGGTCCTGCTCGTCCTTGCCCTTCCAGACAAGCTGCGGGTCCAGCGACGGGTCGCGCGGATAGAGCATCGTCTTCGGGGCGTTCTCGTCGTCGGCCACGAAGTCGCGCAGCTCTTCGGTCGGGATGTTGGGCCGCTTGTCCTTGTGGCGGATGGCGTCAACGGGCTTGCCGCCGCGCGGGCCGCCGCCTTTGCCCTTGGCACTGTCGGCTTTCGATGATCGTTTCTTGGCCATTATCCGACACACTCCCACTCATTCGGAAGTCGCGCCGTTTCCAGCGGTTATGCGAACCGCCGTCACGTTGTGTGCCACCGCTGCGCGGCAAGCCATTTTGTGTCCCACTTTATTACAAAAATGGCACACAAATCGCGTTGTCATGCGCCGGTGGCACTCAAAAAACACGTCTTCCTTCCGCGATGTTCATAAGCTCCGAGAAACAAAGGACTGCCGGCCGGCGGCCGCTCGCCGCCCGGAGCGTCCGGAGCAGCCGCTTCTCGCGCGCGATGGTCAGGATACGATGGGCGGTGCGCTTCGGAACGTCGGCCGAATCGACGAAGTCGGATGTCTTGAAGATCGGCCGATTGAAGAACCAGTCGATCGCACGGACGGCGTGGCGCGAGCCGGTGGTTTGCGCGAGCCAGTCGCCTTTCTGGCGATACAGATTGAGGATCGCGCCGGCCTTGGCGGTGTTGTCGCGCGCCTGCTCGATGACCGCGGTCAGAAAATAGAGACACCAGCCGGTCCAGTCGTCGTCTCGCGAGACGGCCAGCAAGCGCTCGTAATACTCGTCGCGGTGGGCCTCGAAATAGGCGCTGATGTAGAACGTCGGCCCTGAAAGCAGCTTCTTATCAACAAGGAACAGCGGCACGATCAGCCGGCCGAGCCGGCCGTTGCCGTCCAGAAACGGGTGGATGGCCTCGAACTCGGCGTGCAGGATCGCGAGCTGCACGAGCCGATCGGGCGCGTCCGCGTGAAGATAACGCTCCCAGGCCGACATCGCGTCGGGCACGCGGTCCGCGGGCGGGGGAATGAACCGTGCCTCCTCAATCGGGCGATTCGGCGGGCCGATCCAGTTGGGCGTGCGGCGGTAATCGCCGGGCGTCTTATTCTGTCCGCGCACGCCCTGCATCAATCGCCGGTGCGCGTCGCGAACCAGCCGCTGAGAAAGCGGCAACTTGGACATTTGCTCGACAGCGCCGCGCATGGCGGCGCGGTAGTTGAGCACCTCGAGAATGTCCGCCTCTTTCTTCTCGCTGATCGGCTCCTTGCCGGCTTCGAACTCCAGCACGTCGCCGATCGTTGCCTGCGTGCCTTCAATCTTGCTGGACAGGACCGCTTCCTGCGTCGTCAGAGGCGACAGCAGCACTTCCGCATTCGGAATGGCGGACAAGGTTCCGGCAAAGCGCGCCAATTCGGCGCTGGCGGGTCCGATGAGCGGGAACAGGCGCGCCAAGTCGAGCGTCGCCGGCGGGAACTTCCCGGAATGATATTGAACCGGCGTCATCGTGAATGTTCCTGTCGGTCAACAGCCGCGCCGAGCGCTGCCCCAATTAACTTCTCCGCGTCCCACGGATCGGCGATTTCGACAAACGCCCAGCGCCCGAATCCGCCGTGGCTGTTCACCGCCGGCGCCCACAGCGTCCGTGCCGTCGAGACTTTCGCGGCCTTGTCCTTTTTGTGCTCGCCGGTCACTTCGATGATGAGTTGCAGCGGGTTGGCGCTTCCGTGGCCGTCGTCCAGCACGGCAATGAAGTCCGGGTGATACTGCCGCTCCTGCCCGTCCAGAACGTACGGAATCGTGAAGCCCAGGTTTTGATTCTTCACGTAGCGCAGCACTTGCGGCATGTTTTCGAGCGTCTGCGCGAGCTTTTGCTCCCACGACTCCGTATCGGCGACGACGTGCGAGACGTGGCATTTGTCCGCCCGCGTGCTGTACGTGGGCCGCGTCGTGTCGAAATCCACGTGGCGGGTCGTGCCCAGCGTGTCGTAGGGACGCAGGATCGGTTTCAGCGTTGCCGCGCCGCCGCTAGCCGGTGGGATTGCTCTGTAGACGCGATCGGCGGCGTCGTGCGTCAGCTCGTGAAGCAGCAGCATTTGCAGGAAAGCGTTGTCCTTGAGCGTCACGCACTCGGCCAGCCAGCGCTTGGAAATCGCGAGCAGTTGCGGAAAGAGCCACGGCTTATCGTTGCCGTCGCCGTCGCGGAAATAGCGTTCCAGCGTCCGCCGGGCGATCACGAATGCGACCGTGTTCTCTCGCTCGTTGCGAAGGTCGTCCAGCCGGTGAACGCTGCGCTGCCCGACGATCGGGTCCACCTCCGTCCGTGTCGGCACATCCTGCGTGCTGAGGGCGAGCCGCGAGCCTTCGTCGAAGCGCGCCGAAAGACGTTCCGTGCCGATGTCGAAGCGGTATCCGGCGAGCCGCGGGAACGTGATTTCACACGCAATGCGCTCTTCCAGCGCCCGGACGCGCGTCGGAATCGGCTGCGGCTTCGGGTCATTGGCCGATCCGCCGCACGGCAGGAACGAGAAAGGCACGCCGTAGACTTCGGCGTATTCAGCCGGAAAGCCGATGAACTCGTGCGTGCGGCCCTGCGCGCGGACGGATTGCGGCTCGGGTGCGTAGCTCATGCGCCGCAGCGCCCGCCCGACGACCTGCTCGCAGAGAAGCTGCGTGCCGAAGGCGCGGACTCCCAGCACGTGGGTGACAGTGTTGGCGTCCCAGCCTTCGGTGAGCATCGACACGCTGACGACGCACTTGACGTGCTCGCCCAGTTTTCCCGGTTTTCCGACGGTGTTCATCACTTCGCGAAGCAGGTCTTCGTCAGTGAGCTTTTCGGTGTCTGCGCCGGGAAAGCGCATGCGGTACTCCGCCTTGAATTCGTCGATCTCGCGCGCGGCGAGCTTCTTGAATTCATCGCTCATCGCTTCGCCGGATTCGAGTTGCTCGCTGTCCACCAGGATCGAGTTGGGCCGTTGCAACCAGCCGCCGTGGCCGTCGTCGTTGCGAAAGATCGCCAGCGCCCCGGCTTGCACGACCGTCTGTCCGCGAACCTGTTTTTCCCATCCCGCGATGTAGTCGAATACGAGCTTCGACACGTTCGTATTGTTGCACACGACAATGAACACCGGCGGAGTCGTGTTAGTGCGTGCGACCGGGTTCGACTCCCAGAGCCGGTAGTATTTTTCATAGTTGCCGTAGAGGCTGCGCAGCGCGCCTTCAAGTTCTCGCGGCAGCTTCGGCTCATCGCCGACGGCTTCCGTCCCGCGGCCCTTTTTGGGAAGTTCGTCGCGAATGCGAAGCCAGATGTCTCGGTAGGTCGGCTGGTCGCCCGTCATGGAATCATCGGAGACGGGAACTCGCGGCACCTTCACGATGCCGGCCTCGATTGCGTCGATGAGCGAGAAATCGGACACGACCCACTGAAATAGCGTGCCTTCCGGCCAGCCCGAGCCGCGCAGGAAGAACGGCGTCGCCGACAGGTCGTAAATCGCCTTGACGCCGATCTTCGCCTTGAACGCCTCGATTCCGGATATCCACACGCGCGCGTCGGCGTTGCGTTTTTCGGCCTCTTTCCGTTCGTCGCCGGTGAGCTTCACGTCATCGCCGTCCGGCTTGCGGCGGTAGCAATGATGGGCTTCGTCGTTAATGACGATGATGTTCTTCTTGTTGCCCAGTTCGCGGCAGGCGCGGCGGACCATTCGCTCGGGCGATTCCTTGTTCACGCCGGTATGAAGCTGGCCGGCGACCAGCTTCGTCAGCTTCGCCGCGTCGGATTCCTCGCGCAGCAAGAACGTGTGGAAGTCTTTGATGACGATCTTGGCGCGTTGCAGCCTCTCCAGCAGCTCGGCCGAGATGATGTCGCGTTGCCGGTAGTAATTCTGCGGATCATTCGGCAGCAGCACTCGCAAGCGGTCGCGAATCGTGATGCCGGGCGTGACGATCAGGAACGTATCCGAGAATCGCGCATCTTGCGGATTGGCGAGTTTGTTCAGCGCCTGCCACGCGATCAGCATTGCCATGACGACCGTCTTGCCCGCGCCCGTTGCCATTTTGAACGCGGTACGTGGCAATCCCGGGTTCGACATGTCGTTCGCGTCGCGCAGGTCGTTGTCGATCCAGGCGTCGCCATATTTCTTCGCGACTTCCGCGACATAAATCGCCGTTTCAAGCGCTTCGATTTGGCAGAAGAAGAGCCTCTTGTCTCGTGCCGGGTCGGTCCAGTACGCCAGCAGCCGGCCCGTCGTGGGGGTCACGCCAACATATCCCCCTTCGCGCCACTGCTTGATCCGTGGGCGAATCTGGTTGACCAGCCGGTTCGGCTCGATGCGGTCTTTTGTCCACTCGGTGTCAAAGTACCGCTGCTTGCCCTTTTTCTTGGGTGCCGCGATCGGGACGAAATACTCGCTCTGTCGCCTGCCCGCGTCGATCTGGTTCGAAATGCCTTCGTCCGTGAACCGAAAGTGCCGCTCCGGTTCGGCGAACGGCGAGTTGATGACCGGATTGTCGATGACGACCTGAGCCATGCTGCCCCGTCCCGCGGAGTCCCTCGCGTAGTCGGTGCCCGATTTGCGACGGGTAGCATTCTACGCCGTGCGCGGGGGGGCACAATCCGGGCTTCGTCGCTATCGGCTGACCAACCGCACAGCGGACTCACGAAATCGACCCAGTACGGCGAGCGTATCGTCGGCCAGCGCGTCCAGGCGCGCCGCCGCCCGGTCCAGCCGTCGCAGGCTCCGCGGCGACTCGTCAGACAGCGTCGCTGCGAGCGCCGCGAGCCGGCTGGATCGGCCCATGCAGTCGCACAACCCGCCGAGGAAGCGCAGCCCGTCCATGCACGCCGTCACCGTTTCCCGCGCCTGTCGCCGCGCCGCTTTGCTCTCGGCCGTGTGCTCGCCGGACTTCGTCGCGTTCCCGCTGCTGCGGGCTTTGCCCGCCGCCGTCCGCGGCCCGGTCGCGTACGTCCAAGGTCGGTTGCGCAGCGCCGCCTCGCGCAACCGCCGCCGGCCGTCCTTCGTCAGCCCGCGCCGCATCGCCCAGTTCCGCCGATTCGCCGCAAGTTTGCGCTCGGAAACCATGCGATGATCGTACCCAGTTCGATTTCGCGTGCGATCGATTTTGTGCCGCGTGAAAAGAGACGGATGGGGTGTTTTCGGCGTTTTTGAGGCGCAGACATCTTCCGCCGCTGCTGCCTTCGCGCACGACCCGCCGAACTTTTTTCGTCGAACGGTGGTGAGTTTTCGCGGGCCAGCACCCCTCTCGCTCGCACCAGCCGGAGCGCGCCTACGCGCACTTTCGCCTGATTTCCGCGCTCCCCTCGCGCGCGAGAATGACCGTTTCGCGTGCGGAGCCAAAAACAAGGCAATAATACGCAGCGCGAAAGCTCACCCGCGCGGATTCTCGCGGAGCCGATGCGCCGTCAAGCAGGTTCATTCGCAAGCGTTCGTCGCCGGTCGCACCTGTCGAGCAGGATTTTACAGAACAAGCGCGCCGTCAGCCGGTTTTCGCCCGCGTTCATAGCTCAAAGGGGGCCGGAGCGCTCGAATCCGGCGACTGCAGACGGGGTTATGTACAAGTAACCGGCTTTGGATTGACGGGGTGGGGTGGGCACAAAATCGCCGCCCCGCGGATTCACGCTCTCACGACCGATCCAGATTCCCGTCCGAAAGCGGGTCGAAAGCCCGCCGAAAACCGACCGCCGGCCGTCGTCGCTTCCGTCGTCGCCGTCAGGGGGCGACCATCGCGATGTAGGGAGCCTTGGACAAGACAGCAGAAGGGAAGTCGCGGGCGATGGCACCGGAACCGCGGGGTGCCGGGCTGCCGGGGCGACGGCGAACCGCAGCGTGCCCGGCAGCGGACGCCGCGGCGTCGCCCGCCGAAACCGCTCAGAAAGTACTCAGAAAGCGCCCGGCATCGCGTGGGTGGCGTCGTTTGCGTCCGGCAGCGCCCGAGTCTCGCCGGGTTCAATGATGATGAACTTGATCGCCGCGGCCGGGTTACTTCGCCATTCCGTATCCGCCGTGGCATCGTCCGGCACAAAAAGCACCGATGGGGCATTCCCGGCACTCGGCACAGAAAGGTCCACCGCGGCCGGCAGCATCCTCGCGACGATCCGCAGAAAGTCGCCGGGCTGGTCGCGGGCGAAGTCGCGGATGTACTGCTCGCCGCCGGCGTGATCCAGCGCCGACAGGAACGCATCGGCGAGCCGCGTCGCCCGGCTCTCGCCGGCGGGGCGGCCCGGTCCGCCGGCCGTTCCCGGAGTGAAGCGCCCGCCGGTGCCGCGGCGAAGCTCGCGGCCGTCGCTCGTCGTGTCGCTCACTCGGCGTCGCTCCGTTTCCAAACCGCCCAAAAACCGCGCCAAGAGCCGCGCCATTCGATCGCGCGAGCCACCTCCGCCCCTTTCAGCGTCATGCCGATGCGCCGGCGGTACGCACCAGCGCAAGCACGCCTGCCCGGATCGCCGCCGGCAGTGCCGGCCACGCCGCCACGATCGCGGCAAGCTCCGGGTCGCTCGGCTCCGCAGGTCGCGTCTCGGCTGCTTCCGTCGCCGTTTTCGGGTTTGGAGTGCAACGGGGAGTACAACACCCCGCCTCAGCCGACTTCGGTGCATTCGCTAAAGCGTTGTCAGATATCGCGGTTACAGCTTCGCTGGTTTGATCGGGACGGGGGTTCGACTCCCCCCGCCTCCACTCTTGCGGCGTCCGCGCACTAGCGTGCCGGACGCTGCTTTTCTTCGGTGGCACGCTCGCGGCCTTTGGCGAGCATGTCTTCGCCTCTTGCGCGATACCATCAATCGAGTGCCGCGCAAATCGAGGCGCCCGCCGAGTCCCGTTTTGTAGTCAAAGAGCATGGCTGCCAATCGCCGCAGCCATGCCACCCTCCACGTGCGGCGCTGAAATCGCCGTCGGATGCAGAGGTCCGGCGCTACAGCCTCGCTGGAATCGCTCTAGCACACCACGTCGCTGGCCGCGTCGATGCCGATCAGTGTCCACTCGCGGCCCGCCATTTCGTTGGCTTCGAGGCTGCAATACGGGCAGCCGTCGGGCGGCGCGTGCTGGCCGGAGCAGTCCGCCAGAAATTGGCGATGCCGCGGGCAAAGCGCGTACGGCGGGAGGTGCTCGACTTCCAGGTCGGCGTGCTCGCACAGCGTGTCGCGCCGCCAGCGGGCGAACATCTCCTGAATCAGGCGCTCGTCGAGTTGAGACTGGAAGCTCAGCCGGCAGCGAACGCGGGCCAGTCGCTCAGCGTGCAGACGGCGCCCCTCGCCCTCGGCCTGGCGCAGGATCGAGTGCACAAGCTCGCTTTCCGTCATGGATGCACCTCCGACCAGAGCGGTTTCCCCCGTAGATGATTCTAGCCGCGCGGCGCCAGCGGGCCGGGCGAACCGGGCGCGGCGACGCCCAGCAGTTCCGCGAGGCGAGCCAGATTGAACGGCTTTTCCAGTTCGAGCCAGCCGGCCACGTCGCCAGGTGACTCTGACAGGTGCGTGACCGTGCGGATCATGACGGCGCCGGGCGAGCGACGCCGGACGATGGACTCAATTCGGCGAAGCGCGTCGGCGTCCACTTCGTCCGAGACGATCAGGGCATCCACGGCGAACGTGCCGAGCAGGGCGACAGCCTCTTCCGGCGACGCGGTGACGCGCGCGTCAAACCAGCGTCGCAGGTACGCCGAGAGCGACCAGCGCGACAGCGCGTCGGGCTCCAGGATCAGCACGCGTGACGCTCGCGCGCGGGACGCGGGCGTTTCCGCGTCATTCGTCGATGCTTCGTGTGCGGCGAGTCGGTGTAGCATGGCAGCGTCCGGGCCGTGTCCGAGAAATCAAGGATGCACGCGGCGTGCCGTTTAGGAAACAAGTCGGTCGCATGACGGGGGCGGCAGTTCTTGCTGGGTGGTGGGTCGAAATCAAAGTCGAAACCAGCGGCGGCGGCCCGACGCGGCCCAACTGGGGGAGTTTCGAGACCAGGTACGATCGGCTGACTATCGGTCGGGGTGTGTCAAATCGCGCAGTGCTGGGGGGAGAATCGCGCAGTCGTTCGACGGGAAGCGCCAGCCGGCCGACCAGGAAGCGTCCTGAACGGGCCGCATGTTTTTCCGCTTCGGCACAGGAATTGCCAAGAAGTGACGGTTCGGGATCAGTCTGCGCGATTGGACTCTGGCATGCCCCACCCCCGGTCGAAATTGTCGCAGCTGCGCGCGCCTGCGGTGTCCGCCACGGCGCGTGAGAGTTACAATCGCGCCGTGTCGCCCGCAGTCCTCACAGAACTGATGGATTTTGTCGGGTTCGGACCGGCGGATGCGCAGAACCTCCGCCAGCTCGGGCCGATGGTCACTCCGTTTTTTGGCGCCATCGTTGATCGCTTCTACCAGGAAATCGCGCGCCATCCGGGTGCGGCCGGGGTCATTCAGGACGCCGACCAACTTTCGCGGCTGCACGAGAAGCTGCACGAGTGGTTGCGAACGCTGTTTTGCGGGAATTACGACGCTGAGTACGCGAGGCGGCGCTCTGAAATCGGGCGCGTGCACGTCCGCGTCGGGCTGGCCCAGCACTATATGTTCGCCGGGATGGAGGTGGTCTGGCAGGAGCTTGAGTCGCGCGCGCGCACCGCCGCAATTCCAGACGTCGATTCCAAGTTACGCTCCCTGCACAAGTTACTGACAATCGAAACCGGCATCATGCTGGAGAATTACAAGGGCACGTACACCGAGCAGGTGCGGCAGACCGAGCGGGATGCCGTTCAGGAACAGCTCACCCGTGCCGAGCACCTTGCCCAGATCGGCCAGCTCGCCGCCTCGCTCGCCCACGAAATCAAGAACCCGCTCGCCGGGATCAGCGGGGCTATCCAGGTCATTCGCGAGGGGATCGCCCCGGACGACCCGCGCCGCCCGATCCTGGCCGAAGTACTAAGGCAGATCGACCGGCTCGATGGAACAGTCAAAGACCTGCTCGAATACGCCCGGCCGCGCCCGCCGCGCTTCAAATCCTGTGACTTGCAGCGCGTCATCGATCGCGTGTTGACGGTCCTGCGGGCGGAGCCGGAGTTGCGGCGCGTTTCGGTCCGGTTTGAGAATTCGTCGGCGCCGCCGATCATGGCGGACGAGAGCCAGATCGAGCAACTCGTGATGAACCTGGTGCTGAACGCGGTCCAGGCCTCGGCCGATGGACGCACGGTCATGATCGCCACGTCGGCGCAGCCGCGAACCGTCGAGCTGGCGGTCATCGACCAGGGCCACGGCATGGACCCGGTGGTCGCGCGCCGCGCGGCCGAGCCATTCTTCACCACGAAGGCCAAGGGCACCGGGCTGGGGCTACCGATTTGCGAGAAGATCGTCGAGATGCACGGCGGGACGCTGGGCATTGACACGGCGGTCGGCGAGGGGACGACCGTGACAGTGCGTCTGCCGCGCGAGCAGGCCTGACGACGGAGCCGAGGGCGATGCCAATCACCGTTCTGATTGTCGAAGACGAGAGCCTGATCCGCTGGTCGCTGCGCCAGAAGTTTGAGGAGCGCGGCTTCCGCGTCAGCGAAGCGGAGGACGGCAAGGCGGCCCTGGCGACGATGGAAGGCGGCGGCTTCGACCTGGTCATGCTGGATTACAAGTTGCCCGAGATGAACGGCATCGACGTGCTGCGCAAGCTGCGCGAGATCGACACCGACGCCGTCGTGATCATGATGACCGCCTACAGCACGATCGAAAATGCGGTCGAAGCCATCAAGCTGGGGGCGTTTGATTACGTCTCGAAGCCGTTCGAGATGAACGAGCTGATGTTCAAGGTGGACAAGGCGCTCGAGACGACGCGCCTGCGGCGCGAGATAGGCGAGCTTCGCCGCACGCTCCAGACGCAGTTCGGCCTCGACTCGATCATCGGCAAGCACTCCAGCATGCTGGAGCTGTTCGAGACCATCCGGCAGGTGGGCAAGACCGGCGTTTCGACCGTCTTCCTGCGCGGCGAGACCGGGACGGGCAAGGACCTGGTGGCGCGCGTCATTCACCACGCCTCCGAACGCGCCGTCCAGCCCTTCGTCAACGTGACCTGCACCGCCCTCTCTGAAACGCTGCTCGAAAGCGAGCTGTTCGGACACGAGCGCGGCGCGTTCACCGACGCCAAGACGCAGAAAAAGGGCCTGTTCGAGCTGGCGGACGGCGGCACGGTTTTTCTGGACGAAGTCGGCGACATGCCCGCACCGCTCCAGGCCAAGCTGCTCCGCTTCCTGGAGGAACGCAAGTTCCGCCGCGTCGGCGGGACGAAGGAGATTCAGGTCGACGTGCGCGTCATCGCCGCCACCAATCGCGACATCGACAAGGCCATCGAAGAGGGGGCCTTCCGCCGCGACCTGATGTACCGCCTGAACGTCGTCACGATTTACCTGCCGCCGCTGCGGGCCCGGGCCGACGACGTGAAGCTGCTGGCCGACACGTTCGTCGAGCGCTTCGCGCGCGAGTTCAAAAAGCCCATCACGCGCGTCTCGCGCGCCGCCTACGCGCGGCTGCTGGACTACGGCTGGCCCGGCAACGTCCGCGAACTCAGGAACGTCATCGAGCGGGCCGTGCTGCTGTGCAAGAGCGACGAGATCGCCACGGGCGACATCGTCCTGGGCCGCATCGAGCCGCAGACGCTCGACTGGGACGTCGATCACGTGCTCCTGCCGCCGGAGGGTTTCGACTTCGACAAGCTGCGGCGGCTGGAAGCGAACCTGCTGAAGCAGGCCCTGGACCGGACGGCGAATAACCAGACGCAGGCGGCCAAGCTGCTGCAACTGACGCGCGACCGGCTGCGTTACCGGCTGGAGAAGCACGGGCTGCTGTGATCGGACCTCCGCTACGTCGCCGGGATCAGTTGGATGAACTTCGCGACCGACGGGATCGAGCCGTTGGGCCCGGTGCAGATGAAGAGCATGTAGTATCCCGGCGGGGCCTCGTTGCCGCTGGAGGGCGCGATCACCTGTAACCCGTTCGGCCGCGGGGCGAAGTCGAGTTCGAGCATGCGCTGGTCGAAGTTGATCGAGTGCGTCACTGAGCCGAGGCGGATCAGCCGCACGCGCGTGATCGACTCGACGGACGCATCCGGCACGACAATGAAACTGTCGCCGTAGACCACTTGCTCGGGCGCGCTCTGAATGAGCGGGCGCGCCCCCTGGAAGAAATAAGGCGGCTTGTAGATCTGGTAGGTCCACTGGTTATTGATGCGCCAGATCGGGTCGTTGGCGTCGGCGACCTGGCCACCGGCGGCAAGCACAGACCCGTCTTGAAGCAAAAGAACTGCGCTGTGATATTGTCTGGGGACGGCCATCGACGCCATGCGGCACCATTCGTTGGTGGCGGGGTTGAACGACTCCGCCTCCAGCACGGCGCTGGGCCGGTAGCAATCGGGAAACTGGTATTCGGCCGGCTGGGTGGTGGTCGGGGGATAGTCGGGCGGCAACTGCTCGGCGCTCGTGCCGCCGCAGGCAAGAACGGTGCCGTCCGGCATCGCCGTCAGGTAAAAGTGCCAACGGCGGTGGTTCATCGCCGCCTTTTGCGTCCAGCTTGTGGCTGTTGCGGCGTTTTCGAGCACGTACACGCGATTGTCCGGAAGGGATGTGTCGGGGCCGTGGACGCCGCAGTTCTCGGCGCAGTTCTGCGTCGGTCCGCCGGCCAGCATGATCCGGTCTCTGCCGAACAGGACCGCCGCGCCGCCGATGATCGGAGGCGTGGGGACGTTTTGCGTGATCCAGGTGCCGCTCTTGTCGTGCAGCTTTCGGCCGACGTTGCCCGCGATCGTGCCGTAGGGAGAAGAGGGTACATATATCTTCGCGTCTGACAGGGTAAAAACGAATGGGTAGTAAGCCAGGTCGAACGGGCTGGCCGGCACGCCGCCAGTGGGGCAGGGTGGATTGGGGCTGGCGGGCGGGGCGGTCGGCCCGACCGGACAGGGCAGCCCGGCGTGGGGGTAGCAGTAATGCGCGTCATACAGGGGCGTGAAAGCCCACTGGCTGACCGAGCCGGCGCTCGTGTCGAGGATTACAGGAATGCGCGGGTTTCCGTTGCAGAACGGGTAACCATCGTCTTCCGGGTTGCAGTTGATCGGATTCTGGTCGCCGCACCCCACGCATTCGCACGCACCGTCCAGGATCAGGAAGCGCCCGTCGCCGAGCATAGTCATCGTCGGATACCAGCGCCGCGTCTGGCGGAGCGAGCCGAGCGGGTTGTTCGGGTCCATGGGCCAGATTTCCGGCGGTCCGACAATCCACTGTCCAGTGCCCCAGTTGCCTTGGCCGTCGGTGAACGTGTTGGCGGGATCATAGATCGTCGTCTGGTCCGTGCCGGGACAGTCCCTGCCGGAGGAGACAACCGCCCGCGCCCCACCCCCCACCCAGAGGATTCTTCCATCGGTCATTGCCGATTGTGCCCCGCAGAAGAGTACGTGATCATCAAGCGTGTTCGGAAATGGCCAGCCGACGTTCTTGCACACTTCGGTCAGCGGGTCAAGTATCACAACATCGGGCACGCAATCGCCAACATCGTCCATGAGTCCGGCCAGAATCACCTTCCCGGATCGCAGCACGGCGCCATGGATGGCTTGCATCTGGCAGGTAAGTCCCGGCGGTTGGCTCGTAATCTTGAGCGGCTTCAGTTCACCCCATGCGCCTTTTTCCGGAGGTGTACTCCCAGTTGAGCAAGATTGGCCCATCGCGGCGCCCGGGACAATGAGCGCACAGCCGGCGCAGGCGGCGAGCGCTGTGGAGGCTGCATCGAATCGGTTTCTCAGCATCATCGCACCTTTGTTTCGAAGTAGTTGTCTTGAGTTGGGCGCGCCCGCGCGCGCCAGGTGAATGCGACGCAGAATGCAAGAAGCGTCATCGCACTAGACGTGGATTCCGGCACAAATGTCGAAACACCAAGGATGTGCGTCATATCCGGCAGTTCCGTGACCAGCGCCTGAGCGCCAGTGTCAATATCGATCGAGTAGACCCACTTGCCGACTGCGGCATACAGGGTAGTCCCATCGCCAGACATGGTGAGCGCGCCCGATGCGGAAAGCCCAGTCACCAAGACCTGCCTAGTAGATGGATCTTCGTTCTGGTATCGCCAGATGGTCCCGCCGGTTGTGTGCGGACCGAGTACGAACAGATTTCCAAAGCCATCTGCCGCAACCGAGATGAGACCTCCAACGAACCGATCAAACTCAATCCGGACACCCTCGTCTGTGAATCGATACACCCGTCCCATCTCGAACGGATCGACGTTTGTTGTTCCCGCCCAGTAGATGTCGCCGCTGGCGGCCTTGGCGATTGCGCCGGTTCCGGGCGTGATTCCAAACTGGGAACCTGGCGCACTCCCGTTAGGAAAGCGCCAGATTCGCCGCGTTCCGTTGTTAACCAGGAAGAGCGATCCGTCGTTTCCGTAGACCATACCGTTTCGACCCCCCGGATTCGACAAGCCGTCCGCCCCCGTCAGGACCGTCTGTGACGTGCCGTCGGGCTGAATCCGAATCACCTCGTTGGCACTGCTCCGCGCCGCCAGCATGGCCGACCCATCCGGCGTGAATATCCCGCTGGAAAGGTTGCGGCAGGTGAACTTGGTCTTCAAAAGCGTGTAATTCCCCGTCGCCGGATCGACGTCGTAAACCCGGTCCGTCGGCGGATAGCCCGCCCAGCCGCAGAAATCCGGATTGCCCGCGTGTGTGATGTAGATATGCCCCGGCACAAATTCGGCCCGCGCCAGCGCCCCCGTGGCGGCGGCCAAGAGCCAACTCAATCGCGTCGCGATGCGCGACCGCGTTATCGGGCTTGGAGAAGCGTGGTTCATCGCACCCAACTCCGTCCTGGAATACAGCTTCTTTCGGGTACTGGTCACGCTTGATGGTGGGTGCCATGCCCACGGCCGTTGTGTCGGCATGCCCACGCAAAAGCCGTGTCCATGGCACCCAAACTTGACCAGTACCTTCGTGACAATCGCGGCCCGGATGTTCCGAACAGACCCGGCGGCCGAGATGCTCCCGCCGGCCGTCACCATAACGATAGGCGCGTCGGTTTTTTTTTTTCAAGTTCTCGGGCGTTTTTTCGGCGGCTCATCCGACGGGCAGGCATGGCCGGTTTCGAAGCGTGCCGCAACGCAAATCTCCGGAGGCCGCTGTTCTGTCCGAACCCGCCGCGCCAAGCGGCGGGGTGACGTCCAGACGCGAGCGGCGTCTCATAGGCCAGGGACGTTAGCCCGCCGCTTGGCGCGGCGGGTTCGGACGGATAACCGCGCCGCTTCGCGCAGGGGGGTCGGACAGATGTCGCCGCTGAGCCTGCCGGGATATCGGGTCACTTCCCGCGAAGCACCGACTTTCCATCTGGCCCGCGAATTCCCTAGAATCAGGCACGACCCATTAATCGACCGATGGAGTACGCCGGTCGCCGCGGTTCCCGGCGGCGCGGACGCGGCGCGAACGGACGGAGGAGAGCGGATATGCCGGTTCATATCGGCGGCAAGAGCCGGCGCGCCGGGGTGCGGCGCAATCTGCTTGCGCTGGGCGCGGCTGTGAGCCTTGCAGTGGGCGGCGCGCGCGCGGCGCCGCCCGGCATCGCACGCGACGAGCTCCCGGCCGCAGCGGCGGTTCGCTGCGAATTTTCGCGTGAGACGCCGGCGTTTGCGATGGACTCCGGGCTGATGGCGCAACTGTCGCCCAACGCCTCCGCCGGGCAGACTCTCCTGGCCTGCAGCGTCAGCGACGGCGAGTATCGCACGGCCCAGGCGCCCGGGGGCGTCACAGTGATTCCGCATTGTCATAACAGCCGCTATCTCTTCGCCCGCGGCAACAACGGACATCTCTATCGCAGCCCGGACGGCCAGGCGTGGGAAGACGTCGGTGCGCTGCCGATTCACTGGATGTTTTCGCTCAGCAACGACACGCTCCTGCGCACGCATTATCAGGCCGACAACCACCTCGCGATTGAACTCAGCCTCGACGACGGGCAGACCTGGCAGACGGCCCAGTGGGAGGGCGGCGGGCCGTTTGCCATGCTGGCTGAAAACGCCTGGGTGCTGCCCTTCGGGTTCTGCCAGGCGCCGCACGGAACCGTGGTGATCGCGGAATACAATCTGCCGGCCAACGGGCGCTACCTGTATCGCTCGACCGACGGCGGCGCGACCTGGCGCATGGTCCACGACAACCAGAACCTGGTGAAGCACCACCATGCCGTCGCCTATCACGCGGCCTTGCAGCGCTGGATCGCCGTCACCGGCGACGGCGTCACGCAGCAGACGCTGCTGGCCAGCGACGACGACGGCGCGACCTGGACCACCTACTCGCCGCCCGGCGCGATCTATGAGCAGCCGACGTCGCTGCTTGATTTCGGCGACGCAACGCGGCTGCTGTGCGGCTCCGACACCACCTGGCAGGCCGCGGCGCTGGATGTCTCCGACGGGCCGAACGCCCGCCGCCTCGAGCCGCTGGTGACCAACTGGAGCCCGCTCAACGGCCAGAACTACTCGTTCTGCGTTTTTCAGCACGACGGGCTGACCTACGCCTGCAATTACGATTACTCGGGCGGTCCGCGCAACGCCGTCATCAGCGTCAGCCCAGACCTCGTGCATTGGGCCGTCTACCACCGCTTCAGCAACAACGAGCGCGGCGTGAATCACCTGGCCGGCGCCCTCAACGGCAAGCTGCACCTGATGGTGGTCGAGGCCAATGAGTCCTACCGCCACATGGTGCTGAGTCCGGCGCGGGTCGCCCTGGCGTCGGCGATACGAATCGACCCGCCCACCGCGAACATGCTGAGCGCCGAGCGCAGCAGCGCCGAGTCGCTCGCCGGCTGGCAGGACATCGGCCCGGCGGGGGGCACGCTGGAGCTGGCGGAGGGCGCGGCGCTGCATGGGAACAAGTGTGCGCACTACTGGCGCAGCGACACGCAGGCGATGAAACTGGCGTCGCCCACGGCGCCGCTCGTCGCCAACACCGCGTACGCGGGGCGATTCTGGATTCGCGGCGACGGCGGGCTGGCTTTCGCCCGCTGGCGCATGAACGGGTTCGACGTCGGCACAGCGGTCGAGTTCACCGTGTCGCCCGACCGCTGGCGGGAGGTCGTGCTGTTTCCATTCCTGGGCGCCGGCGCGGGCGGGACGCTGGGCATCTCGATCACGCTGGTCTCCACGACCGACGCCCGCTGCGACGCGCTCATTGACGGCCTGCAGATCGAATCGCCGCCCGGTTCGAGCTGGCAGCTCGGCGACATGCCGCGCGGCGAGTCGCGCTGCAAGGCGTCGCTGGCCCACGGCGGCGCGTGGACCAACGTGTTCTCATTCGAAACCGGAATCACTTCCAACTGGCTCGCGTTAGACGAGCCGCTGCCGGTCCGCGAGTACACGCTGTCCGGAGATTCGGCGCTGCGCATCAGCTTTGATCCGGTCGGCAGCGCCTTTATCTTGGACTCGACGATCGCCGGCGCCGACCAGCCGCCGCTGGTGATTGGCGGACAGTTCTTTCTCAGCCAGGCCCAGGTCACGCTCGCTGTGCGCTATGCGTCCGGCGAGCTGGCGCTCTCGGTCGCGAATGGTCGCGGGATCGAGACGGCGGCGGTGGCCATCGACGCGTTGGCGGCGAGCTCACCGGTTCAGGTGACGACCGGAATGCCCGCGGTTTCCCCGCCGCTGCCGGGCTCGATCTTTGGCGATGCGTTTTATGCGCGCTATCTTGTCGACGCGCAGCTTGCCGCGGCATTCGACGACCTGGCGCGCGGCACGGTGGGCCTGGGCGACGCGAATTGCGACGGCTCGTTCGACATCCTTGACATCAACGCGTTCGTGCTGGCGATTGTCAGTCTCACTGAATACGAGGCGGCATTTCCGAACTGCAATATCAACCTGGTTGATTTCAACGCCGACGGGTGGATCGACATCCTGGATGTGAATCTCTTCGTAACGGCGCTGAGCGGACTGTAGCGTCGGCCCTCTGTGGCCGACGGCGGTCCTCGGTTATGCCGCGCCCAGCCAGGTCGCCAGCCAGCGGAACACATCAACGATCTTTTCCCAGAAGCGCACGACAAACAGGACCTGGTACGCAGTCAGCGCATGCGCCGCCATGATCATCAGCCCGTCGGCCTCCATCGCGGCGATGGCGTACAGAAGGAGCGGTATCACGAAAAACAAATTCGAGAAGGGTATCGGCAGCGGCAGCGAAAGCCCCACGCCGCCGATGAGAATCCCGACGCCGCACAGCGACCACAGCGCCCCGCGGCTCATGAACTCGAAGCGCGGGCGGACGGCGACCTCCATCCACGACGTCCAGCGCGGCAACACAAAGCTGAGCCAGATCAACGTGCGAACGGAGACGCGGTGATTGCGAATGACGCTCGGCAGCCACGGCCGGTGAAGGCCGATGATGATCTGAAGCGCCCCGAAGGCGATCGCCAGACCGAACGGGACTGAGACACCCGGCAGCGGCACCGAGCACACCGCCAGGAGCGCCAGCACGAACCCGAAGCCGGCGCTCTGCGTCGCGTCCACGATCCGCCCCACCGTGAGGTGCGACTTCTCGCGATGGCGGCGGCGATCCGCCCGACGGCGGTGCCGCGCCGCGGACGGACTCTCCGCCGGGGGCTGCGCGTCCGTCTCCGGCATTACGGAGGCGTCGACTCTCGGGCGGACGGTGGTTTTGAGTTCGTGAACCGGCTCGGTCCGCGGGCCGGCCCGCATGGCTTCTCGCCGCAACTCGCGCAGCAACACCGACAGCCGAAACGGCCGTGGGCCAGGCGGTTTCGGAGGCGAGCGCGGCGGTGCGTTCATTCCGGCGAGAATATATCGCTAATCACGTTCGCGCGGACGACGGTCCGGACCTGCCGCCGGCTCGTCTGTCCGAACCCGCCGCGCCAAGCGGCGGGGTGACGTGCCCCGGCCTTTGGGGCGCCGAGCGCCAACGAACGTCAACCCGCCGCTTGGCGCGGCGGGTTCGGAAATACGGCCCGGCCGGCGACGTCTGCCACGAACGTTGCCCACCCCCGCTTCGCACGTTTCCCGCTACACCTGGCAGAGCATCAGCAGTTTCGGCTCGCTCATTTCCTCCATCGCGTAACGCACGCCCTCGCGCCCGACGCCGCTCTCCTTGACGCCGCCGTAGGGCATCGCGTCGCTCCGCGTGCTGGGCGCGTCGTTGATCACCACGCCGCCGACATCCAGTTCACGATAGGCATGCATCGCGTGTCCGATGTCGCGCGTGAATATCCCGCACTGCAAGCCGTAGCGGCTGTCGTTGGCCATGCGCACCGCCTCGTCAAACGAATCAAAGGCCCGCAGCGTCGCGACCGGGCCGAAGATCTCGATGCAGTCGACCTTGGCAGCGGGATCGACGTTCTCCAGCCAGGTCGCGTCGAAAAAGGGGCCGTGCCGCGCGCCGCCGCAGAGCAGGCTCGCGCCGCTGTTCACTGCCTCGCGCACCCACGATTCAACGCGCCGCGCGTCGTCCTCGCTGATCAACGGCCCCAGAAACGTGCTCTCGTCCAGCGGGTCGCCGGACTTGAGGCCGGCCGCCGCCGCCACCAGCCGCTCGCGCAGCGGCGCATGGATATCGCGATGCGCCAGCACGCGCTGCACGCTGATGCAGCTCTGGCCGGATTGGTAGAACGCGCCGAACGTGATCCGTTGCGCGGCCCGCTCCAGGTCGGCGTCGCGGTCGACGATGCAGGCCGCGTTGCCGCCTAGCTCCAGCGTCACGCGCTTCCGGCCGGCTTTTTCGCGCAGCTTCCAACCGACCTCCGGCGAGCCGGTGAAGCTGAGCAGCCGGATGCGATCATCGGTCACGAGTTTCTCGCCGACGCCGTGTTCGCAGGGCAGAATCGAAAACGCGCCCGCCGGCAGCTCGGTCGAGGCCAGGATTTCACCCAGAATCAGCGCGCTGATGGGCGTCTTGAGCGACGGCCGCAGCACCCACGGGCAGCCCACCGCAATCGCAGGCGCGATCTTGTGCGCCGCGAGATTGAGCGGAAAGTTGAAGGGCGTGATGAACCCGCACGGCCCCAGCGGAAACCGCCGCACGATCCCCTCGCAGCCGCGCGTCCGCTCCGAGATGTCCAGCGGCAGCCACTCGCCGTACTGGCGGACGGCCTCGTCGGCGGCGATGGCGAAGGTGTCGCGCATGCGGCCGACTTCGCCGCGCGCATCGCGAATCGGCTTGCCGGCCTCGACCGCCAGGACGCCGGCCAGCTCCGCTGCCCGCCGCTCGATCCCGTTCACCACCTGCCGCAGCACGCGCTGCCGCGAATAGCCCGGCATGCGGCGCGTTTCGTCGAATGCCCGTGCCGCCGCCGCGATCGCCGCTTCCATCGCGCCGGCGTCCGCCAGCCGCACGCGGGCTGCGGGCTGACCGGTGTACTTGTTGGTGACGACGGCCTCGCCCCCGGAGTCGATCGGACGATTGGCCAGCCAATAGCCGTATCTGTCGCGAAGCATGTCGCCATTGTGCGGCGGCCGGCCGCTCGGTCAAGCGGCGCGGCCAGGCTGCGCGCCCAAGCGTGTGTGACTCCCTATTTGGCAGGCTCGCCGGGCATTTCTGTCCGAACCCGCCGCGCCAAGCGGCGGGGTGACGCCCCCCGCCGGTGTGGCGCCGCTCGGGTACGATCATCGACCCGCCGCTTGGCGCGGCGGGTTCGGAAAAGCCGGCAGTCCGATTACGCTTCGACTCTATGAGCGACCGCACGACAACGCACGGCGCCACGCCGCTCACGCCGATCGGCTGGGCCGATGGCGCGATCACCGTCTTCATCATCGCGCTGCTCTTCTACGGATCGTCGGCCTGGGTTGCGGGCCGGACGGGAACTCCCAACCTCTCCTATTTTGACGAGCTCGCGGATGCATTTCTCAAGGGCCGCCTCGACATCCCCGCGCGCGACAATCCCGTCGACCTGACGCCGGCGGGCGGCCTCTGGTACGTGCCGTTTCCGCCGCTGCCTGCGCTGGTCATGCTTCCCTGGCGCGTGCTGGGCTTCCGCGTGAATACCGTGGCGTTCTCGGTAGTCTTCGCGGCGGCGAATGTCGCGCTGCTGTGGTCCCTGCTGGGTGTTTGCCGGCGGCGCGGCCTGATTGACCTTGGCCCCGGCGGGCGCGCGTGGTTGGCGGTCCTCTTCGCCGCGGGCACGGTGCATTGGTACGTGTCGGTTGACGGCACCGTCTGGTACATCGCCCATATCTTCACCGTCTGCGGCGCCGCTGCCGCCGCGTGCTCCGCTGCAGCGGGCAAACACCCGGCGATGTGCGGAGCGTTTCTGGCCCTGGGGATGCTCGCCCGCCCTCACATCGCGCTGACCTGGCCGCTGCTTTACGGTCTCTCGCGCGGCGCCAGGAATACCGGCGCGGCGTGGATCGCCGCCAGCCTGTCGCCGATGGCCGCCGCCGCGCTGGTTCTCCTGGCCTACAACGCCGCGCGCTTCGGCGACCCGCTCGACTTCGGCTATGCGCGTCAGCACGTCGGGCCGGAAGTCATCGGCGATCTGAATCAGTATGGCCAGTTTCACCCGCATTTTGTCGCACGAAATCTCTGGGCCATGCTGCTGGCGCTGCCGGCGTGGGATCCGAAATTGCACATGTACGTTCCCGATCCGCTGGGAATGAGCCTGCTGCTCACGACGCCGCCGGTCGTCTACCTCGCCGCGACGCTTCGAAGCCGTGGGCCGCTCGTCCTGGGTGCGTGGGTGGCGCTGCTGCTGCTGCTGGTTCCGCTGATGCTCTATTACAACACCGGCTGGAAACAGTTCGGATACCGGTTCAGCCTGGACTTTGTCGTCCCCACAATGCTGCTGATTGCGTCGGCGCTGCGCGGGTGGGTCAACGCGGCTCAGAAGATCCTGATCGTCGTCGCGGTGCTGGTGAATGCGTGGGGCGGTGCGTGGTTCTACTTCTGGAAGACCTGATCAAAGAAGCCTGATCAAAGAAGCCCGGCCGCTTTTCCGAACCCGCCGCGCCAAGCGGCGGGTTGACGGTCTTGAGCGAGCGGCGCCTCACCGGTCGGGGACGTCGACCCGCCGCTTGGCGCGGCGGGTTCGGGCAGATTTGCCTGCCGCGCGTGCCACTCGGATCGAAACGGCGCTTACGGAATAACTTCTACTTCTTCAGCGGCTTGAGCGCCAGCGTCTGCATGCACTTGTCCGACGGCGGGGTGAACACGTCGCGGTAGCGCCGGCCGGTGGCGATGTTCGACACGAAGTCAAACTGGTACTTCTCGCCCGGCTTGAGCTGGGCTTCCAGGTACCACTCCGCCAGGCTGCCGTGCACGCCGTCGACGATGTCGCTGGCGCCGCGCCGGCGCCAGGCGAGCGGCTTGCCGGCGTTGTCGCGAAGCTCGAATTTCGCCTTGATCCAATCGTCCCACTGCTGGGCGCCGCTCTCGGTCATCTTCGGCGGGTCGGCGTTAAACATCGCCGCCGGGATGGCCAGGTGCATGACGATCACGCCGTTCGAGACCCCGCCGAAGCCGGCGCCGATCATCACGTCGCGCTCGCTGGCGGGTTTCATGTCCTTGGTCATGAACCAGAGCACCGCGGCGAACATGACGAAAGACGCGAGCGTGGCGAAGATTTTGAGCACGACGCGACCCCTGACCGGAACTCGTGCTCGCGGCGGCGACCGCGCGTCGTCGCGGCAGTAGTGACTATTCTGCCGATTCTCCGCTCGAGGTTCAATTCGTTCCGAACGGATGGCGCGGGTGGCGTGTGCCCACGGATGTTGACAGGCTCGGCGCGATCGGAAAGGCCGCCCAGCGGGCATATTTGTCCGAACCCGCCGCGCCAAGCGGCGGGTCGACGTCCCCGGCCGCGTGGCCTCGATCGCTTAGTCGGTCTCCTCCGCGGCGTGGCGCGTCGACGTCTGCCTGCCACGGCTGTCAGACTGACAGGCGGGAAGTCGCACGGGCGGCGGTTTTCATGCCGCGGGGCGGATTTTGGGCGCGGCGCGGGAATTGCCAACCAGTCGTCCGGAGGCAGTGCAGCCATGAACCCGGATCGTCTGACCGTCAAGTCCGCCGAGGCCATTCAGGCCGCCCAGCAGCGGGCGTCTTCGCTCGGGCATCCCGAGGTCACGCCGCTGCACCTGCTCGACGCGCTCATCACCAGCGGCGGGGCGGGCAACGGCGAGGGCGGCATCATCGTGCCACTGCTCGAAAAAATCGGCGTACCCGTCGGGCAGTTGCGGGGCATGGTTGCGTCGGAGCTGGGCAGGCTGCCGAAAGTGACCGGGGCGTCGCTCTCGGCCAGCCGCGAACTTGGGGAGGTGCTTCAGCAGGCCGGCAAGGAAGCCGACCGCATGAAGGACCAGTACGTCAGCACGGAGCATCTGCTCTTGGCGCTGGCGGAGGTGAAGAGCACGGCCAAGGAAGTCCTGAGCGTCAACGCGGCCCGGCGCGACGACATTCTTGCGGCGCTGCGCGACATCCGCGGGAATCAGAGCGTCACAACACAGAACCCCGAAGACACGTATCAGGCCTTGCAGCGCTACGGCCGCGACCTGGTCGAAGCTGCCCGGCAGGGCAAGCTCGACCCCGTCATCGGCCGCGACGAGGAAATCCGCCGCTGCATGCAGGTGCTCGCGCGGCGGACCAAGAACAACCCGGTGCTGATTGGCGAAGCGGGCGTCGGCAAGACGGCGATCGTCGAAGGGCTGGCGCAGCGAATTTTGGCCGGCGACGTACCCGGTGCGCTCAAGGACAAGAAGCTCATCGCGCTCGACATGGGCGCGTTGATCGCGGGCGCGAAGTATCGCGGCGAGTTCGAAGAGCGGCTCAAGGCGGTGGTGAAGGCCGTCGTCGATTCGAACGGGCAGGTGATCCTGTTCATCGACGAGCTGCACACGATTGTCGGCGCGGGAAAAGCCGAGGGTTCGCCCGACGCGGGCAACCTGCTCAAGCCGGCGCTCGCCCGCGGCGAGCTGCGCTGCATTGGCGCGACCACGCTCGACGAATACCGCAAGAACCTGGAGAAGGACAAGGCGCTCGAGCGGCGATTTCAGCCGATCTACGTCGGCCAGCCGAGCGTCGAAGACACGATCGCCATTCTCCGCGGCTTGAAGGCCCGCTACGACGCCCATCATGGCGTACGCATTCAGGATTCGGCTCTGGTGGCCGCGGCGACGCTGTCGCACCGCTACATCGCTGATCGCCACCTTCCCGACAAGGCGATCGATCTGATCGACGAGGCCGCCAGCCGCCTGCGCATCGAGAACGACTCCCTTCCCGCGGAATTGGACGTCCTGCGCCGCCGGATCATGCAGCTTGAGATCGAGCGCGAGGCGCTCAAGAAGGAGAAGGACGACGCCAGCCGCAAGCAGCTTGAGCTGGTGCAGCGTGAATTGGCCGAACTGAAAGAGCAGGATGGCCGGCTCACCGCTCAATGGCAGAACGAAAAGGGGGCGATCGACGCGATCAAGGCGATCAAGGTCGAGCTTGCCGCCAAGCAAACCGAGCTGGACGAAATGCAGCGTCGCGGCAACCTCGAAGCCGCCGCCCGCATCCGCTTCGGCGAGCTTCCGGCGCTCGAGAAGCAGCTTCGCGAGCGCGAGCAGAAACTGACGCAGCTTCACGCCGCCGGCGGCGGGCTGCTGCGCGAGGAGGTGACGGCCGAGGAAATCGCCGAGGTCGTGAGCAAATGGACCGGCGTTCCGGTCTCGCGCATGCTCGAAGGCGAGCGCGAGAAGCTGATGAAGATGGAGGACCGGCTCAGCGAGCGCGTCGTCGGGCAGACCGATGCCGTGCGGGCCGTGTCGGACGCGGTGCGCCGCTCGCGCGCGGGCCTGTCCGATCCGAACCGGCCGATCGGCTCGTTCCTGTTTCTCGGGCCGACGGGCGTGGGCAAGACGGAGCTGTGCAAAGCGCTGGCCGCATTCCTGTTCGATGATGACTCGGCCTTCGTGCGGATCGACATGAGCGAGTTCATGGAGCAGCACTCCGTCGCCCGGCTGATCGGCGCGCCGCCGGGATACGTCGGCTACGAAGAGGGCGGGCGCCTGACGGAGGCGGTGCATCGCCGGCCCTACAGCGTGATCTTGCTGGACGAGATCGAGAAAGCCCATCGCGACGTGTTCAACGTGCTGTTGCAGGTGCTGGACGACGGGCGCCTGACGGACGGACACGGGCGGACGGTGGATTTCCGCAATGCAATCGTCGTCATGACGAGCAATATCGGCAGTGAGTACATCGCGGCGATGGGGGAGGGATCAAGGGATCGAGGGAACAGAGAACAGGGAACAGGGAACAGAGACGCGCGTAGCGGCCGACCTCCGAGTCGGCCGCACGAGGGCGACGAAGCCCGTGCCGATGCGGTCGCCGACGACCTTGAAATCGAACTCCGCGTGAAGGAGGAGCTGAAGAAGCACTTTCGCCCTGAGTTTCTGAACCGCATCGACGAGGTGGTGATCTTCCACCGCCTCGGCCGCCAGCACCTGCGGCAAATCGTGGATTTGCAGGTGCGCTATTTGCAGCAGCGGCTGGCGGCGCGCGAGATGACGCTGCGAATCAGCGACGCCGCCAAGGACCGCCTGGCGGCCGACGGCTACGACCCGGTCTACGGCGCCCGGCCGCTGAAGCGGCTGATTCAGCAGCAGGTGGAGAACTTGCTGGCCAAGCGCATCCTGGCGGGCGAGTTTGCGGCGGGCGATTCGATTGAGATGGATGTGAATGGGGATGGGTACGCGTTCGTGCGGCGAGAGCACGCGACGGCCACGGTATAATCCGAGTCAGTTGGAGAGACTCATGACCTATCAAGACTTCATCGTTCGCGACCCGAAAATCTGCGGCGGGCAGCCGGTGCTGCGCGGCACGCGCGTGACGCTGCGGACGATTCTCGCCAGCCTGGCGGCGGGCGACACGGTGGAGGCGATCATGAAGGCCTTTCCGACGCTGACGCGCGAGCACTTGAACGAGGTCGTTGCCTTCGCGGCTGCGGCAGCGTTGCACGCGGATTCTCAACCGCGAGACACTGACACTTTATGACGCAGATCATGTGTGACGTCGCCCGGCGAATCACTACGCAACAACAACTCGCCATTGCCGCGGACCGCATTGCTTTTTGTTATCTGTGCGGCGAGACACTCCCAGCCCGAAAACCTGGCTGGAAGAAACACTTGTCGCGAGAACACGTAGTGCCCCGTTCCATCCTCGGTGCCGGAGCAACTGGTGCATTTCCGATCGTTTTGTGGGTACATCGCACATGCGACGCAGCAAAGAAAGAGCAGGGTGACTACTGTCTTACTATTCTCCAGCGATTCTCGGTGCCGCCATACCCGATCACGCGGCGCGACGTTCGGACGATGAACCTGCGACCCGACTTGTTGTTCACCAAGAACGACGCTATTCCCGTACTCACGGGTATCGGGGGCACCATCGACGCTACCTGGCCGTGGGTGAGGGGGCTACACGCCGTGCTATACGCTGAATTCCTCCCTCACGATTCCCAGAGACTGACCTTCGCCCCGGTGCCCGCTTGCTCCCCCGAACGCCGCGAAGACCTCGAACGACGAGAGCGCTTCGGACCGCTACTTCGGCAATTACTGAGGCGGGCGATGAGTCTTAACAAGTTCGATCGCGTTAGGGCGTGGGGCGGAGCTCTTCGCTACGACTGCTGCTGGGTTCGGAATCTCCATGACTGCCGCGTTCTCTGTGTCTGGCAACTTGAAACCCCTCGCGTACGCGAATGGTCACGCGGTGTGCTTGGCGCCGAGAACGAGCGGCCTTGGCATGGACTGTACTTCGCGCAGTCATTTCCCCCACAGGCCAGTGTATTTGAATCCGAGGACTTTGTGACGAACAGCGAAGCACGCCGATTACCATGGGTATTGCAACGAAGAACCGCACATCGACGACGGCGGCGCTGATGAGCCGCACCGGCGACGAACGCTGATTGAAATGCACTGATCGCCCACACGATTGGACGAAAGACGATCAGTAGTGGCTCAAACGTGAGAGATCTGACTATGAAACGCCTCTTCCGCTCCCGTTCCGTCATCGACGCCCAGATGCTCTGCGCCCTGCTCCTCTCCGCGGGCCTGCCCGCAGTCGTGCGCGGCGACGGCGCGCCGGCCGTCGCAGCGCCTGATGCGACACAACGTGCAGGTCGCACCAGCCGCGCGAGCGACCCGGACGCCGCCTCCGAAGTCTGGATCGCCGACAACGCCGACATGGCGACCGCCTACGACGCCGTCGCCGACCTTCTCGACGCGCGCCAGCGCCCCACCCGTCAGCCCAGCGAATGCTCGCGCTGCGGGCACGACGTGCGAAACGCCGGCGTCGCCGACTGCCCCGCCTGCGGCCTGCCGCTCCGCCCCGCGCCACCGGTGTGGATTTGCACCGGCTGCGGACAGAACCTGGAAACCTGCCTGACGAGCGGCCCCGCCTGCGGCGCCCCGCGCGCAGGCGGCGGCGGCATTGAAGTGTCGCTTGGTGATTCCGCGATGGATCCCGCCGGCTGGCTGCCGATTGAGATCCTGACGACCTAGATGCGGGAGGCCGCCCGCGCGCGTTCATCATCCGCGCGCGGGTGCGCGGCCGCTTACTGCTTCTTCCGCGTCGCCACCGACTCCATGATCGCAAACCACCCGTCCTTATCGAGCGCCCCCGCCGGCACGGTGGCGCGCATCGCCTCGGGCGCCTGGAACATGACCGCCATCGTGTGCTTGTCGGCGCTCTCCAGCTTCAGGACCACCTTGAACTTCATCTTGCCCACGCCCTGTTCCAGATTCTCGCCGAAAAGCGTCACGGTCTTGCTCGTTTCGTCGTACTCGCCCTCGGCGAAAACGCTGTAGGTGTCCGTGTTGTCGATGCCCCACCAGAAATACTTCTCCGTTCGCTGGTCGAAGCCGAAGTAGCTGATCGACTCGATCTTCAGCTCCTCGCCCGCCGCCGGCTTGCTCATCGTCTGGATGAAGCGCTTGCCCAGCACCCACTGCCCCTCAAACACCGCATGGGCCACCAGGGGCGGCGTACCCGGCATCATGCTCATCTTGATTTCGACGTCGAACGATCCGGCCAGCGCATCCAGCATCTTGTGCTCGGAGCCCGGCTGACCCTTCATCGCCATCATCGCCGCGATCTGTTTCTTGTCCATCATGCCCGGGGCGGCGTCGGGCTTTTTCTCCGTGGCGCCCGCCGGCGCGGGCTTGCTCTCCGGCTTCTTGTCGTCCGGCTTCTTGTCGTCGGCTCGGGCCGCAGCCGCGCCGCCGAAGCTCAGGAGCGCACCGACCAGCACCGCCGCCAGCGTTCGTTCGTATCGCATGGAACCCTCACGCTTGTCTGTTGGGGCGAAGAATCAGGCGGTCAGCCCGGCCGCCAGCGCGACGGTCCGCCCTCACCGGCCCGCCGCGACCCGCTAAGATAGCCGCCAACCCTCGCCGGGAGAATGGCATGTCGTTCGGCTGGACCGGGGAAAAAACACGGCTGGTGCCGCTCGATCGCGAGCGGCACTTCGACAACTGCGTGACGTGGATCAATGACCCGCAGGTTACCGAGTGGACCTTGATGGGCGATTTTCCGCTGACGAAGCTGGCCGAGGAGGACTGGTTCCAGCAGCGCAGCAAGGCTGGCTTGGAAGACATCGTCTTCGCCCTCGAGACGCTCGCCGGCGAGCACATCGGCCTGACCGGGGCGCATCGCATCGACTATCGCAACGGCTTCGCCCTCACCGGCACGCTCATCGGCCGCCGCGAGATGTGGGGCCAGGGCTACGGCTCGGACGCCGTCGCGGTCCGCACGCGCTACCTGTTCGACGTCGTCGGTCTGCGGCTGCTGCTGTCCGAAGTGATGGAGGGCAACATCGGGTCGTACAAGGTGCTGCAGCGGAACGGATATCGCGAGGTGGGCCGAATTCCGAGGCGGAACTGGAAACGCGGGGCTTTTCGCGACCTGATCCAGATGGTGCGCGAGCGAGACCCGGCGTGACGGATTCCGTGCTGCTGTTCGGCGGAACGTTTGATCCGATTCACAACGGCCACCTGGCGATCGCGCGCTTCGCTGCCGCTCGGCTGAGCATCCCGCGCGTCGTGCTCATTCCCAGCGGCCAGCCGCCGCACAAACGCGAGGCGGCGCTGGCGGCGGGCGAGCATCGGCTGGCGATGTGCCGGCTGGCGGTCGCGGGCGACGAGCTCTTCGAGGTGAGCGACTGGGAGCTGAATCGCGGCGGGCCAAGTTACACGCTGCTGACGGTTCAGGAGTTCCGCCGCCGAGTCGGGATGGATGTGCGTGTCTGCTGGCTGATCGGCGCCGACATGCTGCGCGACCTGGGATCGTGGTATCGCATCGGCGAGCTCGCCGGCCTGTGCACCTTTGTCAGCATGGCTCGCCCGGGCGTGGCGCGTCCGGATCTGGCGCTGGCTCTGCCGATGCTGACGGCGCAGCAGCGGTCCGAGATCGCGGCGTACATCATTGACGGACCGCTGATCGATATCAGCGCGACCGACATCCGGCAGCGCGTCGCCCGCGGCGAGACCATTGGCGACGTCGTCCCCGAAAGTGTCGCCGCCTACGTTGCGGCGCACAGGCTGTACGCGTCGTCGTAATCGCGCCGCGACGCTGTCCGAACCGGCCCCGGGTTTATCTGTCCGAACCCGCCGCGCCAAGCGGCGGGGTGACGCCCCCTCGCGTCCGCGGCGCCGCGACGTCGATTGACGCCGTTTGCCGGATCGGAAGCCGATCGGCCGCGCCTAATCCACCGCGCCACATCTCGACTCTACCGGCGGGTTCGGAAAGAAAAGCCGCCCGCCCGCCCGGAAAAACGGGCACACCCGGACTAGTCGCCGCCGCGCGGATCGGTGGCGCGGAGCAGCTCCTGTGCTCGTTCGAGCCGCTCGCGCCGCAGCGACTCGACGATGGCCATGTAGCCGGCCAGCGCCGCCGGTCCCGGGCGGGAGAGAACCAGGAGTCCGATCGGCCAGAGCGCCAGCAGATAATCGGTCACCGTGGTAGCGAACAGCAGACAGGCGTCCGAAATCAGCGCGCACACCGCCAGCCCGCAGATCGACAGCCGTTTGCCCACCAGTAGCGGCCCGACCGCGGCGTCCGGCGTGAGCGGGCCGGTTCCAATCTGGCGCAGCAACCCGCGCAGCAGGCCGTTCGAGACGACCAGCGTGCCGGCCAGCACGAACACCGGGAGAAAGCCTCGCAACAGGCGCGTCAGGGCGCGCACGGTGGAGGACTCGACCTCCACGTGCCAGTAACGAGACGCGAGGTTCGCCCCCAGTCCCGCCGCGATCACCAGGAAAACCAGCAGGTTCGTCTGCCGCGCCAGTCGCTCGACCTGTTGGTCGGGATCAGCCAGCGACCGCGACGGCGTCGGACTCACGCAGCATCCTCAGATTCAGCACCAGCTCAACCTCGCCCAGCGGGCGATGCAGCACCTGGGCGACCTGGATCGGCGTCCGCCCGGCGTCGGTGAGATGATATACGTCGGCGAAGGGCGTGTCGTCGGCGCTCGTCTTGGCCGGCGGCTTGTCCGAACCCGCCGCGCCAAGCGGCGGGGTGGCGTGGGCCGCCAGTACGCGCCGGCGTGGCGCGCGGTTGCGATCACCGCTGCGCGATTCGAGCAGGGACGTCGCCCCGCCGCTTGGCGCGGCGGGTTCGGAAAGACTGCCGCGCGGACGCGGAGCGGCGGGTTCGGGCGGAGCGGCGGGTTCGGACGAAGCGTCTGTCGCCGCCGAGGTCGTGTTCAGACCGCCCGCACGCCGGTCCCCCGGCGAATGCCGATCGGCCGACGTCAGCAGCTCGCGCATCGAGGTCATGCGCGCATCCAGCTCAGCAGTGGCGCGGGCCGACGTTTCCTCGATCTGTCGCAGCAGTCCGCGCAGCTCGTCGCGGACCTGCGACTCGGCCGACAGCCGCGCTCGCATTTCGCGCTCGATCGCTTTCTCGCTCGGCTGCCAGGCGGCGTAACGGCGATAGAGCGCGACGCCAACCAGAAGCGCCGTCACGGCGGCGATCGTCAGCAGCGTCGGGTCAGTCGCGGCGCTCCACGCCGGAATCGCCATGTTCGCGCATCCATGCTCGTCGGGCCGCGTCCTGAATCGTCGTCAGCGGCGCCTTGTGCTCGCGAGCGGCCGCGGCACAGTCTTCGAATTCTGGCTGCATCCGCAGCGCCGCGCCATCGCGGCTCGCGACCTTGACCCGGATCGCGCCGAACTCGGTCTGGACCGTGTCCTGCCGCCGCGTCAACGTCGTGCGCTCGCACGTGTATCGCCGGATGCCGAGCGTCGGCGTCTCGGCGAAGAGAATCGCCTCGAGCGCGGCCGCGTCGTCCGGCCGGGAGAGGACGGTCACGAGCTGCCCGGGCCGGCCCTTTTTCATGATTATCGGCACAATGTAGGCATCCAGAGCACCGGCCTCGAGCACACGGCTGCACGCGTGCGCGACGACCTGGCCGGTAGCGTCGTCGAGCTGTGATTCGAGCACGACCACCGTGTCGTGCTCGTCCGACGGCCGCGGCACGGCCGACTCACCAATCAACACCCGCAGGATGTTGGCCCGCGTCCGTCCCTCGCGCGTGCCCGCCCCGACGCCGACCTGACTCAGCGTCATGGGCGGGAGCGGTCCATACGACTCGCAAAGCGCCGTCAGAATCGCCGCCCCGGTCGGCGTCGTCAGCTCGCCCTCTTCCTCGCATGCGGCCAGCGCCGCGCCGCGGAGGAGCAGGGCCGTGGCCGGCGCGGGGACCGGCATCAGGCCGTGATCGCAACGGACTGTGCCTGTCCCGGCCGGGATCGCTGAGCATACGCACGACTCGACGCCGAGCTGGTGCAGCGCCGCGGCGACGCAGACGATGTCCACGATCGCGTCGTCCGCGCCGACCTCGTGAAAATGCACTTTTTCAACGGTTGTCGCGTGGACGGCGGCCTCGGCGTCCGCCAGCCGCGTAAAGACGCGCCGAGCATTGTCGGCAACTTTCTGTGGAAGCCCGGCCGCGTCGATAATCCTCAGAATATGCGAAAGATGCCGATGCTTGCGCGGCGCGTCGGCGGCAAGCTGGACGCGGACGTGCGTCGCCGAGATTCCCCCGCGTTTTGCCTTCTCTGCACTGAGCGACACTCCCGGCAGGTTCAGCGTCGCAACGACGCCGATCAGGTAGTCCAGCGGGCAGCCGGCGTCGATCAGGGCCGCGAGAATCATGTCGCCGGCGGCGCCGCTGAAGCAGTCGAAATAGGCGATTCTCATCGCCGTACTCTATCCGCTATTCCAGCGCCCGATCAGAGCCGCGACCGTGAGTCGTGACCGGCGGTGTGGCAAGCTCGTCGGGCGAGTCTCCGGCACGACAGGGGGGATGTCTGTCCGAACCCGCCGCGCCAAGCGGCGGGGTGACGTCCCCGGTCTGTGCGCCGCCGCTCGCTGCCGATCGTCCCCGGCCTGTGTGGCGCCGATCGCCTGCGATTGTCAACCCGCCGCTTGGCGCGGCGGGTTCGGAAACAGCGCCCGTCTGGCGGCTACTGGCGCGTCGGCGGGAGTCTCGGTCGGAATCGGTCTTAGCGTCGCCGAAGCAGCGCCAGGCCGAGAAGCGCGATGCTCGCGGTTGCCGGCTCCGGCACGACGACGATATCGACGTTTCCGCTTGCGTAATCGAGCTCGATCTCGAAGCCGAGGCCGCTGTACTGGGGGGCGTTCAGCAGCGGCGCGACGCCGCTAAGCACTTCGCCGTCGATGGCCGTGAATCTCTGGCCGATCTGAAGGGTGTTCGGGTCGAGCACGCTCAGGTTGATGACGCTTTCCTCAAGCTGCACCAGCCCCGTAACCACAAGCTGGTCCATCAGCGGATCGGCTTCGCTCGCATCCAGGTCCAGATCGAGCGCGGCCATTTCGAGCTGCTCAAAATCCCCGTCGATGACGAGCTGCGCAGTGGTCGGGATGAGCGCGTCGCGGTCGTTTGGAGCAACCTGCTTCGGCTCGACCGTGCCGCCCTTGTTCGTGATTCTCTGCGTCGTGAGCTGGCGGACGTTCAAGATCCCATTGCCCGTGATCTTGCCGGTGCGGTTGTTGACGAATTCGTCGCCGCTGACGGCCAGCGTCGCGCCGGCCGCGAGAAAAAGCTGCCCGTCGTTGGCGTGCTTGGCCCCCAGCCATCCCAGGTCCGCCGACGTGTTTACCTGCACCTTGCCTCCATTCTGATTCACCAGCTCGGCCCGCAGACCGCGCCAGCCGCCGCGGCCGCGGTCAATGTTGATGACGGCGTTATTGGCGTTCGTCAGCCGCCGCACCTGGGATTCTTCGGTGAAGACGTCGTAGCGCGCGCTGGAGCGTGCGTCGGAAGTAATCGTGAGCGTCCCGGAGTTGGTGGTGTTCTCCTTGCTGCGCAGCGCCGCCTGTCCGTTGAAGTCACCGATGACGCGGACGTGCTGGCCGGCGGCGATTCCCGTTGTGAGCTTGCCGTCGTTGCCGCGCATGTTGAACGTCGCCGCGCCGTTGTGCGCCAGCCTGAGCGTCGAATCGCGCAGCGTGACCTCGCCCGTGATGCCGCCGCCGTTGTACTCAAACGTCATCTTCCTTCCGAAGAAGTTGTTGTTTGTCACCAGGCCGCCGTTTTTCATGTCAAACGTGCTGTTGGCCCCGCAATAGAACGCCCCGCCGGCGGCGATGTTGAAATTGCCGTGGTTGGTGTACTTGTCCGAGACGAAGATGAGCGACTCGACGCCGGCGAACTGGACGTTCGTCCTGACGTTAATCGTGCCGCGGTTGACGAGGTCGCCGGAAAAGTATCGCCAGCCGCGCTGTCCGTTAACGACCTTGCCCTCTTCGAAGTTGATCGTGCCGCCGTTGTTGTTCAGCGTCCCATTCTGGAAAATGCCCGTCGATTTGATGAACAGCGCCGCGTTGGCAACCGCATCCGGGGAGTTGAACGTCAGAGTGCCGCTGTTGGTGAAACCGTCCGTGGTCACCTCGGCGTCGAGCCCTTCGACGCCGCGGATCATAAACGTGCCGCCCTGGCCGAAGTCGGCTGCGGCCGCGAACTTCAGATCGGACGCTCCTTCGCTAATCAGCTTACCGTTGGCCTGATTGGTGATCTTTCCCTCCCAGGCGCCGCGGATGACCAGCTCGCCGGCGTCGATCGTCGCACCGGTGGTGACCTTGAACGTCTTGGCAGGGTTGATTCGCAGCGTCGCGCCGGCGTGCTTGAGCAGCAGCGTTTTCAACGTGACGTCGGCATCCACCTCGATCGGCTTGTTGACCGCGATGTCGATCTTCGCCGTGTCGTTTGCATTCGCACCGGGCCGGCCGTTGGGCGTCCAGTTGCCCGGCGTGTGCCACTTGGCATTGGCCGGGGCAGCCGCGTTCCAGACATAGTCGCCCGCCCTTGCCGCCGCCGTCGCCCCGAGCAGCAGCAACGCACAGCTTATTTCGCCGGTCGTCCTCCGAAGGCGGCGCCAGCTTTCGAAAACCCGACCGATCGCGTCCATGTTCGCTCCTCCACATCAGAGGTTCCGCAGCACGGCGCCGCGGGCCTCCCGGGAAGAGAGCGGAAAGACCTGTCCAATCGGGCAAAACTCAGGCAGGAACTGAAGAACCGTCCTCGGCGGGGCTCGAACCCACAACCTTCGGCTCCGGAGGCCGACGCTCTATCCAATTGAGCTACGAGGACTGTGGTTTGGCGCCCGAAAGTCTATCGCCGATGGAATCGCACGGCAACGGAGGAAGGCAGAAGTCAGAAGTCAGAACCAGGAAGACCCGCTCCAGGGGCCTATCCCGTTTCTTACTTCTAACTTCTGACTTCTTACTTCTTACTTCTGACTTCTGCGTAACGCAGCGAGGCCCGGGTGTGAATCCGGGCCTCGCGCTCCCCGCTCGAACCTCTTTCCTGGGCTACGGCCGACGCGGAGGTCGGCCGCTACGGCTACGGCCGACTCGGAGGTCGGCCGCTACGGTCACGCACCGCTAGGCGTGGATGTTGGCCGGCGCCGCCGTGCGGCAGCTTGCCAGCAGTTGCTCAGCGGCCTGCTGAACGGTGTGTCGAGCCGACCAGCCGAGCGAGCACAGCTTCTGATTGTTGCCGCAGATGTTCGTTCCCGGATTGCTCCCGCCGTCGGTCGATTGCTCAGCGATGCGAATCGAGCGACCGGTCGCCGAGACCATCCACTGCACGATGTCTCGCACTGCTGTGCTCTGACCGGAGCAGACGTTGTACGCCTGGTTTGGCTGGCCATTCTTCAGCAACGTTTCATAGGCCGAAACCACGTCGTCGACATGCAGCACGTCGCGACGGCAGTTCAGGTCCGGCAGGCGGAGTTCGTCGCCGTTGATCGACTGGTCCCAGTGCGCCAGCTTCGTGGCGACCGAACCGAAGAAGAAGCTCGCGGACTGATTCGGGCCGGTGTAGCTGAAGGGGCGGCCGATCATGACGTCGAGGTGGTAATTCTTGTGGAACGTACGGGCGATCGACTCGGCCGTTTCCTTCATCGACCCGAGCGTCGTGCAGGGCTGCGGGCGCGCGTCCTCGCCGACCGGCGACCCATCGCACGCGGCGCCATAAACCTCGGCCCCGCTGATCATAAGCACGCGGCAGCGCGGCACGCTGCGGCGAACGGCGTCGAGAATATTGGCCCAGCCGCTCACGACCGATTGGTACGCGGTCAGCGGGTCCTCATCGGCGATGGCCGCGCTGGACGCGCCGGCCAGGTGGACAATCGCCCCAGGCTTCACGCTGGCGACGACACGGGCGACATTGATGGCGTCGCTCACATCGCACACCAGCGCCTTGCCAAACTGCTTTTCAAAGGCGAGCTTGCGGGCGCGATTGCGAACCCCGCCCGTGACGCTGCAGCCGCTCGCGGTGAGGAGTTTGGTGAGAGCAGTCCCCGCGAAGCCCTCCGCCCCGGTGATTAAGACATTCTGCACGGCTGATCCTCCAGATCGGGAAAAATGCGTGCTCGTTCCAACGGCATCCGTGCAGACTCGGCCCCGCCATCCTGACTGGTGAGGTATCGGCCGCTCGGCGAGCGTGGTTTGGTAAGAAGTGGGCCGGCTGGCGGGGCGTGCGTATTTGCGCGGGCGCTGCCGGCGACGCGAGACGCGGACGCCCGCGTACTCATTACGCGTTACCGATCACGGGTCTTGCCGGCATTTTTGGCAGACGCCGCCGGCCGGTCCGCTTTTTCCGAACCCGCCGCGCCAAGCGGCGGGGTGACGATCGTCATGCGAGCGGCGGCACACAGGCCGGGGACGTCACCCCGCCGCTTGGCGCGGCCGGTTCGGACAGACTGGCCCGCGGCGGGTTCTCGGAGACATAGCTGCCGAGCCTTCCAAAACCTCTGGTCAGACCGGCGATCACGGATCGCCGCCGTCGCTTGAGGCGCTCGTATTGCGCCGGTATTCTCAGCATGATCGGCCGGCCGACGGCGCATGGAATGCGCGGCCCCTCGGCGGCCGGGACTTGCCCTTCGACTCGGAGTCTGCCATGGCGCTCGATGACATCCTTCTGGATGCGGAAGACCAGATGGACAAGGCGGTGGAGTTTCTCAAGCACGAGTTCCGCAGCGTGCGAACCGGGCGTGCGACGCCGGGCCTGGTCGACTCGTTGCGCGTCGACGTCGAGTCCTACGGCTCGACCATGGGGCTGCGGGAGCTGGCGAATATCGCGGTGGCCGAGGGAAACACGATCGTCATCAAGCCGTTCGACCCCGGCACGCTGAAGGATATTCAGAAGGCGATCGAGAAGAGCGAGCTGGGGATCAACCCGCAGAACGACGGCAAGCTGATCCGCCTGCCGGTGCCGCCGCTGTCGACCGAACGGCGCAAGCAGCTCGTGGGGCGCGTCAAGGAGCTGACCGAGCAGCAGAAGGTGGCGATCCGCAACATCCGGCGCGACGCGAACAAGCTGCTGGAGCAGTCCAAGAAGGACGCGAAGCTCACGGAAGACCAGATGAAGAGCGGGCAGGAGTCGGTGCAGAAGCTGACGGACGACTACTGCAAGAAGGCGGATGACATGCTGGCGGAGAAGTCGAAGGAGATTATGGAGGTGTAGCAGCCGGCTCTCCTGACAGAACCCCGGATGGGAGTGCCGGGCCCGTTGGCCCGCGTCTTCCGTGGCGGGTTCTGTCAGAGGCTCTCAGAAATAGAAGTGAAAAACTCGGAGAATTGTCTTGCGGGAGGGGGGGGGGCTCGTGATATAAGGGGTGGAAAAACGGAATAGACACCGCTGCGTGCTGGATGGGCGTCGGGGGCGGCGAGGGTAGAAGGGGCAGGCGCCGCCCACGGTCGGGAGCAGGAGGAAGGCGTTCATGGCGGCCGCCACGGCAGTGGCGGGCAGATTGTCCGAACCCGCCGCGCCAAGCGGCGAGGTGACGAGGTGTCCGATGCGCATGCGTAGTCTCCGGTTTGCGTTTGCCGGGTTCGCGCTTGCCGCGCTGGCGCCGGCCGCGCGGCCGGTGTGGGCCGATTTTGTGCCCGGCCGACTTTACCTGGGCGGCTCGTATATTTTCGATACCGGCGCGACGAATTACGACATGGTGTGGGAATTCGACCCGGTCACCGGCATCGCCCGGCCCTTCTGGGAGGCGACCGGGATTCGTGGGCAGCTTGGCGCGGTCGAGTTCGCGCCGGATGGCTCGCGGCTGCGGGTGGCGATGTTCGGCTCGTCGCGGCTTTTCGAGGTTGACGGCAGCGGCAACGGCGTGCAGGTGATGAGCGCGGCCGACGGCCTGAGCGGCCCGCACGGGATGACGTACGGGCCGGACGGGGATTTCTACGTCGTCAACACGAATGCGTTCCAGATTCTGCGCTTCCCGGCGGCGGGCGGGCCGGCGACGGTGTTTGCGGACGCGGCGGATGGCGTCAACGGCGGCGGAACGCTGGACTTCGGGCCGTCAGGGGATTTGTATTACGCACAGTACGGGCTTGGCAACAGGCGGGTCTACCGGATCACGCCGGAGGGCGCGGGCAGCCTTTTCGCCACGCTTCCGTCGTCGCTCGGATCACTGGCGGTCGACTCGGGCGGCAGCGTATTTGTCTACGGTGGCGCGGGCCTGTGGCGCTTTGACCACGAAGATGCCAGCACCGGGCGGCAGATCGTACCCGGGGACAGCTATTTCCTGGCCGACATACGGCTGACTCCCGATGAATCGTTCATGTACCGTGGGGGCGCCCCGGTGAGCAGAGTCTCCGTCGATGGAGGACAGTGGTCGCAGGTGGGGAATGTCTATCTGCCCCCTGGATATGCGCTCTCCTTCGAGAGCTTTGCCGTCTTCGTACCGGAGCCCTCCAGCAGCCTCCTGCTTCTATTCGGTTCGGTGCTGCTCGGTGCCGTTCGGTGCGGCAGGTCGCGGCACGGCGCGTTGTTAAAGAAGACAGCAATCAGCCAGCGCATCCGGTCCGGCATCCGCACGCGTGTGCGGGACTGTCGGCCAACCTCGGCAGCAGACGCCGGTTGCGCGCTTCACGTTAGGAGGTCTTTTGTGTCTGCGACTCAGTCCAAGCGATGCTCTGCGGCCCTCTTCGCCGTCTTTGGCTGTTGGGTTCTGGGGCTTTCGGGTGTGGCCCAAACGCCGTGTGCATCGACCGGTCAATGGGGACCAGTCGGACACCCATGTAATTCGTACAGCGGGAACCCCTACGACTGCACGATCGCGGGGCAGCCGCAACAGTTCGCCTATCCGATTCAGATAGTGCATATGGTGGCCCTTCACAGCGGTCGAATCCTCGCGATCGACCAGCATGTGGTTACCGGTACGCCGCAAGCTGCGCAGTGGCCCGACGTCGTCCTCGTCGATCCGCCCGCCGACCCGCTCACGAACGCGCCGACGTTTCAGTTCGTGCGTGAAGGCTTGCTACCGGATGTTCCCGGCGGCGATCCGCTTGGAAGGCACTGGGCGTTCTGTTCTGGACACACGACGATGTCAGACGGAACGGTCTTCATATCCGGCGGCGATCCATACTGCTGCCGCATCGGCATTCCGTCCACGATGCCCAACCCGAAGTACTGCTCGATCTACACGCCCAGCATGACCGGCGGGCCCGGCGAGTTCAAGGCATCGATCACCGAGTGCTGGGACCACGGCGGCACGTCCTGCGCCGGGCTCGCCCCCGACCAGTGGGGCGGCTGCACGGAGACAGGCTATCACAATGTCGGAAGGTATTATCCAACTGTAGTTCAGCGTGGCAACGGGCAGCTTGTAGTTATCGACGGGCCCTGTCGCTGCAAGCAGGGCGAGTGCAACGGCAACCCGGGAAACCCCGACCCGCCGGCCGACTGCATTCGCTGCGACTCCGCCTGGGGCAATGGCTGGGTCCCGCTCACCGTCACGCAGACGTCGGCCGACCCGTGGGACTGGAAGTTCGAGCCGATGAAGACGGCCGAGTACTTCACGAACTACCACGCCGGCACGGACGTCCAGTATTTCGATCCCGGCTTTTATCCGCATATCTTCCAGGTATCCGACGGCACGCTGCTATTTGCCGGAGGATCGACCGCCGCCTGGCAGTGCTCCAACCCGGCTCACGACCCGCCAGTTAACAACTCCTGCGCCGGCGGCGCCTCGTCGCTCACGATCTACAGCCGGAAGCTCAATCCGTCGGGCGAGACATGGATCAACCGCAGCACGTTCGGCCCGGCGGTCCCGCTGCAGGGCGGGGCTGCGGCCATCTACTACCGGCGCGACCCGAACACGGGCGATTTCACGCTGAAGGAGGAAGTGATCAAGGCCGGGCGGGCGCAGGAGGTCGAATCGGGCGAGGAATGCCCGATTCGGGACGCCTATCGCATTTGCCTGACGGACGGCAGCCCGGCCTGGGCGAGCACGGGCGTGATGCCGACCTGGAGGAATCACTTCTACATCATTCCATGTCCGGACGGCAGATTATACGCGATCGGACAACGCTTCTATTCCGCGATCAGCGGCGCCTGCCCCGGGTTGATGGGCTTCTCCATCGAGGGCAGCAGCGTCGACATCTATGACCCGCAGGCCGACGCATGGTGCGCCGCGGCCGACAACCTATCCAGCGGGGCGACGCGCTTTGGATACCATTCGGCCGCCGTTCTCACAAAATCCGGTTACATCTTCATAGCCGGACAGCCGCGCCAGCCCTATACTGATTGCTGCGCCAAGTACCAGACCTACTTGCCGCCGTACTGTCTGCCGGAAGTCGTGCGGCCAACGATCGTCGCGTCGTCGCTGCCGGCCAACTGCGAGATTCTATACGGCACGCCGTTCAACATCGACTACCAGGGCAGCGAGGCCATCACCGCGGTTCGCCTGATTCGCCCTGGCTCGGCGACGCACTCGATGGACGTGACGCAACGCATGATCGATCTCGACTTCCGCATCACGCCGCAGGGCCAGCTCCGCATCACGCCGCCGAGCAACCCGAACATCGCCCCGCCGGCGTGGTACATGCTGTTCATCTGCACCGGCACGCACGCCTCGGGGCTGCAAGGGTCGGTGCCGTCGAAGGCGGAGTTTGTGCGGCTCAGGAATCCGCTGGGGACGTGAGGCAATCAGTGCGTGGGCAGATCCCAGGCGATTGGACGTTGACGCAGTCGCCGAGCCTTCCGCGTTTTCTCGCGTGGCGGCGAGCTGGTCGCTGCGGCTTCGGCGGGGGGCGGCCGGGCACCAGTTCCGCGCCGTGAGTGCGGGCAGGTTTCGCCAGCCCCGGCTAACATATCGCGGCCATGGCTGAAGGACCGATCGACAGCCTGTCCGACGCGGAACTCGTCGCCGGCGCGCGCGAGAAGAAGAGCGGCTGCGTTGACGAGCTGGTGCGGCGCTATTGGCCGGCGATTCATCGCTTCTGCGCCTCATACCTGCAGGACAGCCAGCTTGCCGAGGACGTTTCGCAAGAGACGTTCGCCAAGCTGACGGAAGCCGCAAACCTTCCCGACGGGGCGTTCAAGCCGTGGGTTTACAAAATCGCCCGCAATCACTGCCTCGACATCCTCCGCCGCCAACAGCGCAGCCCAACGCATGATTTCCGCATTCGCACGGGTTTCGACGCGGCCGGCTCGACTAGCGGGCCGCAAACCAAGGCCGCACGCGAGGAGCGCGAGGCGCTGATCGCGCAGATCATCGCCGGCATGCCGGAGGAGTATCGCAGCGTTCTGCAACTCAAGTATTTCGAGGGTTTTTCGCGACAGGAAATGGCCGAGTCGCTGGGCGTCAGCGAGCAGGCGGTCAAGGGCCGGCTGGTGCGGGCGTCCGACTATCTTCAGGAGCAGATGCAGAAGCTGACGGGGCACAGCGACGCATGAGCTGCGACATGCCCAGCGAACGGCTGTGGGTATGGGTGCATGGGGAAGAGGACGACGCGACCGCCGAGCGCGATATCGCGTCGCACGTCGCGACCTGCGACCGTTGCCAGGCCAGGGCGGATGAGATGCGCGGATTGCTGGCCGGGATTCGCCTCGCGGCCGGCGCGGTGGGCCAGGCCGGTCGTGCGGCGGCGCTGCCCAAGTCGATCGGCAGCTACCGGATCATCCGGCGGATCGGCCAGGGCGGAATGGGCGTCGTTTACGAAGCTGAGCAGCAGACGCCGCAGCGATCGGTTGCGCTGAAGGTCATTCGCGGATTCGCCGACGCGGACGAATACCGCCTGCGGCTCTTCCGCCGCGAGGCGCAGACGCTGGCGCGCCTGTCGCATCCCTCGATCGCCGCCATCTACGAGGCCGGGTCGGCCGACGGGCAGCAGTACTTCGCGATGGAGCTGGTGCAGGGCGTGTCGCTGGGCGACTACGCGGCCGGGCGGCGCAGCAGCGGGGCTGGCGCCGCGCCATCGTCGCTGATGGAACGCGTGCGGCTGTTCGTGCAAATCTGCGAGGCGATCAACTACGCCCATCAGCGCGGCGTGATTCACCGCGATCTGAAGCCGGGGAACATCCTGGTGAGCGACGACGGGCGGCCGAAAGTGCTCGATTTCGGCCTGGCGCGAATCAGCGACAGCGACGTGGCGGCCGTCACCGTCGCCACTGAGACCGGCCGGCTGCTGGGGACGCTGCCGTACATGAGTCCGGAGCAGGCCCGCGGCCAGGTGGAGGCGATCGACGTGCGGACCGACGTCTACGCGCTGGGCGTCATTCTGTATGAGCTGGTGACGGGCGAATTGCCGGTGCGCGTGGCGCAGACCGCCTTGCACGAAGCCGTGCAGCGCATCTGTGAGCAGCCTCCGCGAAACCCGCGCTCGCTGAACGGCGCTGTGCCGCGGGATGTCTCGGTCATCGCGATGAAGGCGGTGGAAAAGGAGGCCGGGCGGCGGTACCAGACGGTCGCGGGGCTTCAGGACGACCTGGTGCGCTTCCTGAACGGCTATCCCATCACCGCCCGGCCCGCCAGCGCCGCCTACCGGCTGGCGAAGTTCATCCGGCGGCATCGCGCCGGAACGCTGCTGCTGACGGCGCTCTTCGCCGTGCTGGTCGGCGCGCTCGTGGTGACTCAGGACCTGCTGTCGCGCGCCCGGTCCGAGGCGACCAAGTTCCGCTGGATCAGCGATGTGCTGCAGAGCGTGCTGGTCGCGCCCGATCCGGCCCGGCAAGGCGATCGGTCGGTCACCGTGTATGACGCACTGCGCGCCGCCGACCGGCGAATCGTCATGGAGCTGGATGATCAGCCGCTCGAATCGGCCGCCGTGCGAAACACGCTCGGCAATACCTTCCTGAGTTTCAGCGACTACGACGCCGCCGAGCGGCACCTGCGTTTTGCGCTCCAGACGCGGCGAGAGCGTCTGGGCGAAGATCATGTGGACGTGGCCCAGAGCCTGAATGACCTGGGCGAGCTGCTGCTGCTGCGCCGCAGCGGATACGACGAGGCGGAGGCCGCTCTGAAGCAGGCGCTGGCGATTCGCCGGCGGCGCCTGCCGGGGTCGGAGGAGCTTGCGGCGACGCTCAACAACCTGGGGCTGCTTCACAAGCAGCTCGCGCGAACCGGGGAAGCCAGCGCGGAGTATCGCGAGGCGCTCAGTATCCGCACGCGCATCTTCGACGCCGCGCTGCACGGCGCCGGCGTGTCGCGGAGCGAGAAGGCGCGCGCCGCCAACGCGCTGGCGCAGACGCGGAACAACCTGGCGGGCCTGCTGCGGGCGGAGGCCGCCCGGCTGGGGCCCGTCGACGGCGCCGCGGCGGCGCGGCTGACGACTGAGGCCGAACACGAATATGAGGCCGTGCTGGCGCTGCGGACTGCCTGGCTTGATGCGAACCACCCCGACGTGGCCAAGGCGCTCAACAACTACGCCCTGGTGCTGGCCGACGCCGGAAAGGCGAGCGAGGCGGAACGCTGTTTTCGGCGTGCGCTGGAGATTCTGCGCCAGGCGTACGGACCGGACCATGAGTTTGTCGCGCGCGGGCAGCGGAACCTGGCCGACCTGCTTCGCACGCAGCGGCGCTTCAACGAGGCGGCCGAGCTGCTGACGGAGGCATTGGCGATCATCGAGAAACGGCTGGGAACGCAGAGCGCCGAGGCGACGCGCACGCGGGCGCTGATGGATCGGGTCGGCAAACAGGACGATGCCGCCGGAAGTCAGAACCAGGAAGGCAAGAAGTAGCGCGAGGCTCTCGCAGCGCTCCTGGGATGTAGCGTCGGCCCTCTGTGGCCGACGGCGCCTCTCGCGGGGTTCGCGCATCGTCGGCCGCAGGGCGCTCATCGTATTCAGTTATGCGGGCGGCGGGATGAACAGTTTTCCGTTCACGGCTCAGCGGGCTGGAAGCCCGAAAGACAGCGCGACGGGCTGGAAGCCCATACCCCAGTGTGTCGGCCCGGCGCGCTTTCGCGACGGCCGCGATGAGCGATTGAGGCGCTCGGGTGGCGGTCGTTTCTAGCGTCGCCGACGGGCCAGCGCCAGGCCCAGGCCCAGCAGCGACGCTGTCGCGGGCTCGGGGATGACGGTTGCGATCGTGGTCACGGGGACGTCGACGACCCAGATTCCGCCGGGGCCGCCGAGGTAGACGCCGTCAACATCGAAGCGCTGGCGCAGAAAGTTGACGCCGCCCGACGTGTAGGAAAACGTCGAGCTGTTGACCGTGATGTTAGGCCAGGTCGCCGTCCCCGCGGGCAGCGTCACGGGAATCTGCGAGAGCGACGTTACCGGGAAGTTGGTGAAGGAAGACTCGCAGATGCCGCTGGTGTTGCCGGCCAGCCCCGGCGGCGGCTGCGAGAAGCCGTCGAGAATCGTGGTGGTCTGGAGCGACCCGGTTCCAAACGTCGCGTCGAGCGGGCGGTCGACCACCCAGCTCACGAGCGTTCCCGCGACGGGCGACCCCGGAATCGTAATCAGCACCTGCCCCGAAACGACGAAGCCATTGGCGTTGTCGGTGAGGATCAGGTTGTTGGTGAGCGGGCCGAGCTGCGTCGTCGGCGTGACCGAAAACGACGACGGCCCGGAGAACAATGCCGCCTGGGCGGCAACGCTGAGCGCGAAAACGACCGGAAGGCACAGAATTCTGCGAAGCATCTCTCTTCCTCCGAAAAGTAGAAGGGAACGGCAAGCCGCACCGCGGACGCACAAAAGCGTCCGGAGAGCGACTTGGCGAATCTGGTCCTAACGCCGCGGGTTGGGCGTGTCAATTGCGGGGTGCGGCTTGCCGGATCGCGGTGGGCCGCCGCGCGGCCGGCGAGGCGTTGCACGGGTCGAAGACGCGTGTAGACAGACACCGATTGGAAACCGGTGCCACACAAACTCCCGTGCCACATGCGATCAAATGTGAAACCCGGCCGGGGGCGGCCGGGCTACGTTTCCGGCCGGGGGCGGCCGGGCTACACTTGGCGGGAGACAGCATGGGTGACGGGCAGAGGGCGATGAGCGATTTGAATCTCCATCAGCGCGTCAGTAACGAGCTTCTGCCGCGCGTCGAGCATCCGGCGCAGTACATCGGCGGCGAGGTGAATCAGCTTGTGCGGCCGGGGGACTGGCAGCAGGCGGAAGTTCGCGTCGCGGTCGCGTTTCCGGATACGTACAAGATCGGCATGTCGCACCTGGGGTGCCAGATTCTTTACTGGCTGTGCAATCACACGCCGGGGGTTTGTGCGGAGCGGGTGTACAGCCCGTGGATCGACGCCGAGAAGGTGATGCGCGGGCGGAAGATTCCGCTGTTTACGTGGGACACGCGGCAGCCGGTCGCGGACGCGGACATCCTGGCGATCTCGCTGCAATACGAGATGTGCTTCACGACCGTGCTGAACCTGCTGGACCTGGCGGGCGTGCCGCTGCGGGCCTCGGAGCGAGACGACTCGCATCCGCTGGTGATCTGCGGCGGGCCGCAGGCGGACAACCCCGAGCCGATGGCCGATTTTCTCGATCTGGTCGTGATCGGCGACGGCGAGCATGCGCTGGCGGCAATTCTCGACGCGTACGCCGAATTCAAGCGCGGCGGCGTGCGGCGGCGGGAGATGATTCTGCTGCTGGCGCGGCGGTTTCCGTGGATCTACGCGCCGAATCTGTATGAGCCGAGCTATCACGCGGACGGCACGCTTCGGGCGCTGACGCCGCGACACGAGGGGCTGCCAACGCGGATCGACCGCTGCAAGACGCCGGATTTTGAGACGGCGCCGTTTCCGAAGCGGCCGATTCTGCCGTGGACGCCGGTGGTGCATGACCGGGTTTCGATCGAAATCATGCGCGGCTGTCCGCAGGTGTGCCGGTTTTGTCATGCGGGGTATACGAAGCGGCCGCTGTATTACCGCACGGTGGAGCAGGTGCTGGAAATCGCGGAAGAGGCGTACTGGGCGACGGGGCATGATGAGATCGGCCTCTTGTCGCTGAGCACGGCGGATTATCCGCTCTTGCCGGAGCTGGCGGCACGGTTCAACGAGCGCTTCGGCCCGCGGCAGGTGAACATGAGCTTTCCGTCGCTGCGGATCGATCGGATGCTGCGGCACATTCCGTGGATGGGCAACTCGGTCCGCAAGGGGTCGATCACGATGGCGGTCGAGGCGGCCCGAGACGACATGCGGGCGGCGATTCGCAAGAAAGTGACCGACGGGGCGCTGCTGGACGGTGTGCGCGAGGTGTACAAGGCCGGGTGGAACCGGGTGAAGCTGTATTTCATGAGCGGGTTTCCCGGCGAGCGCGACGAGGACATTTTCGGCATCTGGGAAATTGCCAACGCGGTGAGTCGCGAGCGCTGCCGGCTGCACAAGCCGGCGGCGGACGTGAACGCGAGCGTGGGGTGGCTGGTACCCAAGCCGTTTACGCCATTGCAGTGGATGGCGCAGCCGCGGCTGGAGTATTTTCTGGAAGTGCGAGAGAAGCTGCGGCGACTGGCGGGGAAGGGGTCGCGCGGGCCGGTGGTGGTGGATGGGGGGATGGGTGGATATGCGTCGGCGCGGGAGATGATGGAGGATGGCGGCGAATCGGCCTACTTTGACCCGCAGAATTCAGGCGGTCGGTGGGGCGGGAAGCGGTCGAATGTGAAGATCACGACGCATCATCCGCAACGCTCGATCTTGGAGGGCGTCTTCGCGCGTGGCGACCGGCGGCTGGGCGCGGTGATTCTGGAGGCATGGCGGCGCGGGGCACGGCTGGATGGCTGGGATGAGTGCTTCAATTTCCTGATCTGGCAGCAGGCGTTCGAGGCGGCCGGCGTCGATCCGGCGTTTTATGCGCATCGTGAGCGGCGCTTCGATGAGCTTCTGCCGTGGGATCACATCGGGTTGCATATGCGACGGGGGTATCTGGAAGAGAGCTACGAGGACATGTTTGTGGCGCTGGGTCAGACGGGGAAGGCGCGCGGCGGGCAAGGCGCGCGTGGCACCGCGCGTCCAATGAGTAGAGGAGCATCGTAGGAATCTTCGCTCCGACGACGTGAGCCATGTCGAATTTGCCGCTGATGATCGCGAACGTCGGCACGCCGCTCATGTGGGCGGGACTGCTTCACCTGACTTTCGGCAATCTTCTGATCGGCGCGATCGAGGGGCTGATCATCGGGCGTTTGTTTCGGGTACTGGCGACTCGGGCGATCTTCTGGATGATCATCGGCAACTACTTTTCCGCGGTTGGCGGTGCGCTCGGGTTTTCCTGGATCGATGATCGCTTGTCGGACGAGACGACCCCGTTTCCGCTGGTGACGCACATTCGTTCGATCTTGATCGCATGTGTGATTGGATCTTTCTTCCTAACGAACATCCTGGAATGGCCGTTCGTTGCCGCCGCGCTGGGAGCGGGCCGGCGGACGCTCGGGCGCGTCGTCGCTGGCTGTCTTGCGGCGCAGGCGAGTTCGTACGCGCTTCTCATTCCGGCGTACCTGACAGTGAGTGGAATCTCGTTGGCGACGGCTGTTCGGGTTCGTCCGTGCGGGGAGTTTGTGCCCAGCGAGCTTCACGCGCAGGTCTACTTCATCGATCGAGTCAGCGGCGACGTGAAGCGAATTCCGATTCAAGGCGGGCAAGTCGAGACGGTAAGGCAAGACGATATCACGTCAATCAACTCGCGACTCTTCGCTCGAAGGATCGATGGCGGGCCTGGATGGCGGTTATTCGTCAATGAGGGCCGGCGCGGGCCGACGCGTGCGTTGCGTGACGAGTCCAGCGGGAGACCGGGCATAGGCGGCCCAGCGCGGTTCGCGGCGCCCGCGGAATTCGCCAGCGGTGCGGTCGAGAACGACTATTGGGGCAGTTTCGGCACGGCCACAGACCTTCGACCGCAAAGCCAGCGTGTTCGCCTCGTGCACGCGGGATTATCCTCGATCGAAGGCTTGGCGGTTTACGGCGCGGCCGGCGTGGAGGAGCTCTGCGTTGCGTGGGAAACGCCGTTCAGCCAGATGGCGGCCCGCTGTCCGACCGTTCTGCCGGGGGACTTGGTCGTGTACGAGCTAAACGACCAGATCGTCGTTCTCGACCCCAATAGAAAGGTCCTCGGACTGTTGACGCTGGGACACGGGCCGTTGGTTGTTCTCGCCGATAGTCCGGCCGTGCCGTGAGCTTTCCGGCGTCCGCGCCGCGCGTCCGAACGCGAAGCGCAAGCGAGCGCCTGCGTCGGTCCGCGCTCGCTTGCGCTTCGCGTTCTGACAGGCGGCGCGCAGCCTCCCGGGCGCCCACCGCAAACTACTTACGAACCGAATGCGTGAAACGCCCGACGAAGAGCTACGAGGTCCAGCGAGAAGCCCTCAACCGCGCGGCTTTCGAAGGCTTCCTGCCCGGCCGGCGGCGACGCGTCAACGTATCGGTCTCCTTCGAGCCGGTAGAACGTCGTCGCTTCGTTCTGCGGGTCGATCAGCCAATACTCGGCGACGCCGACGCGCTGATAGTCGTCGAACTTGGTGCGCGTGTCGCGGCCCCGGGAGGCAGGGGAGATCACCTCGACGACGACGTCGGGCGTGAACGTTATTCTCGGGGCGATCCGCTTCAGATTGTCCTGACGCACGAAAACGAGTTCGGGTCGGTAGACGAGCTTGTCGGAGAGCTTCACGTCCACCTCGGGGACGACCATTCCGATCGGGCGCTGCCGCAGGAACGCCTCAAGCTGGTAGGCAATTTCAAACGCGACGCGCTGGTGCAACGGCAGCGGACTTGGCGACATCAGGATCACCCCGTCAATCAGCTCATAACGGAAGTCGTCGTCTGCCAGCGCCAGATATTCATCGGCGGTGGCGCGCAGGCCGTCGTAGAGCGGCACGGGCGGCGAGTCGGGGATCGGCGCAAGCTGGTTGTGCACGGCAAGTCCTCAAGACAATGATAACACAAGGCTGAATCGGCGTGGTTTCGTCCGCCCTCTGGGCGGGAAGCACGGACTGGGCGGCGCCAGGGACTGAAGTCCCTGGCAATGCACGTGCGCCCTCCGGGCGGGTGGAAGCATGTGTCCTCCGGGCGGGTGGAGCCACGTGCGCCCTCCGGGCCGGCGGAAGTATGTGCGCCGTCCGGGTCGGCGGAAGCATGTGCGCCGTTCGGGGGACGGCGCGCGTGTCGGCGGTCGGCCGGCGTGCAGCGGCGGGACGCCCGCACTCCCCAATCCGATTTCACTCGCTAGAATTCCGCCGTGGACAGCGTGATTTCCCTGCCGCTGCATCACCCGCGATCGGCCCGCCGCGAGCACGGGCCGAGCTGCGGGACCGTCCGGACGAGCCGGATGACGCGCTGGCGTTTCGGCGTGCTGGTCGCGGTGCACGTGGGCGTGGCGCTGCACGTGTGGCACTGGCTGGCGACGGGGCGGACGGTGACGCCGCTGGAGCCGAGCGAGTCGGTGCAGACGCTCGATGACGGGCTGCTCAACGCCGGGTTCATTCTGTTCGCCGTCGCGATTCTGAGCACGTTTATCTTCGGGCGGTTTTTCTGCGGGTGGGGCTGCCACCTGATTTTTCTGCAGGATATCTGCTCATGGGTGCTGAAGAAGTGCGGGATTCATCCGAAGCCGTTTCGCTCGCGGCTGCTGGTGTTCGTGCCGCTGGGGGCGGCGCTGTACATGTTCGTCTGGCCGGTGGTGTATCGGCTGCTGCAAAGCGCGGGCTTGCCGCCCCTGGTGTATCACTTCACGACCGAGGATTTCTGGGAGACGTTTCCGGGGCTGTGGGTGTCGATCCTGTCGGTGGTCGCGTGCGGGCCGTTGATCGTGTACTTCCTGGGCAACAAGGGTTTCTGCACGTATGCCTGTCCGTACGGCGGGTTCTTCGGCTTCGCGGACCAGTTCGCGCCGGGCAAGATTCGTGTGACGGAGGCGTGCGAGGGGTGCGGGCACTGCACGGCGTCATGCAGCTCGAATGTGCGCGTGCACGAGGAGGTGCGGACGCACGGGATGGTGGTCGATCCGGGCTGCATGAAATGCCTGGATTGCGTGAGCGTCTGCCCGAACGACGCGCTCTATGTCGGCTTTGGGAAGCCGAGCGTGGCGGCGGTCGCGCTGAACGTGCCGAAGCGCGCGCGGCACTTCGATTTCACGTGGGGGCAGGAGGCGCTGCTCGCGGTCGTGTTTCTGGCGACGCTGCTCATTGTGCGGAACCTGTACGATCAGATTCCCTTCCTCCTGTCGCTGGCGATCGCGTCGATGAGCGCGTTCGTGGTTGTGTCCGCGGCGCAGGCGCTCGCGGCCCGGAACCAGCGCATGTTCCGGGTGCAGATCCGGCGCAACGGCGCGTGGACGCGCGGCGGGGCGGTGGTGATGGCGGGGATCGGCGTTTGGGTGTTGTTCCTCGCGCATTCGGCCGTGGTGCAAATCTGCTTCGTGCGCGGGGTTGCGTTGCTCAGCCGCGCCCGCGCTCATTTCGAGCAGAGCGGCGGCACGCTCGACGCGGCGGCGACGACGGACCTGCGAGTGGGGCGGCAGCTCATGGGGACCGCGAGCCGGATCGGGCTTCTGCCGGTAGCGCGAATGGAGGGCATGCTCGGGGCGGCGCACATGCTGGATGGGAATCTGGACGCGGCGGCGGAGCAGTTTCGCAAGTCGCTGTCGATCCAGCCGACCTACGCTCCGTCGCGATATGAGTTGTCGCGCCTCGCGGCGCACGCCGGCGATCAGGAAACCCAGATTCGAGAACTGACGCGCGTTTTGCAGGATAACCCCGTCTTTCCCGGGGCGGCGCACGACTTGCAGCAGGCGCTGGCCGCGCTGAATCGCCACGATGAGGCGATCGCCATTCTCGGCCGGGCCGCGACGCGAAAATCCGAGAATGCACCCTTGCGGCTGGCCTACGTTCTGGCGCTGGTCAGCGCAGAACGAATCGACGATGCCCTGCGCGAGATGGATGACCTGATTCATGAGCAGCCGCGGCTTCCCGCCGGGCATTACCAGCGGGCCGCGATCCTGGCGGACGCGGAGCGCTGGAGCGAGGCGTATTCCAGCGCGCGGAAGGCGCTGGAGCTCAATCCTGATTTCGCGGCGGCACAGTTCCTCGCGGCGAATGCGGCGGTGCAGACAAACCGGCCGGCGGAGGCGCTGGCGCACCTGGAGCAATGTCGCCGCATTGAACCCTACAACCCGAACTTCGCGCAGATGTGGGCGGCGATGGTCGCGCGCCAGCAACAGCTCGCGGCGGCGATCGAGGCGGCCGAGCGGGCCGGCGACGCCGACATTCCGGCCAAGTACGGCCTGCTCTATTTGTATCAGGCGGCCGGGCGGCAGGCGGACGCGGAAGCGCTGTGGCGGAAGCTCCAGAGCCGTGCCACGCCGCCGGGAAGTCAGCGCGTCGGACCGCGGTAGGGGGGTTGCGGCGATCCATGCGAGTCATTGTGACCGGGATGAACGGGACTGTGGCGCCGGCGCTGGGGCACGCGCTGCGGGGGCGCGGCGTGGAAGTCATTGGCTGGAACCGCCGGACGGACGCGCCCGAAAGCGCCGCCTTTCATGCGGGATTGAAACGCGTGCGAGAGAGTCTCGGCGAGGGCGAGCGATGATGACCTTAGCCCCGGAGGGGCGACAGAATAAAGCCCCGGGCGCAAGCCCGGGGTCTCCGCGCCCCCAACCGAATCCTCACATATGTCTCGTTTCGGGAAAGTCCCGGAGGGGCGACAGAACGCCTGCCACGCTTTCGCCGCTTCGAGCGAGAACTTCTTTCGCCCCTCCGGGGCTTGGAGATTTCTTAGAGATTCGTTCCACGGCGCGGCGCACCCACGGCTCGCGCCGTGGGCTTTACTCTTTCGCCCCTCCGGGGCTGAGAGTTGTCTCGGGTGGAACGGGCATCTTGCCCGTTCCTGATGCGGCCGGGACGGGCGAGACGCCCGTCCCACCCATTTCATTCCCAGGCTCTTCGGGGCTGATCACACGCAGAGCCACTCGCCGCACCGGACGAGGCTCGCACCTGGGGAATTCACGATGCGACTAGACCCAAACGATCCGCGACTGACGGCCTATGTCCTGAACGAGCTCGACGCGAATCAGCGGGCGGCGGTGGCGGCGGCGCTGAAGCGCTCGCCGACGCTGCGGGTGGAGGTGGAGAACATCCGACGAACCGCGGCGATGCTGAGCGACGCGGCGGCGAGCACCGCAGCCGGATCGGCAATCGCCCTGAGCAGCGCCGAACGAACGGCGATGATCGACGCGGCGGCTAGCTCGCTCCCATAGCGGCGAGACCGCCAACGTTCAGATTCCGACGAAGCTCATCACGAAGATGGCGCAAGTGTTTGTAGTCCTCGACCCGGACGTGCTTGACGCAGAGCCGAAGTGCCATGCACCAGTCCTTCAATTCAAGCTGCTTGCAGAGATGCGCAAGCAGCTCCTTGCCGGGAGCAATGGCGAGCCAGTCCTCTGGATTCTCCGAGGCGAGCGCGTCATCGACTCGCTCTAGCTCCCTATCAAAGGCACTTATCGCGCGCTTCTCGGCATCTTCGAGTTTCTGCGGATCCAACTTGAACGAAGCCTTTATTCGGGCGCGCGCGGCGTGCTTGTCTGTGGCCGCAGCAATCTCGGCGCGATGAAGCGCGCCAACAGAACACTCGGCAGGAACACTGCAAGCGCGACGAAGGGCAATTTGTATTCGGCGCTCCTTGCAGAACTCGCGGATCAAAGAAGCGATCGATTCACGAGGCCACGACTGCTTACTCAACCCTACCTTGGAATGAAGGTCCGCAAGCAGTTGTGGATGGCACAGGTACGACTCCGATTCATGCAAGCGAAGTACCGTCCAGTTGCCTGCCTTTGTCTCTGAGTCCCCGAAGTCGCGATCCACCACGCCCCAAGTCGTCAGGCCGGCCAGCGCACGATTGAGCACCGCGCCCGATGCGGATGCGAACTTTCGAACCTGCTCGCACGAGCGGACGGGTATTACCGACACGTTAGGCGCGCCTAGAATCCATTCGAAGAACTCCCGGTCGAAGGAGGCGTCGTCACCCTCTACAAAAAGAACCGCGGAGGTCGAGAGAATCCCCGGAATCGTTCCAAGAAGCTCCCGCAGTTCTTCCGGCGGTATTTCTCCGATCGACCCGATGGCAAGCGCCTCCCCCGCACCGGACCGCAGAATGATGATTCGCTCGACACTTCTCCGAAGGGCAAACGCAACGCAGTGCGTTGCATAGACGAACACGCACTCCGGCTTTTGTGCCTCGACTTCGTCCCACAAGCGACACGCAAGTGCCGGGTTCAGGTTCTGCTCCGGTTCATCGACAACAACGAGGCTGTTGGAAGAGATCAGTAGCACGTCCGCCAAAATCACGAGTACCTGTCGTTCGCCATCCGACAGTTCATTAACGCCGTAGGTCTCGCCTTCCCGCGTGCACACGAGGCTCTTGACACGATCGCGTACCTCCATGGAATTGTTCGGGAAGATCCGGCCGAATGATTCCGCTAGTTGGTCGATCGGAAGCCGCGGCGTCCGTGGCCGGTCTCCGATCGTCGGATTCGCCTCCCACCTTTGCATTTCCCGCAGGTATCCATTGGAAATGACGTCGCTTTCTCGTTCCAGCGCGTTCACCGCGCGACGGAATCGCGCCGATGACGTTCCCTGCGCCGACGCCTCTCGGTATCCATGGTTAGCGGCTTCAACAGTGGACAGGAAATCCGGGGGTGAAAAACCGATCGTTGCTTGAACCTGCACGGATCGACCGCCCTCGACGAACAGCACCGGGCGCGGCCCGACACCGAACCGCAGCGAGCACTTGTCCTTGATAGTGCGAAGCAGCTTCGACTTGCCGCTGCCGTTGGGACCCAATAGCACCGTGATTCGGCCGAATTCTGCCCTAAGTTCGGGGCGCCCCGTAGGGGGTGACTCCGCCGGTAGATGAATGGAAAATCTCATTGTAGCTTCGGTTGCTTCATTCGGAGCCATACCGAATAGAATACGAACTTAAGCTCAACGCCGCAACGTCGGTACGCCCGCGGTCACGGGGTACGACCCGGCCGTCGCCGATGCGCTGCAGGAGACCAACGTCGATCCGCTGCGGTACCAGACGCCGGGGCAACTTGCGACGGCGGCGGGGCTGACGGGCGAGGCGATGGAGACGCTGACGCTTAAGATTCGGTACAAGCAGCCCGAGGGCGGCGACAGCCGGCTCCTGGAATTTCCAATCGGCGACGACGGGGCGGCGTTCTACGAAGCGTCGGACGATTTTCGTTTCGCGGCGGCGGTGGCGGCGTTTGGCATGTCGCTGCGCGGCTCGGAACATTGCGGGGCGTGGACGCTCGACGAGGCGCTGATGTCCGCGGACACGGCCCGGGGCGCGGATTTCGCGGAGTATCGGGCGGAGTTCGTGGGGCTGATTCAGAAGGCGATGCAGGCGCGGACGGTGGAGAAGCGCTAACTAAAGGCGAGCCGTCCGCCGGACTCGCCGCGCAAGCAGAAGCGGGTCAGCGCCGGACGATTCCGTCGTGGCGGCGTGTCTGCGCACGCAGATATGCCCCCAGGACGCAGAGCGAAAACGCACGCGACCAGCGGGTCGTGTCTCCGCCGGCGACGAAGCCGTTCCACACCTGGCCGATGCCCTGTGGACGCAGCAGGCCGAGCGATTTCAGGTGGGAAATGCTCTCTTCGCAGAATTCGCGCAGCGGACCCACCAGCCAGCGGCCGATCGGCAGCGAAAAGCCGCTTTTTTTGCGATCGAGCAGCGCGGGGCGCAGGAGGCCGCCGAAGCACCGACGCAGAAGGTGCTTGTAGACCGAGCCAGGCGGGCGGCGCAGGTTGCCGGGCAACGCCAGGACGTAGTCGATGACGCGGCGATCGAGGAAGGGCACGCGGATTTCGAGGCTGTGGGCCATGCCATTGGCGTCGCTGTCGCGCAGCAGCGTGTTGTTCATGTAGAGCCGCGATTCGAGCTGCGAGACGCTCCAGACGGGGTCAGATTCGTCTGCCGTTACAGCGTCGAGCGCCGCCGGCGGCATGAACGTGGCATCCAGATCGAGGCCGGCCGCGTCGACGCCCAGCTCGGCGAGTTGGCGGTTGGACATCGTGCGGCGGGTTTGCAGGTAGAGCGAGAGCAGGCTGCCGTCGCTGCGGGCGATGTCGAGCGCCTTGCCGGCGACGGCGGCGGGCTTGCCCAGCGTGGCGACGGTCGAGAGCGCCGAGCGGCCCCAGGCGGGCAGCCAACCGACCTTGCGAAAGGTGCTGAGCATCGAGGGCACACGCGTGAAGGAGTCGTACCCGGCGAACAGCTCGTCGCCGCCGAGGCCGGAGAGTGCGACGATGATGCCCGCCTGGCGGACCGCCTTGCTGATGATGTAGGTGTTGATGCCGTCGATCGAAGGCTGGTCCATCGCCGCCAGCCAGGGGGCCAGCGCGGCTTCCGCGTCTTTTCCGAGAATCTGAATGTCGGTGTGCTCGGCCCCGATCTGCCGGGCGGTCTGGGCGGCCAGGTCGCCTTCGCTCAGATCGGGATTGTCGGCGAAGCCGACGGTAAAGGTGCGCAGCTTGCTCGTGTGGCGAACGGCCAGTCCGGCGGTGATGGTGCTGTCGAAGCCGGCGGAGAGGAAGACGCCTACGGGCACGTCGCTGATGAGGTGATCGCGGATCGAGGTTTCGAGCAGGCTCTGGACTCGCTTTTCGGCGGCGGGCTGAGTGGCGGCGGGATCGGGCGGCGGAACGTTCCAGTAGCGGCGCGGTTGCGGTCGCTGCTGCCCGTCGAGCACGCGCGCGTCGAGCTGCTGCCAGCAGCCGGGCGGAAACGCCTGCACTTCCTTGAAGATCGTCAGCGGCTCCTGCACCGACCCATAGGCCAGAAATCCGGCGACGGCGGCCGGGTCGATGGCGCTGGCGACGAGGCCGGAGGCGAGAATCGGGCGCACCTCGCTGGCGAAGAGCATGACGCCGGGGGCGTACGCGACGTAGAGCGGCTTAATGCCCAGCGGATCGCGGCAGAGCAGCAGTCGCTGCTCTTGGGCGTTGTAGAACGCGAAGGCGTACATCCCGGCCAGGCGGTTGATTGTCTGCGGTCCGTATCGGGTCAGCGCGTGCAGGAGGATTTCGGTGTCGCTGTGGCCGCGGAACACTTCGCCCGCGGCCAGCAGCTCGTCGCGCAGCTCGTAGGCGTTGTAGATTTCGCCGTTGAAGATGATCGCGTCGCCGGTGTGCGGATGACGCATGGGTTGGTGGCCGGCGGCGGACAAGTCCTGAATCGCGAGGCGGCGGAAGCCCAGGCCGAGCGTGGCGCCGCCCAGGGGAAGCACTTCGATGCCGCTGTCATCCGGGCCGCGATGAACCATGGCGCCGGTCATGCGCGGCAGCGCGTCGCGGACGCGGTTCGGATCGGTGGAGATGATTCCGGCGATGCCGCACATAGAATGTCGAAGGTCGAATGCTGAAGGTCGAAGGCCAAAGGCCGAACGTCAGAGATCATTTTCAACGCGCGTGCTGTGATGGCGACTCGCATCACTCGGCCATTTTCAATTTCCCATTTCCCATCTCCAATTCTTCCATTTCATTGTTCGCGGCTCGGCGCCGCGGACGGCGGCGGAGCGCGGTGCGTGGGTGCTCTCAAACTCTACGCTGAAACTGCTCCTCCAGTTCGAGCATCAGCTCGCAGCTTCGCTGGGTCGATTCGAGCGCGTCGCCCGGCTCGCCGGCCAGCGCCTTGCGCGACACCGTCCCGTAAAGCGTGCGAAACGAGGTCATCTTGTTGATCCGTTTGCGGCGGATCACCCGGAAACGCTCCTCCGATTCATATCGGCTGCCGTTGTCCACGCGCACCGTCACTTCGCCCGCGCGGAGCTGAATGTGGTCCTGCACACCGATGCGGCGGCTGCCCTTGTCGGTCAGGACCATGCTGAAGACGGCGCCGTTCTGCAATTCGACGCTGACATGCACGTCGTCGTTGCTTGCTCGCCACAGGTGCGTGCGCGTGGGGCGGTTGAAATCGTTCATGAACAGGAAATGGTCCAGCCAGTGGCAGCCGTTGCTGACGATGCGGCTGCACGAGGCGGGCCAGTTGTACCAGTGGCGCTTGACGAGCGGGACTTCGAAGACGATGCAGGAGTAGTGGATCGGATCGCCGCGGGCCGACCGCAGGTCTTCGCGGGCCAGCTTCCAGAGGGGGTTATAGCGCATGTGGAAGCAGGCGTGGTAGCGGCCGGGGTGCTGTTCCATCGCCCCGAGAAGGGCGTTCAATTCGGCGCGGGTGGTGACGAGCGGCTTTTCAGAGATCACCGTGGCCCCGCGCCGAAGGGCTTCGACCGCGAGCGGCGCGTGCGTGTGGTGGTAGCCGGCGATGATGCAGATGTCGTATTCCTCGCGGTCGCGGAAAACGGGGCACGTGTCATGAGCGACGCCGGCGCCCGGCCCTCCTTCCGAACCTGCCGCCGTATGGCCCGAACCCGCCGCGCCAAGCGGCGGGTTGACGTCCCCGGCTCGTCGCGGCTGCAATCGCGGGTCGCACTTCACCGCGCCGATCTGAGTCGGGTCGATCTCGTGTATGCAGCGGACGCGGACGCGCGGATCGAGATTCGGCAGGATGCAGGTCTTGGCGTAGTTGCCGAGGCCGAAGAGGACGGCGGAGGCGGTGCTGCGCGGCTCGACCGGGTGGGAGCGTTCGCGGATCGCCGAGGGCGCGGTGAGCGGAAGCTCGCGAGCGCCGGTAATGCTGAATCGCGCGAGGTGGAGTCCGGCCCATTCGAGGAGAGCCTGCGCGCGCTCGGCGATGTCGCTTCCCGAAAACCGATTCCAGCCGGCGACGGCGGACCAGTCCGGCGCTGTAGCCCGGCCGCCCCCGGCCTCTGTAGCCCGGCCGCCCTCGGCCGGGACGTTCTTCGCGTCGGGACCTGCGTACTGTGCAGCGAGAAGGACAACGCCCGATTTCGCCAGTCGTCCCGCGACCTCCGCGTCCAGCGCGGCAACGCAGAACTCCGGCAGGCAGACGCGCTCGACGCTGGGCGGGTGACAGGGTGCGACGAACGCAACGGGGGCGCCGGGCCGGAAGGGCGACGACTCGTCCGCCTCCAGCACTTCGCCCGCGCCGATCGCGATGACGCGCTGGTCGCGGAGCGTTTCGGCCAGGCGCGAGCGGATTTTTTTCAGCACCTCACGAATGCCGACCTCGCGCACGTAGTTGAGCACGCGCCGCACGCTGCGCGGCTGTTCTAGGAACACGTCGCGGAGCGCTTCCAGCGGCTGCCAGAAACGGACGGCGATGCGCACGTCGCCGGCGGTGCTGTGCGGGTCGAGGTAGCCATCTTGCCAGTCATTGCCGAGGATGAACATATTGTGATATCGGCGTCCGGCCCGGCCGGGGGCGGCCGGGCTACAGCACGCGCCGTCGGACGCGGAGGTCCGGCGCTACGTTTTCGAGCAGCGTGCGTACTCATCGGCGAGCTGCGCGGCGACGGATGCGGGCGTGAAGCGCTGCGCGAGGGCCGCGGCGGCGTTGCCGCGCTGCTCTCGCAATGCCCGATCCGCCATCAGCGGCCGAAGCGCCGCCGCCATCGCCGCCGGCTCGCTGGGGCACACCGCGCCCGCGCCGGCCTCGGCGACATCTTCGCCGATCGCGACGCCGTCGGAAACGACGCACGGCAAACCGAAAATGAGCGCCTCGGCTACCGACAATCCGAAATTCTCGTGTTGCGACGGCTGGGCAAAAACCGCCGCCCGCTTCAAGAGGGCGGCCTTCTGCGGGCCGCGCACCGTTCCCGGCAGAGACACGCGCGCCGATAGGTTTGCTGCGGCCGCCCGCTGCCGCAGCGAATCGGCGATCTCCGGCTGCTCGTGCGTACCGGCGATCACCAGGCGCCATTCCGGGAATTCCGTCGCCAGCGAGGTGAACGCTTCGAGCAGCACGTCGAGCCGCTTCACCCATCCCACGCGGCCGACGTAGAGCAAGACCGACTCTTCGTCGCGCAGCGTCGGACAGAGCGCTCGCAGCGAAGCCTCGTCCGGCTCGCTCGCCGTCAGATCCGTCTCGACCGGCTGGGGGACGACAAACGTCCGCGGCGAGAGGCCAAGCCCCGAGAGCTCGCGCTCCTCCTTGCGGCTGCAACAGTGAATCGCGGCGGCGGCGTTAATCGCCTTGCGTTCAAAGAGAGTGAAGTAGAGGCGCTTGCGCCAGGCCTTGTGGCCGCGGGTGGCGACGCCGAGGTTGCCGGCCGGGCGGACGATGTAGGGGATGCCGTACGCGCGGGCCGCTCCGGCCGCCGCAAGCAGGTGATAGCGCCACGTGCCGTGGATGTGAATGATGTCGCAGCCGCGGGCGACGCGGCGAAGCTCGCGTTTCAGCGCGGCGTTGTACCAGAGCAGGTGGTGCTCGGTCGGCGCGTCGTACACGGTGAGGCGGCCGTGGGCGCCGGCGGGCAGCGTCTGCGCGCCGGCGGTTCGCCGCGCGGGCAGCACGAACACGTCATCGCCGCGGGCGGCCTGGGCGCGGGCCAGCGTTGCGAGGGCGACGGGCGGGCCGCCGATGGTCTCGGCCAGTCCGACGATGACGTGCAGCACGTTCATAACCGGGTGCATCCAGCGCTGCGTTGCGGCGCGGAGCGTCTTTCCGAACCCGCCGCGCCAAGCGGCGGGGTGACGTCACGCTGCGAAGAACGCGAATCGCCGTCGAAAGTCACCCCGCCGCTTGGCGCGGCGGGTTCTGAAAGAGTGCCGGCGTTCGGTTGGGGCGCGGTGGGTTCTGACAGAGTGCCCGGCGGCAACGGAAGGTCGAATGCACGCTTCATCACCGGCGGCGTCCGGTCTGGACTTCGAGCAGGTCGATCAGCTTGGGAACGATGACGTCGCGGCCGTAGTTCTTTTCGATGAATGCGACAGTGGCGGCCTCGTCGGGCGTCTGCAACCTGCCCGCAAAGTAGGCGCCGAGCTTTTCGCGCAGCGCCTCGACGTTTCCGGCGGGCACGACCAGGCCGGGGCAGTACTTATCCAAAATTTCCGGGGTCGCGCCGGCGTCGGTGCCGATGACCGGGCATCCGAAAGACATGGCTTCGATGGTGATCAGACCGAAGCACTCCAGCGAGAGCGTCGGCAGGACGAACAGGTCGGCCGCCTGGTAAGCCAGCGCCAGGTCAGCGTCGGAGAGACGCCCGGTGAACCGGGTCCGTTCGGCGACGCCCAGCTCTTTGGCCAGGTTTTCCAGCGTCGGGCGCAGCGGCCCGTCGCCGCCGATGGCAAACCAGCAGCGCTTGTCCTGGATGAGCGGCGCGGCGGCGCGGATGGCCACGTCGATGCCGTAGCGCGGGCCGTGAATGCGGACGGTGAAGAGGATTTTCTCGTCAAGCGGCCAGCCCAGGCGGCGGCGGGCCTCGGCCTTGTCCATTTCGCGGCGCAGCTCGGGCCGGCGCCAGTGTGGGATGACGCGGACCTTGTGGCCCATCTTGTGAAAGTGATCAACCTGGACTTTCGTAAAATTGGACAGCGTCTGGATGTCCGTGGCCGGGTCGAGCACCTTGTGCTCCGCGGCTTTCAATTTGCCCAGCCCCATCCAGGCCTTGATCCTGCCGACGATGCCCTGCTGGGCCCAGTTGATTTCATTTTCGAGAACGATGGGGGAGTGCATGGTGTAGACGTAGCGCGGATTGCGGCCCAGAACCTGAAACACGCCGCCGCCGGTGAACGCCGTGTGCATGTGGACGAGGTGCCAGGAGGTCTCGCTGAAGTGCTCCCAGACGGCTTTCGAGGCGGCCTCGATGCAGGCGGACATGCGTCCGGGGTGCCAGGCGGGCAGGTCGGGCCGCTGGTAGCGGACGATGCGGACGCCGTTCTGCTCGCTCAGGCCGTTCGGGAAGCGGGCCGGATCGTGGTTCATGCACACCATGCCGACCAGGTGCCCGCGCTCACGCATGAGCTGGGCGATGTCCCACGCCACGCGGCCCATGCCGCCGGGGCGGTCGAGAAAGCAGTCATCGGCGGCGACGAGGTAGTTCATGCGATGTCAGTCCGACCCAAGCCGTGCCATATGCCGGAGCGCGCCGTGATCAGAACGCGAAGCGCCAGCGAGCGCCGGCGCGCGCGGGCGCTCGCTGGCGCGTCGCGTTCGGACATCACATTCGACATTCGTTTGTTCATACGGCCCGGAACAGGAACCCGCAATGGACGCACGAGAAGGGCGGATTCAGCGGAATCAGCGTCGCTTCTGCGGCGGTGTCGCAGGCGACGGCGACGCGTTGAAACGTCAGATCGACGGCGCGGGCCGTCCTCCGTAGCACCGACGCCTTCCGGCTCTTGTTGGGATCGTCAAACGTGTGCAGATACGTCTCGGGCGTGGCGCTGGCGCGGCGCCGCCACAGGAACGATCCGAGTTCGCGCACGGTCATCAGCGAGCGATGAAACGGACTGTAGTCGTAGCGCCGGACGGCGATGCGGCGAAAGCCGCTGGTCTCAAACATGCGCGTCCACTCGGCCACGCGGTTGGCGAAGACGTGCGTGCCGCGGTCGTGCACGTTTTCGAGGGCCAGCACGTGTCCGCCGGGTTTGAGAATCTCGCGGAACCGACGGATGGCGATGAGTTGCTGGTCCTTCGGAATGTGCTGGATGACGGTCACGTGCGAGATCACGTCGAAGCGGTCCGTCGGTTGAAAATCCTGGATTGCAGAGCAGACAAACTCGATGTGCGGGTAGCGCTTTCGGTTTCGCTCGACCAGGTGCGGCTGGAGGTCGACGCCGGTCGTTTTGAATCCGGCCGCGGCGAGGAAGCGGCACCAGCGGCCGGCGCCGCAGCCGACTTCGAGGGCGCGCGAGTCGCCGGTGGGCGGGGGGACGCGGTGAAAGAGAGCGGAATAGACCTGTCGTTGAAATCGCGCGTAATAGTCGTTGAGCCAGGCCGGGGCGCCCGGATGGCACACGTTGGCGAGCGCGTCCGGGTCGGCGCCGTCGTCGATCTGGGCGAAGAGGGCGCTATGCGTCTCCCAGAACTTGCGGACTTCTTTCCAGTTGAACTGATCGGCTGAACTGCTCATCGCGGCGGCATTCCTGCAGAGGACATTATCCAAGCGGGGAGCATCGGCGTCCCGCCGGCGCGATTCGGCGTTCCGCGGGGAGCGCCCGGCCGGCGCGCGCGCTTCATTGAGGCGCACCGGCGAGACGCCGATGCTCCCCGAAGGTCGTCGGGGCGGTGGCCACGGCGGGGTGTCTGGCGTGCGCCGCCTGCGGGTCGCGGCCGATGAACGGGCGAAAGACTACAAAATAGACCACGGTTGCGGCCAGCAGCCGCCAGACGATGTTGCGGATGTTGGTGATGATGTCCGAGTTGACGGCCCACATGATCTCGGGCGCGAGCATCGCCGCCATCAGCAAGGCATATCCGGGCGAGCGGGTCACGAGCAGCAGCAGCAGCCGGGCCAGCCCGGCGTGAATCAGTGCAATGACCACGGTCCCGACGATCACGGGCACCGGGCCGCCAATCATCCATAGGCTGCCCAGAAACGACAGCTCGACCGAGGTCTTGTCGGTGATGTTGAAGTCGTACGAACGGAGCAAGCCGGCGCTCGAGTAGTAAGGCTGGTAGAAGATTCTGCCGGGCACAAGCCGCTGCACGGTTTCGACAACGTAGCGCGGCGCCGAGAATTCCAGATAGGGGTAGCTCTCGGGCATGAGCGTGATGAGCGAATGCCCGCCGGTGTTGAACAGCCGGCCGAAGGCGCGCGTCACGCCGCCGCCCTTTGAGAACATTTCCTGCCAGCGGCCGAGCGTTTCGGCGCGACGTTCGAGGTTCTTGAACCCGACGGTTCCGAGCATGGCGCGCGTGGTCTCGCCCACCACGAGATAGACCGGAAACGCCAGGGCCACGCCGGTGACGACGATCAGTTTCCAGCGCTTGCTCAGACGGCTGACGAAGAGCAGCCCGCCCAGCAGCATGCCCAGCGGCAGCACCGCGAACTCGCGCGCATTTCCGAGCGTGTAGAAGAACCCGCTCAGAAGCAGGTAGGCGATCGCCGTCGCGCGGACGCCGAACACCAGGAACGGGAAGGTCGCCCCGATGACGAAGACGAGTCCGCGTAGATAGAGATACGACCCGTCGGCGATGTACTGAAGAGGGCCGGGAAGCGGCCGCACCTTCGAAAAGGCGTTGGCGCCCAGGAAGACGATGGTGATGACCAGCGCCACGAGCGCCAAGCGCCGGGCGTGCTGCGAGGCCAGGTACTGGTCCGTCCATCCTGCCGCGGCCGGCCGGATCAGAGAGGTGACGATCGGGATGTAAACCGCGAGAAAGAGCAGCACAACCAGTTGGAGCCGCACATTCCCGGAGAGGAACTCGCGCACGTCGTGCAGCGTGCTGTAGGCCATGTGCGGGTTGAAGACCGCGGCGTAGATCGAGGTGAACGGCCATGACATGGCGAACCACGCCAGGAAGAAAATCGGTATGGCGCCGTGCAGCGTGCGCTGCTTGGCGAAGTGGACGGCGGTAGCCGCCATGATGATCAGGTTTACGTAGGCCAGGGCCGCGGCCAGCAGGTTTTCCCCGGCGCCGACCATGATCAGGAGGCCGAGACCGAACAGGAAGATCACCGCGGGGCGCGCGAACCAGGACTGGGTCGAGCGGCGATCGCGCTCGACCAGCGATTGAATGGCGCGGACGTTTACGACCTGGTTGCTCATGGCCTTCCGGCGGGTCTGGGCCTTCGCGCATCAGCCCGGTTGACCCGAATTATCGGCACTTGCCCCGGCACGGCTTCAACGGGCCGGACGCCGATCGAGACGAGGGATAGGGAGCATCGGCTTCCAGCCGGTGCGCACCGGCGAGACGCCGATGCTCCCCATCAATTCGGCGTTGACCGAAGACTCGGTCGTTCCGCTGTTCGGCCGTCAGCGCTTGACGGCGCTGGCCATGAAAACGCGACTCATCACGCCAGCGCCGGCGGCGCCCGTCTCGATCAGGTTTTCAAGGATCAGCCTCAGACGCATCACCTGCCACAGCACGAGGCGAATTGACGACGCGACGCCATGCGCGACCGGGCCGCACTCGCGGCTCCGCGCCTCGGAGAACCCTGTCAGATGCAGAAGCCACTCGATGGAGTGCGGATTGAAGGCCAGTTCATGCGTCAGATCGTGATAGCGGTGCATCAGCCCCCAGGGAACATCTGCATTCACGGTCTGCAGGATGACCCGCCCGCCGGGGCGCAGCGCGCCGTTCACGCCGTCCAGGAAGTCCAGCACTTCGTCCTTTGTCAAATGTTCAATGATGTCCGTGGCCGTGATCAGGTCGAACTCGTTCTGGTGCTCTTTGAGAAAATCGAGCAGGTTGGCCTGTACGACATTGGGGTGGATTTTGCGAGCCAACTCCACCTCTTCCCCGCTCAGGTCAACGCCCATGACATTGGTGTAGCCGCGCTTGGTGAAAAAGCGGAGCAGGCGGCCGAATCCGCAGGCCAGGTCAACGATCTTCGCGTCCTTCGCGGCCGGCAGCCAGCCCCGAAAATAGTGCGCGTAGGGAATGCCCCAGCGGTCCGCTTCGTCCAGCGAGATGGGCTCGCTGCGGCGGTGGCCGAGCGTCGCGTAGGCTTTGAAAATTCGATCACGGTACTTCATTGCGCTGCGTCCTCGCGCCCGCTGGACTATCGGCAGGGGTCTTCCGCCACGTTGAATGCGCGGGTCGGAAGCATAGCTGCACCTGCTCCGGGCGGCAAGAATGCCCGAAGCCGCGCTGCGCCAGGGCGCAACCCGATAGTGGTGGCGATCGCGGCGTCTTTCCGAACCCGCCGCGCCAAGCGGCGGGTTGACGATCGTCGGCGATCGGAGCCCCACAGGTCGCGGACATCACCCCGCCGCTTGGCGCGGCGGGTTCGGACCGATCGCCACCTGAAACCGGATGCACTCCCTACGCCATCGCCTCGATCCGCCCGCGGTTTCGGACGACACGCCGTAAGTCCCGGTCGAGCAGCAGGGCCGCGGCGGCGGTCAGGACGGCGAAGAGGGCGCCCTGCCAGGCGAACGCCGGCCGCGTCGGGGCAGCAACGCCGGCGGCGAGCAGCACCGCGCCGGCGGCGAGAGGGATCGCCGCGATGCGGGCCTGGCCGACCAGGAGCGCCCGGACCTCGGCCGTGGAAAATCGCGCCATTCGCAACATGTAGCGCAACATGATCACGTTGCAGACGATGATCTGAGTCAGGAGCGCTGCCGCCGGCACTCCCCACGGCCCCACCAGCCAGAGCATGGCGAGCACCAGGGGCGTTCGAATCGCGACTTCGAGCCAGACGAGGCGGGCGATCGACGCGAATTCGCCCATCGCATACAGCACCTCAAAGCTCAGTCCGCCCGCCAGCAGGGCGAACACCCACAGGGCGGCCAGCACGGTTATCAGGTCGCCGCCGTACCAATTCACGCCCGGATCGGTGAAGAGCCGCACGAAGGATTCATTGAACGCCATCACGCCGCCCATTCCGACGGCGGCGACGAGGGTTTGCAGCTTGAAGGCGGTCATGACGACGCGCCGCAGATGTTCCGTCGCACCTTCGCCGTGCAGGTGCGCCAGCGACGGGAAGATCGCCGCGGCGAACTGATCGGCGACGAGGCGGACGGTTTCGTGAGCGCGGATGGTGAGGGCGTAGGCGCCGCCGACGCGGGCGCCGAGCTCGCCGCCGATGGCCGCGCCGACGAACCAGGCGTCGAGTCCGAACTTGAGCGGTCGCGTCATCTGGAAGGCGAAGGAGTACATCGAGAGCGAGAGCATCTCACGCGCGTCGCGCCAGTTGGCGTGCAGCGGCAGGCGAAAGCGTGCGTGAACGGTCCAGAAGAAGGCGAGCACGTTTCCGCCGCCATCGACCAGCGAGCGAAACAGAAGTCCCCAGGCAATCGACCATAGTCCCCAGCCGGTCAGGAGCATCCAGACGGTGGCGACGACGGCCGTCAGCTCACCCGCCAGCCGCAGGGCGCCGGGCAGAATCGGGCGCTGCAGGCAACGCAGCACGCCTCCGGTGGCGAAGACGATCAACTGCCCGGCGTTTGCCACGGCGCCGAGCGCGAAGCAAAGCGCCAGGCGCGTGGCGGTCTCGCCGCTGAGCCGCAGCGAAAGCGGGGCCAGCGGGCTTGCCGCGGCGGTCACCAGCGCGACGCCGAGGGCCAGAATCACCGCGGCGACAAAGCCGGTGCCGATCACGCGGCCGAGCCGGTCGCGGTCTTTGCGTCCGTACGCGACGGCGACCTGCTGCTGCAGCACGCCCATCAGCCCGAAGTCAACGTTGGTGAGCATGGCGAGCACGCCGCCGGTGGCGAACCAGGCGCCGATTTCGACGCCGTCGATGTAGCGCGTGTAGAGCGGCAGCAGCCCGAGGTTGCGCACCAGCACCAGGAAGAGCGTGGCGTAGGAAAATGCGAGGTTCCAGAGCGTCGCGATCCGGCGGCTGACCGGCTGGTTCAGAATCGAGTCATCCGAGTCCGGGACGCCGGGGTCGGGGACGACGGTGGCGGGAGTCGGCGGCTCGCTCACTCGGCGGGCTCCAGCAGTGGCCAGCGTCCAGAACGCCAAGGCGGATCGTTGATAGTGCGGTCGGCGCTGTCAACACCCGAGCTTGTTCCGGTCGTGTCAGGGTGTGTCCGAACCCGCCGCGCCAAGCGGCGGGTTGACGTCTTCGGCCCGTTTGGCTTGCGCCTGCCTACGATCGTCACCCCGCCGCTTGGCGCGGCGGGTTCGGAAAACCGGACCGGCCGGAGGCTGGCCTCCCTGAAATGGCCGGTCCCGCAATCTGAGACTAACCTTCGTTCCGCGGGCGTGTCTGCCTAATGGGGCAGACTGCGCCCCGACAGGCCGCCGACGTATAATGAGTTGCGCCAACACGGCGCAGGAGCGCACATCATGCTTAACCGTCATACGCTGCAACCGGTCATTGGTGCGTTGCTCGGCGCCGCCGCGTCCGTCGAGGCGCTGGGCGCGGCCCCGCCGACCGAGGCTACCTGCTACGTGATGTGCCGCGGCGGGATGATGCCGGCGGTGATCGTGAGCGGTCCGCTGCAGGAGCCGCGTGTGTCGACGGCGCCTTTCGTGCGCGTGTTGGACCTTTCCGGTGCAGGCCTGCCGCGCGAGCGGCTGGTGTCGGCGCAGCGCCTGCGGAACATCCAGCGCGATCTCGACAGCCAGAACCTGCGGGAGTATCGCGGCCGGTATCCGCGCATGGTCAGCGATGTCCCGCATGACGGCGGTTTTGCGGGAGGCGGCGTGAACAACGGCGCGATCATCGGCGGCTACGGCGGCGTGATCTGCGACGGGTACGGCGCGCCCTTCGCGTTTGAAGATTCCTTCATCGCCCGCCGCCTGGCGGCGCGGGAGGACGCCCGCCGGGCGTTCAACACGCTCGACATGGCGGAACGCAAGGCGAAGCTGCTGACGGCGCACGAAAAGACGCTCAAGACCGGCGTCGGGCTGCTGGCTTCCGGGGAATATCAGAAGGCGCTGATGGTGCTTTCGCTGGCGTCGGAGCTGAACCAGGGCGACCCGGCGTGTCGAGTTCACCTGGCGCAGGCGCGGCTGGCGCTGGGTCATTACGACGAGGCCGGCCGGGCGCTTCGCCGTGCGTTGCAGCTTCAGCCGAAACTGCTGTACGTGCCGCTGAACCTGAGCGAGACGTATCCGCAGCCGGATGTGTTCGACCGGCATGTCGACGGGCTGCGTGACTGGACGGCTGTGAACGAGGCGTCAGCGGATGTGATGTTGCTGCTGGCGTACATGGAAATGCAGCGCGGCGATTATGCCGCGGCGCACGCCGCGTCGCGTCGCGTCGCGCGGGAGCATCCGAAAGATGAGCTGGCCCGCACGGTGTCGTCACTGACGCGGCCGGCGCGGTGATCGGGAACGCGAAGTTGTTCCGTGACACGGTGGTGTTCTCATGGGGAGCATCGGCGTCCCGCCGGTACGCACCGGCGAGACGCCCATGCTCCCCGAAACGAACTGCGTGACGCGGCGTTCGGTCGCTGAAGAACGCTCCCTCACGGTCGCGGCTCGGATTGTACACCACGTCGTTGCGAACTCCTGCGGAAGCGAATATTCCTACCCCGGATGACCCCAGCGTACCTCGCCTACGCGCCCGTGGCACTAGGTCTTGCCGCCGTTGCGACGCCCATCGCGATCCAGGTCGCGCGGCGGCTCGACATCATGGACCATCCCGACACGCTGCTGAAACCGCATGCGCGGGCGATGCCGTATCTCGGCGGGGTGGCGATGGGGCTGGCGTGGGCCGGGGCGATTCTGGCGGCGACCCTCTTCAGCCCGCTCAAGCTCCCGCCGATGCTGGGATGGATCGTGGGCGGCGGACTGGCGATCGCCGCGCTCGGTACGGTTGACGACAAGAAACACATTTCCCCGAAGCTGCGCCTGGCGCTGAGCACGATCATCGTCGGCGGCGTCATGGTGGCGTCGGGCGCGGGGATGCAGATCGGGCAGGTGGTGGCGGGGATGGTGGGGCTCGACCTGCCCATCGCGGTCGCGGTGCCGCTGTCGCTGGGCGTGGGCGTTTTCATTGTGCTGGGGGCGTGCAATTCCACCAATCTGATCGACGGACTCGACGGATTGTGCGCCGGGGTCAGTTGCGTTGTTTGCGTCGTCTACTTCCTGCTTGGGGCCGCGCTCATGCCGCAGATGCCCGGCGATGCCGCCAAGGCGCGGCTGATCCTGGCGGCCGCGATGACTGGGGCGACGGGCGGATTCCTGCTGTGGAACTTCAAGCCGGCCAAGATCTTCATGGGCGACGGTGGAAGCCTGCTCCTGGGATTCAACTCGGGAATGCTGATGCTGCTGTTTGCCGACGCGCCGGATGCGCGCTGGCTGCTGGGGGCGCTGGTGATCTTCACGCTGCCGGTCTTTGACACCGCGCTGGCGATGTTCCGCCGCTGGAACAGCGGCAAGCCGATTTTCGTCGGCGACCGCAGCCATTTCTACGATCAGCTTGTGCAGCGCGGCCTGACCGTGCGGCAGACGGTGCTCGTGTGCTACGCCGTAACGGCGGCGTTCGGGGCGATCGGGCTGATTGTGATCTGGACGCCGCCTTGGCCGGCGCTGCTGATCTTCGCGGGCGTGGCGCTGCTGACGTGGACGCTGGCGCACGCGGCGGGGATGACGCGCGGGGCGGGGGAGTGACAGGTGCGAGAAGGGATTCTCGCACCAGCACGCGGTGCGAGAAGGGATTCTCGCCGCGTGCCACTGGCGGCTTGCCCGCCAGTGCGATCGTCGGTCGGCGTTGTGGCGCCCGCGCGCTGCCCGACCGGCGCGCGCCGTCACAGGCGGATCGTCACTGGAATCGGCCGGATCGCGGCGGCGCGCGGGATCGCGGCAAAGAGCGGTCCGATTTCGGCGGCGAGCGGCGCCGGTTCGTTTCGCAGAATGGGCGGCGCGGCGGCGGACACGAAGCCGTCCAAGTCCTGAAAATCCCACGCCGCCCGCGCCACCAGCGACCCGCTCGAATCCAGCAGCGGACAGGCGAAGTGATCGACCAGCACGCGCGTCGCGAAGCGGTCGCACATCGACTCTTTCCGCCGCACACAGCGGCCGGCGGCATGCACGAGATGATGGAACAGCTCGTGGCGGTAGATGAACAGGGCCAGCTCGTAAGCGTCGGTGACGGTCAGCTTGTACGCCTCGCGCCGCCAGTGCGTGCCGAACGAGCGGGCCCGGGCGACGTGCGTGCAGATGACGTATGGGTAGCGGTTCCTGCGGCCGAGATTGATGAAGATGCGCCCCTCGCGATAGTAGCACGAGCCGGAAAACGCCGACCGCCGGCTGTAGCGGACGCGGACGCATAGGCGCTCGTGCGGATAGGGGTGCGTGTAGCGGACGAAAAGCTCATGCAGGCGGGCGCTTTCGAGGGCGGTGTCGTTGGTGAAATCCATTTCCGGCGTCCATCCGTGGAGACGCCGGATCATCGCCAGGCGGCGACGGATTGCAAGGGGGGACGGGTGGCGGCAGGGGGGCGAAGCGTGACCGAAGGGTAACCGACGTGTTTGGCAGACATCGCCGGGCGGACGGTTTTTCCGAACCCGCCGCGCCAAGCGGCGGGTTGACGTCCGCGGCCGGTGGGGCCTCGCTCGCTGACGATCATCGCCCCGCCGCTTGGCGCGGCTGGTTCGGATGGAGCGGCCCGCCGAGCCTGCCCACAATCTGCGGCCACGCCGGATGGCGGCCGCGAGTTGATTGCGGAGGCGCTACGGCGCTTCGAAAAGTGCTAGAATACGAGACGATGTCGCTGCAACTGGACACTCCGGCGCTGAGTACGTGCGTCTTTGGCACGCGCATGACCGCCGATGAGTTTCTGGCGTTGCCCGAGAGCCCGATTCACTATGAACTGATCGACGGAGTGGTCGTCATGGCCCCGGCAGCCTCATTCGGTCATCAGGACATCGCGGGCGAGCTCCTCTATCAAATCCGGCGCTTTCTCGAGACGCATCCGATCGGCCGGGCCGTCGCCGACGTGGACGTCAAGCTCCGTGAGGGCCTTGTCTACCGACCCGACCTCGTCTTCCTCTCGGCCGAAAAAGCCGCGCGTGTCCGGCGTGGCGTGCTCGAACCGCCCGACCTGATTGTCGAGATCCTGTCGCCCGAGTCGCGGCAGCGCGACACGCGCACCAAGCGAGACGACTACCAGTCGGCCGGCGTGGGCGAATACTGGCTCATCGATCCGCAGGATCATGTGATGCGCTTCCTGGTCCTGCGTAGCGGAGTCTACCAGGATGCGCCGTCGGGCGCCACGCACTTCGCCTCGACCATTTTGGCAGGGATGCGGCTGGATTTAGCGCGAATTCAGAAGTTGTTCTAGACGCCTTTGCACCGCCACCGCGGGCGGGTGGCGCGACGGGCGCCATGCTCCCCCGCGGGGGAGTACTACTCGAAAATGAGCTCCTTCAATTCCGCGACGTGCACCGACTCGACGGCAATCTGCCCGCGGATGAATTCCTCCAGCACCACGTCCCCCTCCACCCGCCGCAGCACGTCCTGATACGCCTCGAGCGCCGCCTCTTCAAACGTCAGCGCGAAACGCAGCGCCTCGCGCCCGCTGATGGCCTGCGGCGGGCATTCGACGTTGATTTCCAGCTTCGGCACCGCCCCCAGCGCGCGAAGCTTCTGGGCGATGATCTCCGCGTGTTGAATCGTCTCCTGAAAGCCCTCTTTCAGCTTCCCCTCGACCAGCAGCCGATCCATGCCGCGCACGGCGCTGGACAAATGAAGATAGCGCACCGCGGCCTCGACCTCTTCGGCATACAGCCGGTTCAGATCGGCGATCAGCTCGTCGGGCTCGATGCCCGGCCCGCCGGCTGCGGCGGCCGCCGGCCGCGCCGCGTCGGGCTGACTCGGGCCGGGTTTTGTCAGGCGCTGCATTCCTTGGTCTCCGGTAAACCGTGCCGGCTCAGTGAGATTCTGAGACGTTCTGCGCCAGGCACACGCCCGACTCGCAGCTTGGGCAACGCTGGGTCTGATGATCGCAGGTCGGATCGAACTGCCGCCAGGCGTCCAGCGTCCGTCGGGCGGCGACCTGGTCCGAATCGAAAAATCGCAGGAACGAGAGCAGCCGCTGGGCGGTGGCGTTGCTGAGCAGATGCTCCAGCTTGCAGGCGTCGATTTCGGCCTGTTCCGCACCGACTCCCAGGATCTCGTCGAAAAACCGCTGCATCAGAACGCGCTTGGTCTTGATCGCGTCGACCAGCGCCTGCCCGTCGCCCGAAAGCCTGATGTGCCGGTTCTCATCCTGAACCACCAGCCCGGCCTTCTTGAGCGGCTGAAGCGAAATCGACACACTGCCGCGCGTGATGTTGAGCTGCCGCGCGACATCCGAAACGCGGGCGTAGCCGAGTTTCTGGATGAGATCGTCGATCGCCATCAGGTGATGGGCGGCGCTGTGCGTGACGACGTTCTGGTCAAACTCTTTCCACGTTTCCACGCGGCGCTCCGGCGGAGAATTTCAGTCACCGGATTATACTCCATCGCGAGGCTGGCGACGCCCCGCACGATTGGCCCAGCGCCGAGGAGCCGCAATGCCCGATGCTCAACTCGACATCCTCTTCGCCATGCCACACCCCGACGACCTCGAAATCACCTGCGGCGGGACGATCGCCAGGCTTGTGAAGCTCGGCCACAAGGTCGGCATCGTCCATCTGACCAATGGCGAGCCGACGCCCCGCGGCACGCCGGAGACTCGCGCCGCGGAGCTGACCGAAGCGTCGCGAATCCTGGGAGTGACGCACGTCGAGACGCTGAACCTGACCAACCGCGAGCTGATGGACGGCCCGCCGGCGCGCTACGCCGTCGCCACGGTCTTCCGCCGCTACCGCCCGCGCGTCGTGGTGGGCATGTGGGGCCGCACGCCGGGCGCCTCGCCCGATCATTACCAGGGTCAGCTCATCGTCGAGGCCGCCCGCTTCTATTCGCAACTCACCAAGTGGGACGACCGCTTCGACCACACGACGCCGCACCGCGTCGATTGGCTCTGGTACCGCCCGCTGGTCTTCTCCGCCGAGACGGGCCACTGGCCGGCGACGTTCGTGGTGGACACGAGCGACGTGCATGCGCAGAAGATCGCCGCGATTTCCTGCTACAAATCGCAGTTCGACGAGAAACGCCTCGCGGCGCTGCTGCACCGCATCAACGCTTTCGACGCCGCCGACGGCGCCCGCGCGGGCTTCGACTACGGCGAGTTGTTCGCCGTGCCGCATCCGCTGCCGATGAAGGACCCGCTGGCTCACTTCAGCGGCCTGGCCCCGCTTACGCCGCCCGCCTATCCGCCGAAATCGGGCTGACCGCGCGCACGCGATTCTGTAGGGTCGGCCGTGCCCACCAATCACCGCCCCGCATTCGGCGCCGATGAGCTGTATGAGGTGGGCCGCGCCCGCCAATCACCGCCCCGCATTCGGCGCAATCACCCTCAACCTCCTGAGTTCCTCGCGGGCCGCGATGCACCCGAATGCCGGCCACGCCTGTTCCATTCGGACCACCCGCTCAAACTGCTCCACCGCTTGCGTCGCATGACCATTGCACAAATACCAGTTTCCCACCCCGTAGCCGGCGCTCGCCGCCTCCGTCGGCGACGACGCGCTCAGCCGCACGACCTCTTCCGGCGTCATTTCGCCCTTGTACATCAGCAGCAGCCGGTGATAGGCGTGGTTCTCCAGGATACGCATCTGCGCCCGGATCGGCTCCAGTAGCGCCTTGGCCTCATCGTCTCTTCCAAGCCGCCGCAGCGTCATGTACGTCCAGTGCGTCGTCGCGCACAGATTGTCGTCGTGCGCGAGCGAGTATTTCATCGTCTCGCGCCACGCCGTCAGCGCCCCCTCCCAGTCGCGTTTCAGATACCGCGCCAGCGCCAGGTGATACCAGACGTTGAATCCCAGCGTCGTCAGCGGAATATTCTCCGCGTTCGGCTGCCCGTCCGGCTCGATTTCGTCCGGCTTGCCGCGAATCAGCTCCGCGGCCCGTTCCAGTTCCAGAATCGCAAAGTCGAACAGTCCGAGGCTGATGAACCGATGCCCGGCATGGCGATAGAACCGCGCGTCGGCGGGCCAGCGCTTCTGTCCCTCCATGAACACGTTGATCGCTTCGCCGATCCGCAGCAGATACCCAAGCCGGCGGCCGACCCAGATCAGCTTGTCCGGGTTGTCCGGATCGGCGGCCAATTCCGCCCGTGCGTCGTCCAGTTGCTTGATCATCCGCTCGCGCCCCGGCCCGGGCGCCGGCTCCGGACGCGTTCGATCGAGGTGCGACCAGTCTGCGTTTGAAACCCAGCTCTCCACACGAGGCGACGCGCCGGCCGCCTGCGTCGGCCCGGCCGCCGCACAGCCGGTCATTAGCAACAGCAGCGGTGCGGCAACAAGAAGCACCGTTCGAATACGTGATGCCGAAGTCCTCATTCGCTGCTCGCTATTCGACATTCGCCACTACTTCGCACATGTCCCCGTCACGTGCGCCCGAATCTGAATCTCGTCCGCCACGACCGGCGAGCCGAGCATGTCCTTCTTGATCTCGAAATCGCCGCGCTTGATTGAAAACGACGTGCGCAGGACTAGCAGGTCGCCTTCCTTGCCCATGCGGTTCTTCAGCCCACCCGCCAGGTAGTCCGCCCGCACCGGAATCGTCAGCTCCTTCGTCACGCCGCGACAGGTGAAATCACCGACCACCATCATCTCCGTCGCGGTTTCGCTCACCTTCTTCACGTCTTTCACCGACTTGAACGCGAACGTGATTTCCGGCTGCGTCTCCACATCCAGCCACTCCGGCGAATGCAGCTTCTCGTTCATGCCCTTGTTCTGCGTCTGCAGGCTCTTGGCCGCGACGACGATCGAACCACTCGCCTTGGCCGGAGCGGCCGCATCAAACTTGATTTTGCCCGAGATGCCCGCGGCCAGCCCCATGATCGGCTCGACCTGCGAATCGAGCAGGAAATACATGGCGTTCACGCCCTTGGGGTCCTTGAAGTCAAACGACTGCTCGCCGGCGGCGGCCACGGCGGCCAGCGTCAGGCAGACGAAGATCGTGCTCAGACAAGGCATGCGCATGTCGATGCTCTCCTGCGGGTTGAACGAACGGGAAGCTCGGCCGTCGATAGAAGTACCCGCGCGTAGGCGGCCGGGTCAAGCCCCGCCGGTTGTGCGTCGGCGGTCAGACGTGAATCGGCGGCGGCGCGATCATCCTGCCCGCGAGCTTCCGCAGCAGCGGACACACTTCGCTTCGCAGGAAACGCCGCGTCTGTTGCGGCGCCAGGCCGATATGACGCCGCGCATCCAGCACGCGCTTCCAGTTCACTCCCGCGAACGCCGCGTCCGCTCGCAGCCGCTCGACCAGGTCGTTGGCCCGCCCATGGCGCTTGATCTGCTCGCCCGCCGCCTGGCTGTGCCGCCGCAGTTGCTCATGCAGCGTCTGCCGGTCCCCGCCGCGGGCCGCCGCCTCCATCAGAATCTCCTCCGTCGCGATGAACGGCAGCTCCGCATTCACATGCGCCGCAATCATCGCCGGGTACACGACCAGCCCGCCGGCAATCCGCCCAAGCAAGATCGCGATCGCATCCGCCGCCAGGAACGCCTCCGGCATCACCAGCCGCTTGTTGCTGCTGTCGTCGAGCGTCCGCTCGAGCATCTGCGCCGCGTGCGTCATCAGCGGCGAGCCGCACACGCTGATCAGGTAGCGCGCCAGCCCGGTCGCCCGCTCACACAGGGCGGGATTGCGCTTATACGGCATCGCGGAGCTGCCCACCTGCGATTCTTCGAACGGCTCCTCAATCTCCTTGTGCATCGCCAGCAGCCGAATATCGTTGCACATCTTGTGAACGCCGCACGCGAATCCGGCCAGCGCGCAGAGAACTTCCGCATCGACGCGGCGCGAGTAGGTCTGGCCGCAGACCGGGTAGCAATCCGCAAACCCCAGCGCCCGCGCGAAGCGCGATTCCAGCGCCGCGACCTTCGACTCGCTCCCCAGCAGCTTGAGAAACGACGCCTGCGTCCCGGTGGCCCCGCGAATGCCGCGGCATTTCAACCCCTGGCGCAGCTCCAGCAGCCGCCGCAGATCGGCCGTCAGGTCGGCCAGCCACAGCGCCGCGCGCTTGCCCACCGTCGTGAGCTGCGCCGGCTGCAGGTGCGTGAAGCCGAGCGTCGGCAGGGCCGCGTGCTCCTCGCAGAAACCGGCCAGCGCCCGCGCCGCCGCCGCCAGCCGACCGATCAAGAGGTCGAGCGCGTCGCGCATCAGGATCAGATCGGCGTTGTCCACCACGTCCATGCTCGTGGCGCCGAGATGAATGATCCCCCGCGCCGCCGGCGCCGCGTCGCCCAGCGCGTGAATATGAGCCATTACGTCATGGCGCGTCTGCTTTTCGTAGCGGGCCGCGGATTTGAAGTCGATGCGATCCGCCGCGGCTTTCAGGGCGGCGATCTGCCTCGACGTAATCGGCAGCCCCAGCGATTTCTCCGCTTCCGCCAGCGCGATCCAGATGCGCCGCCAGGTCCCGTAGCGCTGCGCGCGGTCCCAGATTCGAAGCATCTCGGTCGAGGCGTAGCGCGTGGCGAGGGGATGGTCAAAGTGCGGCGTTGCGGCTGAGCGCGTCGCTTGCATCCGGCGGATTGTACCGTTGTCGCGCTCGGTCCGGGTGGCTGGGCCATGGACGTACGGATGGTCGCAGTCAGCGATCGTCAACCCGCCGTTTGGCGCGGCGGGTTCGGAAAGACGCCGCCAATCGCAACCCTATCGGGATGCGCCTCTTCTCCGAGGGCGGCCCCCGGGCGGCCCTCGCCGGATCGGGCCTGTTCCTGTAGATTGACCGCATGAACCTCGTCACCGGCGCCACCGGCCTGCTCGGAAGCCACATCGTCGAGCAGCTCCGCAAGCGAAACATGCCCGTCCGCGTGCTCGTCCGCCGCGGCAGCGACCCATCGTGGCTGTTGACGCAAGGCGTGGAGTTCGTCGACGGGGACGTGACGGACCGCGAGTCGCTGCGGCGCGCGTGCGAGGGCGTTGACGTGGTCTACCACGCCGCCGCCCGCGTCGGCGACTGGGGTCCGTGGGCGGACTTTCAGCGGATCACGATCGACGGGACGCAGAACATCCTGGATGCGGCGGTTGCGGCGCGAGTGCGGCGGTTCGTCCACATCAGCTCGATCAGCACGTACGGCTATCACACGGGCGACTACACCGTCGATGAAAGTTACCCGCTGGGCTACAAGCTCTACAAATGGGCCTACTACACGCGTTCGAAGATCGCCGCCGAGGAACTGGCGTGGAAGGTGCATCGCACCGGCAAGATCGGCCTGACGGTGATCCGCCCGGCGTGGATCTACGGTCCGCGCGACCGGGCCACGATTGCGCGGCTGGTGACGATGATCCGGCAGGGCCGAGCGCGGATTCTCGGGCGCGGGCACAACCGCCTGAACGTGGTATACGCCGGCAACATCGCCGAGGCGGCCATCACCGCGGCCGGCCGCAGCGACGCCAACGGGGAAGCGTTCAACATCAGCAACGACGGGGACATCACGCAGCTTCAGTACTTTGAGCTGCTGGCCAGGACGCTTGGCTGCCCGCCGCCGACGATTCGCGTGCCGTACAAGCTGGCCTACTTCGCCGGCTTTGTGCTTGAGTGTCTGGGGCACATGTTCAACTGGAAGAAGCCGCCCTTCGTCACGCGCTATGCGGTCTGGCTGATGGGCCGGCTGACATACTTTTCGGCGGACAAGGCGCGCCAGAAGCTCGGCTGGGACTCGACGATAACATATGACGTCGGCATTCCGCTGACGATCGATTGGTTCCTGCAACAGGAGCGGGCGGGGGGCGGCAATCCGGCCGGCGCGACGCCGCCGGCGCCGCGCGGAAGCTCGGGCGTGTCGCCGGCGAAGGCGTAGGCGGCAGATGTTCGGGTTGAACGGGCATCTTGCCCGTTCGTGAAACCGCAGGGGACGGGCGAGACGCCCGCGCTCCTCGGGCAGCCCGCACTCCTCGGGCAGCCCGCACTCCTCGGGCAGCCCGCACTGTAGGGTGTGCCCATTTTTCCGGGCGGGCGGCTCTTCTTTCCGAACCCGCCGCGCCAAGCGGCGGGGTGAGGTGCGCGCCGCGCTCGGCGTCAGTCTGCGACGCGCCGCTGCGAACGCGCCCGGACCTCACCCCGCCGCTTGGCGCGGCGGGTTCGGACAACCGCCGGAGACTTGGCGGCCCTGCTGCCGGTCGCTACTCTCAGTCCGCTATGCTTGATGCCATCTGCCGCCGGGCGTTTTTTCAGTTCGAGCTGCCGGTCCGATTTCTCGTCAAGGCGCCGCGGATTGACGGCGACCTGCGTGACTGGCCGCGCGAATCGCTCGTGCCGCCGCTGGTTGAGCTGGAGGGAGACGACGCGTTCGCGGACGTGTACTGGGGCTGGAACGACGACGGCCTGTTTTTCGCGTGCGACGTGCCCAACCGCAAGGGGCCGCCGAAGGCGGATGCGGATGCGTGGTGGAAAAACGACGGCGTGCGCATCTGCGTGGACACGCGCGACGCACGCGACGTCAAACGGGCGACGCGCTTCTGCCATTTTTTCTATGTCCTGCCGGTCGGCGGCGGGCCGAACAGGAAAGCCCCGCTGGTCGGCAGTCACAAGATGAGCCGGGCGAAGGAGCCGCCGCCGCGCTGCGACCTGACGCTGATCAAGGCCGCGGCGCACGTCGAGCGCAGCGCGTATCAGCTCGAAGTTTTCATCCCGTCGGCGTGCCTGAACGGCTGGGACCCGGCCGAGCACCCGCGGATCGGCATCTTCTACAAGATCAAGGACTCGGGGCATGGCGGGCAGCATCTGAGCGTGAATGACGAGCTGGGCTGGAACGCCGACCCGAGCACATGGGCGACGGGTGTGTTAGTGCGCTGATTCCTGACGGCGGCGGCGGTGCGGTCCGTCTAGTGTGGTGCCTCAAAGGAGGTTTCGCGAAGGCTGCGCGGGGAGCATCGGCCTCTGGCCGGTGCGAATGCGGGATTCGCACCGGCGGGACGCCGATGCTCCCCATGGCCTGCGCCGCGATGAACTTGCGCCCTACGCTAGGGTGGTGGATACCTGGAAGAATGGACGATGGTTCCGACTGAAGTTTTGAAGAAAGTCCGCCGCATCCAGATCATCACCTCGGCCGTCGTCAACGACGTGTTCGCGGGGCAGTATCACTCCGCCTTCAAAGGGCGCGGGATGGAGTTCGAGGAGGTGCGCGAGTATCAGCCCGGCGACGACGTGCGGACGATCGACTGGAATGTGACGGCCCGCGCCGGGCGGCCGTTCATCAAGAGCTACCGCGAGGAGCGCGAGCTGACGGTGATGCTGGTGGTCGACGTGAGTGCGTCGCAGGACTTCGGCACGCGCGAGCAGCTCAAAAGCGAGCTGGTGGCGGAACTGGGGGCGACGCTGGCGCTGTCGGCGATTCAGAACAACGACAAGGTCGGGCTGTTGCTCTTCACCGATCGGATCGAGCGGTTTGTTCCCGCCCGAAAAGGCGCGCGGCACGTGCTGCGGGTCGTCCGCGAGCTGCTCTATCGCGATCCGGCCGAAGCGCCGGCGTACGTTCCGCGCCCGCACGAGCGCCCGGATGGCCGCAGCCCGACCGGCCGCGGGACGGACGTGTCGCTGGCGCTGCGGTATCTGGAGCGCGTGCTGACGCGCCGCTCGGTGGTGTTTCTCATCAGCGATTTTCAGACCGGGGATTTTTCCGGGCCGCTGCGGATTGTGCGGCATCGGCACGACCTGATTCCGATCTTCGTTTCCGACGTGCGCGAGCGCGAGCTGCCGCGAGTGCGCTACCTGGAATTGCTCGACCCCGAAACCGGCGAGCAGGTGCTGGTGGACACGTCGACGCGCGCGTTTCGCCGGCGTTTTTCGGCGCTGGTTGAGCAGCGCCGGACGCGGCTGACGGCCGAGTTTCACAAGCTGGGCATCGACACGATCGCCGTTGCCACCGGCGAGCCGTTCGTCATGCCGCTGACGCGCTTCTTCCGCCGGCGGGAGAGGCGGCGATGAACCGGTGCCGGCGAGAACCTAATTCAGCCGCGGAGCGGCGAGAGAACAAAGCCCACGGCGCAAGCCGTGGGTACGCCTGGGCTGGAACGGGCATCTTGCCCGCTCCTGATGCGGCCGGGACGGGCGAGACGCCCGCCCCACCCAATTTACTCCCAAGCTCTCCGGGGCTTTCACGATCCGGCCCTGTTCGGTCGTCGCTGAGTGCCGTATCCGCCCTTGCGCTGCTGATCTTCGCGGCCTGCCGCGACGCGACGCCGCCCGCCCTCCCGGGCGTTTCCGACACCGCCGAGCGCGGTCCGCTGAAACTGGTCGTCCGCGCGGAACCGACGGAACTGTGGGTCGGCGACAGCTTCACCGTCACAGTTGAGATGAAGACGCCGGAGGAGTTTGAAGTCGAATTGCCCGGTTCGGCCGAGCTCAGCGGTCTCACGGTGCGCGAGATGCAGACGCCCGATCCGCGCCCGCTGCCGGAGGGGGGGAAACTCTGGCGGCGCACGTTCCGAGTCGACACGTTCGTTTCCGGTACACTCGAAATCCCGCCGCTGGTCGTCAAGTACAGGCGGAATGCGGCGGCTTCGCAGCCGGCCGAGTCCAATGAGATCGCCGCCGGCACGTTGAAGGTCGAGGTGCGCTCGGCGCTGACGACGCAGGACAGTGTGCAGGCGCCGCGCGACATCACCGCAACGCTGCTGCCGCCGCCGCGGCGCTGGACATGGTGGGAATGGTCGCTTCTGGGCGGAGCTTTGCTGGCGGCCGTGGCGGCTGCGTTACTGCTCGTGCGCTGGCTGCGGCTGCGTGCCCTGCGTCCGCCGCCGCCGATTCTGCCGGAAGTGTGGGCGATGCGCTGCCTGAAAGAGCTGGAGGCCGCCGGGCTGGTCGAGCGTGGGGAGGCGCGCGACTACTACTATCGTCTCACCGAAATCGTGCGCGCGTACGTCGAGCGAAAGTTCGCGCTGGCCGCGCCTGAAAAAACGACCGAGGAATTCCTGACGCTCATCAGCCGCGACCGCGGGCGGCTGCCGTACGAAGCGGACAAGCTGCGGGCCTTCCTCGAAGCCTGCGACATGGTGAAATACGCTGCGCTCCAGCCGCGCCGCGAAGACGCCGACGCCGCGCTTCAGACTGCCCGCGCCTTCGTGAACGCGACCGCGGCGGCGGCTGAGCGCCAAGTACAGCCACCCATCGGCCCCGCGGCACGGGGGGCGGCGGCATGACGCGACTGGCGTATCCCTTTGTGCTGCTCTTCCTGCTGCTAATCCCGCTGCTGTGGTTTTTGTGGCTGCGTCGGGCGCGGCGGCCGGTGATTCGCTTTTCTGATCTGGCGGCGGTGCGGGCGGCCGCCGGGGCGTGGCCGGGGCGTGTACGTCTGATTCTCCCGGTCCTGCGCAGCGCGGCTCTGGCCTGCCTGATCGTGGCGGCGGCCCGCCCGCAGCGTTCGGACGAATCGAGCAAGGTCTTCGCCGAGGGCATTGCGATCCAGATGACGGTCGATATTTCGAGCAGCATGAATGACCTGGACCTGGCGCCGCGCGGCGCCCAGCTCACGCGGCTGGACGTCGTGAAGGATGTCTTCAAGCGCTTCGTCAAGGGCGACGGCGACCTGCCCGGGCGGCCCAACGACCTGATCGGCATGGTCCGTTTCGCGCGCTTCGCCGACAGCGTCTGCCCGCTCACGCTCGATCATGCCAGTCTGCTGGCCGTGCTCGAAAGCACGCAGACCATCCAGCCGCAGCGCCGGCAGGAGGAAGACGGCACAGCCATCGGCGACGGCCTGGCCCTGGCGGTCGAGCGGCTGAAGGACCTGAAGCGCACCAGCGGCTCCGGCGAGCAGCACGTCATCCGCAGCCGCATCGTCATCCTGCTGACGGACGGCGAGAACAACATGGGCAACGTCGAGCCGCAGCAGGCGGGCGACCTGGCGGCGAACTACGGCATCAAGGTGTACACCATTCTGGCGGGCACGGGTCAACAGCAGGGTCCGTTCCGGCGTCCGGTGGACAGTCGCGATCTGCGGGCGATCGCCGACGTCACGGGCGGCAAGTTCTTCCACGCCACGAATCGAGAGTCATTGCGGAAGATCTACGAGGAGATCGACAAGCTGGAGCGGACGAAAGTGGAGGAGCGGCGGTTCGTCCGCTGGGAGGAGCGCTCGCAGGCGTGGCTGATCGCGGCGTTTGCGTGCGTATGTTTTCAGGTGCTGTTGGATGCGACGCGGCTGAGAAAAGTGCCGTAGCGGGCGGGCACGCGTTGGTGTCTGTTCATTCACACACTTATATTGGTGAAGATGAGTTCGGCCGATCCCCTCGTCGTCGTCGCACTGGGCGGAAACGCCATTTCCCCGCCGCATGCCGAGGGGAACATCCCGGAGCAGTTCGCCGCGACGCGGGCCGCGGCCGTGCGGCTCGCGGATGTGGCGCAGGCCGGCTATCGCCTGCTGATCACGCACGGCAACGGGCCGCAGGTGGGCAATGTGCTTCGGCGGGCGGAGCTGGCGTCGCGCGAAGTGTACATGCTGCCCTTGGAAATCTGCGTCGCCGACACTCAGGCGGGCATGGGCTACATGATCGCGCAGTGCCTGAACAACGAGTTGCAGCGGCGGGGCGACCCGCGACGGGCCGGGGCGATCGTGACGTGCGTGGAGGTGGACCCGAACGATCCGGCTTTCGCCAACCCGACCAAGCCGATCGGCCGGCCGTACACCGCGCTGAAGGCCGAGGAGTTTCGTCGGGCGCACGGCTGGCGCATCGTGGAAACGTCGCGCGGGCGGTTTCGCCGGGTCGTGGCGTCGCCGTCGCCGCGGGCGATCGTCGAGATCGACCTGATTCGCGAGCTGGCGGAGCGCGGGCGGCTGTTGGTGGTCGGCGGGGGAGGGGGGATTCCGGTGGTGCGCGGCGATGACGGCCGGTGGTCGGGCATTGAGGCGGTTATCGACAAGGACCGCACATCGGCGTTGTTGGCGCGGCTGGTCGGGGCGGACGTGCTGCTCATCGCCACGGAGGTGGAGCAGGTCGCGCTGGACTTTGGGAAGCCCTCGCAGCGGTTTCTGGAGCGCCTCACGGTTGCGGAGGCACGGCGCTACCGGGCGGCCGGCCAGTTTCCGGACGGGAGCATGGGGCCGAAGGTGGAAGCGGCCGCCGGCTTCGTCGAGGAATCGACGCGGCCTGGGGCGCGGGCACTGATCTGCCACCTCGACCGGATTTCGGAAGCGTTAAGCGGCAACGCGGGCACCCAGATTTGCAGGTAGGCGGAGTCCGGCGCTCTCCAAACTCACTTCGCCCCAACGTTCGGCCCGGGCGCGTGTCTGAACAGTCGAACGGGTGGGCGAGATGGAGGTGCGCCATGCGTCGCAACGCAAAGTGGCTGTCGGCGTGTCTGGCCGCGGGGGCTGTCATGCAATTCACGGTCGCGTGTGAGCCGTACGCCGGCGGGCTGGGCAGTTATCCGATCTACGGGTATGGGTACGGGTACGACGGGTACGGCTACGGGAGCCCGGCGTACGTAGACGAGTACTACTACGGAGAGACGTACGTCGATCCGGGGTGCTGCGGGGGCGGGTACTGGGACGGGTGGTGGTGGTAGCACGAGGTCAGGTCGGGGGACCGGCCTCTGGCCGGTCTCGCACGGCGCGACGGCACCTGCTCCGTCGGCGGTTGGGGGACCGGCCTCTGGCCGGTCTCGCACTGCCGAAGCGGTAAGACCGGCCGGAGGCCGGTCTCCCATGCCAGACCCCGGCCCCCCACGCCGAACCCCACTTCCCGACGGTCGCGGCTCGGAAAGAGCTCTGCGGTGGCCTCTACTGTCGCTTGGCGTCGTCCTTCACGGCTGCGAGCTTCCGCGCCGGCCAGGGCAGGTTGGCGGTCAGTTTCACGCGCATCTGCAGGAGCGCCGTTTCGAGCTGCGGGTCGGCGTCCGGGGCCTTGAAGGGATCGGACTCGAGCAGCTTCAAATCGGCCTCGCTCAGCAGCGGCTCGTCGTCGTCCTTGTCCTTTTCCTTCCCGTCGTCCTTGAGCGCGGACAGGTCAACCTCTTCGGCGGCCTTCTCGGCCTCCGCTTCGCCGGAGCGAATCACCGCCAAAGCGTTCTGTTTTTCGATGACCTTGCGGATTTCTTTGGGCGTCAGGTCCACGTCGACGTCGGGTGAAACGCCCCATTCGTCGGCGTGCGGTTTCTTGTGCGGCGACCGTCCGCTGGGCAGGTAGTAGAGCGCGGTCGTCAGTTTGAGTCGCGCCTTGTCGCCGATCGGGAGGACCTTTTGAACACTTCCCTTGCCGAACGTGCGTTCGCCGAGGACGACGGCGCGCTCGTGATCCTGCAGCGCGCCGGCCAGAATCTCTGACGCGCTGGCGCTGCCTTCGTTGATGAGGACGATCAACGGGAGGTTCTGCCACTCGGGTCGGCCGGTGACGTCGTGCCGCTCTTTCTGCTCGCGGCGGCCGCTGGTGGTGACGACCTTGCCGCTTTCGACAAAGGTGCTGACGGCCTCGACCGCGACATCCAGCAGACCGCCGGGGTTGTAGCGCAGGTCGAGGATCAGCCCTTTCATGCCCTGGGCCTTGGCCGCTTTGAGCGCATCGCTCAGCTCGTTGGCCGACTCGGGGTGAAAACCGGTCAAGCGGATGTAGGCCACGCCCTCGTCGGTGTCGAGCATGTAATTCCAGGCGGCGCCCTTGCCGTCGTCCAGGCGATTCACGCCGCGGACGGTCTTCAGAATGATGCGGCGGCGGTTGAGTTTGAACTCGAGTTCCTTGCCGGTGGTGGGGCGGAAGAGGCCGAGCGTTACTTCGGAGCCGGAGGGACCCATGATGTTTCGCACGGCGTCTTCAGTGGTCCAACCCTTGGTCGTCCCGCCGTTGACGCTGATGATCAGGTCGCCCGGGCGGATGCCGGCTTCGAGCGCGGGCGAGTCTTCGAGGGGGGTGACCACCTTGAGCCGGCCGCTGCGGTCATCGACGCCGAGCTGGATGCCGACGCCTTCGAAGTCGCCCATCATGAGCTTGTTGAATTCGGCCTGGTCGGCGGGCCAGACCATGTTGCTGTAGTCGTCGAGCTCCTGCAGCGCGCCTTCGAGGAACTCGACGATCAGGAGCTCCTCGGGCAGGCTCACCGTTTCCTTGTTGGCGAAGGCGATCTGCGAGTAGAGCTTCTTCAGGTCGTCGTGGCTGTAGCGCTCCTCACGCTTGACCTGCGCCCGCAGCTCGCCGAGCTTCTTGATGAACAGGTTGCGGGCCTCGGGGTTGCCGACGCCGTCGAGGTATTCGTAGAGCTTGCGCGTGTTGCAGAGCGCCTCAATGTTCCACAGGGCGCCGTCGGCCAGCGCGCGAAAGTCGGGCTGCTCGAAGTAATCGCTGTTGATTCGCTTCAGGGCGGTCTTCAGCAGGTCGCCGTTGACGTCCTTCGTGCGGCGCTGCAGCGCTTCCTTGCTGTCGTACACGATTTCGAGCCGCGCATGGCGGCCGGCCTGCTCGCGCGTTTCGCGGAGCTGGTCATCCTCCTCGTGCAGGCGCTCCAGGGCGGAGTAGTAGGCGGTGGCGCGGGCCCACTTGTCGGCTTTTTCGAAGGCCTGCGCCTCCGCGCGGGCCTTCTCGGTGAGCGTCGCGACCCACGGATCGCAGGAGAACGACGCGCGATTGGGAGCGTAGAACGAGGCGCCGGTTGCGAAGCTCAGCGCCAGGTAAGTCTTGCCCTCATCCAGCGCCTTCTTCGCGTTATCGAGATTCCATTCAAAAGTCTTCTGCCTCAGCTCGGTGCGCGACTCGGCCACCTTGCTGTAGGAGTCGAGCCATGTTTCGACCTGTTTGACCTGCGCGCCGCCGTTGTGCAGTCCGGCGACGACCGACTTGCCGGCGTCGAACTCGCCGCGCAGGATGGCGTCGTAAGCCGACGTGAGCGTCTCATCGGCGCCCAGCGCCAGAGTCGGGAGCAACAGGATTGCAGTGAGAATCGTGCGGTACGGGCGCCGTGAAGGCATGCAGAGTACGTCCTTTCGTCGTCGTGCGTCCGGGTGGTGCGGGCTTTGGAGCCTGCACACGCGCGGGCGAGAATCCCGCGCCACCCTCGCCACTCATCCGGCCCGCACGGAAAGTTTCACGCGGCGGGCGACCAATTATATGATGGTCGCCACGCGTCGCATATGTCGTAAACTTCATCGGCTTTCGGGAGCGTGTTCCGCGCGGCCGGGCCGGAAAGAGCGCCGATGAGCACCCCCGCCGAGGGATTCGCCGTCAGCCGCCGATCGGGAGACGCGGCGCCGCTACTGCTGGGGATCGACCCCGGGCTGCAACGGACCGGCTACGCCATATTATCGGCCGGCTCGCGGCTGGATGATGCCGTGCTGGTCGAGGCCGGCGTGATTCGGCTGACGCCGCGGACGCCGCTCGAAGAGCGTCTGGTCGAATTGGAGAAGAGCCTTGCCGCGGTCATTGAGGCCCACCATCCGGCGATCCTGACGTGCGAGCAACTCTACGCGCACTACAAGCATCCTCGGACGGCGATCCTGATGGGACATGCGCGGGGGGTGATCCTGGCGACGGCGGCGCGGATGGGCGTGCGGGTGCTGTCGGTCGCGGCGACAAACGTCAAGAAGGTGCTCACGGGCAACGGCCACGCCTCCAAGCGGCAGATGCAGCGCTGCGTCGCCAGCACGCTGCGGCTGGCGCGGCTGCCCGAACCGCATGACGTGGCGGATGCGATTGCGATCGGGTTGTGCGGGTTGAGAATGAGTGAGGCGGCGAGAATCGGATGACGAGTTGTAGTCGTAGGCCGTAGTCGTAGTCGTAGGCTGGGCTGAGTACTCGAAGCCCAGAGTCGTAGGCTGGGCTGAGTACTCGAAGCCCAGCAACTGGCCGCGCTGGGCTTCGAGAGTCGTAGTCGTAGGCTGGGCTGAGTACTCGAAGCCCAGCAACTGGCCGCGCTGGGCTTCGAGAGTCGTAGGCTGGGCTGAGTACTCGAAGCCCAGCAACTGGCCGCGCTGGGCTTCGAGTCCTCAGCCCAGCCTACAAATCGAGACTAAAACGCATCCGGAAAATGCACGATCTGCGGATCGCCATTTTCGGGGATGACGGCTGCCACCACGTCGAAACGCACGGCCCTGGCCGCGAGGCGATGCCGGTTGAGATACCACTCGGCGGCTGATTGCAGCTTGCGCTGCTTGGCGGGCGTGACTCTGGATTCCGGATCGCTCCAGCGGTCGCTGCGGAGCGATTTCACTTCGACGAAGACGATCGCGCCGGCGTCGCGCATGACGAGGTCAATCTCGCCGACCGGCGTCGAGAAGCGACGTGCCAGAAGCTTGTACCCGAGGTTGCGAAGGTGAGACTCGGCCAGGGCCTCGCCCTGCGCCCCCAGGACGTGCCGCGGATCGGCGTCACGTGAGTTGCGCTGCGCTGCCATAGTCCCGGTTCGTCCAAGCCGCCTTCTGAGACGGTAGGGTCCGCTGTGCGGACCTTTTTTCCGCAGACGGTAGGGTCCGCTGTGCGGACCTTTTTTCCGCAGGCCGCCACCGTGCTGACGGAAGAAGAGGTCCGCACAGCGGACCCTACGAAGGGTCGCGGCTCGGATCGGCTCAGCTTGACGCCAGCGCCGGCTCGCCGCGGCCGGCCTTGGCGGCGGCGACGGCCTCGGCTGCTTCGGCCACCACCTTGGCGCGCGCGGCGCGGGCGTCGGACGCGGCCTTACGGGCTTCGGCGGAGATGCGGCGCTCGCGGAGCTTGCGGGCCTTGCCGACGCGGTCGCGCAGGAAGTAGAGCTTGCAGCGGCGGATCTTGCCGCTGCGGACGCTCTTGATGGACGCGATCTTGGGCGAGTGCACGGGGAAGATGCGCTCGACGCCCTCGTTGCCTACCAGGCGGCGGACGGTGAACATTTCGTCCAGGCCGCTGCCTTTGCGGGCGATCACGGCGCCCTCGAAGTCCTGAAGCCGCTCCTTGTCGCCTTCGACGATGCGGATGGTTACGACGACCGTGTCGCCGATCTCAAAATCGAGGACGGCGGCGCGTTTGTACTTCTTCTCGACGACATCAAACAGGGGGTTTCTCATCGCAGCGACTCACTTTCCATTCTGAGCGGTCAACGCTTCCCGCGCCGCCGCGGCAAACTCAGCAGGACGAGACCATCGGATGCAGAGCCGGGCACGACGAAGTACGCACCGCCGGCGACAGGTCGGTAGCGGCCGGCCCCCGTGCCGGCCGTACATCGTGCGAACGGTCTTCGGCCATCGACGGCCGGCACGGGGGCCGGCCGCTACCGGCGTTCGCCAGGCCGGCCAGAGGCCGGTCCCCCAGAGGCTGGTCCGTGAGTGGCGCGGCCTCCAGCAAATCCGGGCGGCGCTCGGCCGTTCGCGCGCGGGCCTGCTGCGACCTCCACGCGGCGATTTCCGCGTGGTTGCCGGAGAGCAACACGGCCGGCGCTTCCAGCCCGCGAAACGCGCGCGGGCGGGTGTAGTGCGGACAGTCGAGCAGGCCGTTGTCGAACGACTCGGCGCTGAGCGTCTCGTCGTTTCCGAGAACGCCCGGCAGCAGCCGGACGACGCTATCGATCATTGCGAGAGCGGCGATTTCGCCTCCGGTGAGGACAAAATCGCCGAGGCTGATTTCTTCGGGTTGCAGCAGCGCGACGATGCGTTCGTCGAAGCCTTCGTAGTGGCCGCAGATGAGCAGAAGTCGAGGAGCGGCAGAAAAGCGGCGGGCGGTCTGCTGCGTAAAGGGCCGGCCCTGCGGGGTGAGCATGATCCGCAGGGCCGGGCGCTGGTCCAGTTTTTCAATCGCGGCGACCGCATCGACGACGGGCTGACACATTAGCACCATTCCGGGGCCGCCGCCGAAGGGGCGATCGTCAACTTTCTTATGTGGGTCGGTGGAGTAATCGCGAAGCTGGTGGAGATGAATTTCAGCGAAAGCGGCGGCTTGCGCACGACCGAGGATGCTGGCCGCCAGATACGGCGACATTACCTCGGGAAACAGTGTCAAAACGTCGATTCGCATGGTGAGCAGCCATGTACCGCCGCGAATTCACTACTTCTTGATTCCGGACAGCTTGAGCAGGCCGGCGACCGTCTCCGACGGCTGGGCGCCAACGCTGAGCCAGTACTTGATGCGTTCGGCGTTGAGCTGGACCTGCTTGGACTTATCGGCATTGGTGGGGTCGTACTGACCGAGCTCCTCGACCGTGACGCCGTCGCGCGGGCAGCGCGAGTCCATGGCGCTCAGGCGATAGAGAGGCTTATGAGTACGGCCAAAACGCTTCAGACGCAGCTTTACCGCCATCGCGGCACTCCGTGATCCATCACTCCGGCCGGGCCGCACGAGGCGTCCGGCCGCCGATTCGAAACGAGTTCTTTACTATAAGGCGATTCGGGAGCGTTGCCAAGGGGGTGGATCAGGCGACGGATTGCCGGGTGTGACTGTGCGGTCTGGCAGGCTCGGCGGGCAGCTCTGTCCGAACCCGCCGCGCCAAGCGGCGGGCTCGGTGCGCAGCTCGGTCCGAACCCGCCGCGACAAGCGGCGGGCTCGGTGCGCAGCTCTGTCCGAACCCGCCGCGCCAAGCGGCGGGCTCGGTGCGCAGCTCGGTCCGAACCCGCCGCGCCAAGCGGCGGGGTGACGTCCCCAGCCCATGAGACGCCGCTCGCTCACGATCGTCAACCCGCCGCCAGGCGCGGCGGGTTCGGAAAAGCGGTGCGGCCGGCGGCGCTGGCCAACCGGGTGGACGCATGTTATATATATGTTCGGTATCGGAGTTGCGCTGGAGTGCTGCTGGTCGAAACATGAACGTCGAGTCGTTTCTTGCCCGACTGACCCGGGATCGTCATTACCGCGATCAGATCGCCGCGACGCGCTGTATTGAGCCGCGGGCCGCCGAGTATCGCACCCCCGTGTCCGCTCTGCCCGACCGTCTTTCGCGACTGCTGACCGCCGAAAACATCGAGCAGCTCTATTGGCACCAGGCAGACGCACTGGATGCGACTGGGGCCGGCGAGAACTTTGTCGTCTGCACCGGCACGGCGTCGGGAAAGAGCCTCTGCTTTCACCTGCCGGTGTTTTCGTCGCTGATCGACGATCCCGGCTCCCGTGCGTTGTATCTCTTCCCCAGCAAGGCGCTGGCGTATGACCAGCTTGGCAACCTCGAGCGGATGGTCGCCGCCGCCGGCATCGGCGACATCGCCAAACCCGGCTGTTACGACGGCGACACGCCCACGAGCAAGCGGCCCGGCATCCGCCGCAGCGCCAGCATGCTGCTGACCAATCCGGACATGCTGCACATCAGCGTTCTGCCTTACCACGCGAAGTGGGCGGGCTTTTTCGCTCGGCTGAAGTACGTCATTCTCGACGAGATTCACAGCTACCGCGGCATTTTCGGGAGCCACGTGGCCGGCGTGGTGCGGCGGCTGCAGCGCGTTGCGGAGCATTACGGCGCGTCGCCGCAGTTCCTGTGCGCCTCCGCCACGCTGGGCAATCCGCGCGAGCTGGCGGAGCGCCTGACGGGCCGGCCGATGCGGCTGATTGACCGGGATGGCTCGCCGCGCGGACGGCGCTGGTTCGTGCTCTGGAATCCGCCGTGGGTGGACGACGCCACGCGCATCAGCCGGCGCAGTGCGAATGTCGAAGCGCAGCGGCTGATGGAGGCGCTGCTGGAGGCCGGCGCGGGGACGATCGCCTTCGGCAAGGCGCGTGTCGTGGCGGAACTGCTGTACAAGTATCTGCAGGAATCGCTGACGCAGCGGAAGCGGCCGGACCTGGCGGCCAGGATTCGGCCCTATCGCGGCGGCTACCTGCCCCTGGAGCGGCGGGAAATCGAGCAGGCGCTGTTCTCGGGCAGGCTGCTCGGCGTGTGCAGCACGAACGCGCTGGAGCTGGGCATCGACGTCGGCTCGCTGGACGCCGCCATCCTGATCGGCTTTCCGTCGACGCTGTGCAGTCTCTGGCAGCAGGCCGGCCGCGCCGGGCGGCGGCAGGATGAGTCGCTGGCCATCTTCGTGGCGTATGACGATCCGGTCGATCAGTACCTGATGCGCAACGCGGAGTTCATCTTCGACAAGCCGTTGGAGAAAGCGGTGATTGACCCGCAGAACCCGCTGATTCAGGCGGCGCAGCTCGGCTGCGCGGCGTTCGAGTTGCCGCTGTCTGCGGACGACCTGGCCCGGTTCGGCGGGAATGCGGCAGAGGTGGCTGACGCGATGGCCGAAGACGCGAAGCTGCGGCAGACGGACGGGCGGTACTTCTGGTCCTCGCCCGACTTTGCGGCTGCGAAGGTTGACCTGCGCACCATCAGCAGCGCGACGTACGCGATCGTTGAAGAGCGCGACGGCAAGCGCGAGGTGCTGGGGAACGTGGATTCGATTTCGGCGCCGGAACTGATCTACCCCGGCGCGGTCTACCTGCACCAGGGCGAGAGCTACCTGGTTCGCGAGTTGGACTGCTCTGCAAAGCTGGCGCGGGTAGAGAGGCAGGAGGTCGACTATTACACGCAGCCGGTGCTGGCCAGCGAGTGCCGCATCGTCGGACAGCGTTTGACCGAGCCCATTCGATTCGTCGGCGACGGATCCGAGCGCGGGCGGCGCTGCTTCGGCGACGTGCTGGTAAAGTGGCAGACGACCGCTTTTCGCAAGTTCAAGTTCTACACCACCGAACTGATCGGCCAGACCAAGGCCGATCTGCCGCCGCAGACGATCAACACCAGCGGCTGCTGGTTTCAACCGCCGCCCGATGCGCTGGCGGCGCTTCGCGACGCGGGTCACAAGGCGTTCGAAGCGCTCTCCGGCATTCGCAATCTGCTGGTGGTGGTGCTGCCGACGCTGGCCATGAGCGACCGTTACGACATTGGCGGCGTGGTTGATTCCTCGCAGTTGGGCGTCAGCACCATCATCCTGTACGACCGTTACGAGGGCGGGGTCGGCTATTGCCGGCACGGATACGAGTGCGCGAGCGACCTGCTTCGGATGGCGGCCGAGCTGCTCGAAGGCTGCGGCTGTGAGAATGGCTGTCCCGGCTGTGTGGGCCCGCCCAACCTGCGCGTCGCGATTCACCACGATCCGGATCTGTACCGCGGCTACGAATTCCCCGACAAGGCTGCGACGCAGGTTCTGCTACGGGCGTGGTTGGCGCTTCGCGGACCGGTCGCGTGACGTCGGCGGCGCCGTTATGAGTCACTGGAGAATTGGCTAGGCGATGCGCGAATTGCTCCGAGTGGAGCGGCAAACTACACTCGGCCGGTGCTGCGGTCCGGCCGATGATTCGAGGGTCGGTGCGCCCGGCGCGACGCGGCCCGATCGGCCGCAGGAACTATCGGTCCATGCACGTCGCGTATATCCACCAGCATTTTTCGACCACCAAGGGCGCCATGGGAACGCGCTCCTACGAGATGAGCCGGCGCCTGCTGCGCGCCGGACACAGCGTCACGATGATCTGCGGCGTCAGCGATGTCACCGCGAGCTGTTTTGAGGTGCGCGGGCGGGTCACCGAGCAGGAGATCGACGGCATTCGCGTGCTGTGCATCGCCGAGCCCTACGCAAACCAGATGGGCTTCGCTCGCCGCATTCTCGCGTTTCAGCGATTTGCGCGGACGGCGACTGAACTGGTGAAATCCAGCAGGGCCGACCTGGTGTTCGCGACGTCGACGCCGCTGACGGTGGGCAAGCCGGGCATGCTGGGCGCCCGCGGGCTGGGTGTGCCGTTCGTATTTGAGGTGCGCGACCTGTGGCCCGAGCTCCCGATCGCCATGGGAATCATCCGGAACCCGCTGCTGAAGTGGTACACGCGGCGGATGGAGCGCACGTATTACCGCGCCGCGCGCCGAATCATTGCGCTGGCGCCGGGCATCAAGGAGGGGATCTGCAAGACCGGTTATCCGGCCGAGCATGTCGCGCTGGTGCCCAACGCGGCCGACCTCGATCTGTTTCAGCCGGATGATGCGCCGCTGGACGATCCGCGTTTCGGCGAGGCGGGTGATTTCCGGCTGATCTTCACCGGGGCGCACGGCCTGGCGAACGGATTGGACGGCGTGCTGGACGCGGCGGCGGAGCTGAAGCGCCGTGGTGTGAAGGGCGTGCGGTTCGTGTTCATCGGCCAGGGCGGGCAGCGCGAGCGGCTGATGCAGCGCAGCGCGGCGGAGGGGCTGGGCGAAATCTGCCTGTGGCATGCGTCGGTGCCCAAGGCCGAGCTGGCCCGCATCCTGCCGCGGATGGACATCGGCATGATGATTCTGAAGAACATTCCGGCGTTCTACTACGGCACCTCGCCCAACAAGTTTTTCGACTACATTGCGTGCGGGCTGCCGGTGCTCAACAATTATCCCGGCTGGCTGGCAGGGCTGATCCGCGAGCACGGCTGCGGCGTCGTAGTGCCTCCAGACGACGCGAAGGCTTTCGCCGATGCGGTGCTGTCGCTGCGCGCGCGGCGCTGCGAGCTGCCGGCGATGGGCCGGGCGGCGCGGGCGCTGGCGGAGGCGCAGTTTTCCCGCGATGCGTTGGGATCGGCGTTTGTCGCGACGCTCGAGGCGGCTGTTGCACGCGGGTAGGCCGGCGTCCACAACGTGTTTGGGTGTGCGTTGCGAACCGTTCTGGTTACAAACGGGAACCTGCTGAGCCTGCTGTCGCTGGGCGACTTCCTGAAAGCGCACCATCGGGACATCGCGGCGGTGTTCATCACCACGCGGCTTCCGTCGCAGCGGTCGAACATCATCGGCGTCTGGCGCATGTTCCTGCGCAGCGGGTGGGCCTACACGAAGTTCAAGTTGCTTACGAATCGTCTGCTGCCGATGCGTCTGCGTGGCAAGGGACTGTGCCCCACCGTCGCGGAGTATCTGCGGCACGTGGGGAGTCCGGCAGAGGTGATCGACGCGGCCGACATCAACGAGCCGGCGATTGTCGAGCGCGTTCGCGGTTTTGCCCCGGAGATTCTGCTTTCGTTCAGCGCGACGACGCGCTTCCAGGATCAACTGGTTGAAGTGCCGTCGCGCGCGGCCGTCAACGCGCACTACGCGCTGCTGCCGGCGTATGCGGGATTGTCGCCCTATTTCTGGTACCTGCGGAATGGCGAGAGCGAGTCGGGGGTGACGCTGCATCAGATCGCGTCGCGGCTGGACGCCGGACCGATCATCGAACAGCGGCGGTTTGCGATGGCCGGGCTGCGGACGGTGCTGGGCGTACTGCGGAAGCAGATGGCGCTGGTTTCGCCGATGCTGAACCGCTTCTACGCGGGAGAGACGTCGGAGCAGGGCGCGTATCCGCAGGATTTGTCGAAGCGCAGCTACTTCCGGCACCCGACACGGGCCGATGTATCCGCGCTGTTGCGACAGGGGATTCAGTTTCACGATCGTGAGGATCTCGACGCGGTGGAGCAGGCGGCGCGCGACCTGCTCTCGCCCGCCGCCGGTTGACGTCGCCATCGCCGGCGAGCCAGGGCGTCGCCGCGCGTTCTGATGTAGAATTCGCGCATGATCTCAGCCGAACGTGAGAGCAGCGCGGGGGCGGCGGCGGACGCGCTTCGTGGCGCTTCGCGGATTGCGATTCTGGGTCACGTCAACCCGGATGCGGACTGCCTGGGCAGCATGGGGGCCGTGCGGCTGGGGCTGACGTCGATCGGAAAATCCTGCGTGCTGAGCCTTCCGCCCGAGAGCGTCGCGCGGAAACTGACCTACCTGACCGCGCTCGGGGCGATGCACGGCGGGACGCTGGTCGAGGTGCGGGCCTGCAACGCGTCACTCATCCTGGACACGGCGCGTGAGAAGCGCGTCAACATCGCCGGCGAGGCGGCGGCCTTCGCGGCGCTGCCCCCGATCATCAACGTGGACCATCACGCCACCAACACCCGATACGGCGACGTGAACTGGGTCGATCCGCACCGCAGCAGCACGGCCGAAATGGCATTCGAGCTGCTGTGCGCGCTGGGCTGCGCGGCGACGTCCGACATCGCCACGCTGCTCTACGCCGGCATTCACAGCGACACGCAGGGTTTTTCCCTGGCCAGCACGACGCCGCGCTGCCTCGACGTGGCGCATCAGCTCGCCCGCGCCGGAGCGCGCATCGCGGAAGTCGGCGAACGACTGCACCGCAGCCAGACGCGCGAGGAGTTCGCGCTGCACCAGCTCATCCATCAGAATACGCGCATTTCGGCCGACGGCCGCGTGGCGTGGAGCAGTGCGTCGCTGGCCGAAATCGCCGCCACCGGCTGCGATGCCAACGTCATCGATAACCAGGTCGAAATCCCGCGCTCGATCGAGGGGATCACGGTGGCGATGCTTTTCACGGAGGGCGAGCCGGGCGTCATTCGCGTGAACTTCCGCGGCGAAGGCGGGACGGCCGTGCTGCCGATCGCGGAAGCATTCGGGGGCGGCGGGCACGTGGCCAGTGCGGGGGCGCGCGTGCGGGGCGAGCTCGGCGAGGTGATCGAGCGCGTCGTGGCGGCGGCGAGTCTCTTTCCGAGCCGCGACCGCGAGGGAGCGGAGGCCTAAGAACCGCTTGCTCACGCGCGGCGCAGAGCTCTTTCGGAGCCGCGACCGTGAGGGAGCGGAGGCTTAAGAACCGCTTGCTCACGCGCGGCGCAGAGCTCTTTCGGAGCCGTGACCGTGAGGGAGCGGAGGCTTAAGAACCGCTTGCTCACGCGCGGCGCAGAGCTCTTTCGGAGCCGCGACCGTGAGGGAGCGGAGGCTTAAGAACCGCTTGCTCACGCGCGGCGCAGAGCTCTTTCCGAGCCGCGACCGTGAGGGAGCGGAGGCTTAAGAACCGCTCGCTCACGCGCGGCGCAGAGCTCTTTCGGAGCCGCGACCGCGAGGGAGCGGAGGCTTAAGAACCGCTCGCTCACGCGCGGCGCAGAGCTCTTTCGGAGCCGTGACCGTGAGGGAGCGGAGGCTTAAGAACCGCTTGCTCACGCGCGGCGCAGAGCTCTTTCGGAGCCGTGACCGTGAGGGAGCGGAGGCTTAAGAACCGCTCGCTC